>DASWHI010000206.1:0-19986 GCA_036398235.1 Burkholderiales bacterium
GGGGCCGACCGGGCGCGGCTCGCGGCGGAGCAGGCGATTGCGTGCCCGTTGCTCGAGGACGTCAATATCGCGGATGCGCGCGGCGTGCTGGTCAACATCTCGGCGAGCAAGGCGACCTTCCAGTTGCAGGAGATGTACGACGTGATGGGCACGATCAAGGCGTTCTCGTCGGACTCCGCCCATCCCATCATCGGCACCGTGTACGACGATGCGCTGGGAGACCAGCTGCGGGTAACGATCATCGCGACCGGCCTCGGCAAGCCCGTGGTGCATCGGCAGGTGAAGCCGCTCACCGTGGTGGCCAGCAAGACCGGCACCGACAACCGGCCGCTGGAGGTGGACTACGGCGCGCTCGAGATGCCGGCGGTGATGCGCTCCAAGCGCAATCGCGATGCGACGGTCGAGGCGATGCGGCAATCGGGTGTCGAGATGCTCGACATCCCCGCGTTCCTGCGCAAGCAGGCGGACTAGTGATCAGTGGCTACCGTGAAGCGGCCCGTCCATGCCTGGCCGTGCCTGGAACTCCGCCTATGGATGGATGACTGATAGTTGGATGTTGATCGTTGACAGCACGTAAAGCTGTGACGGTTTTGTTGCGCCGCAGCGTCGGCGCGTGATACAATTTAAATGTTAAGAGCCTGAAATTTCAGGGAGTTTTTGCGTGATCCAGCAACGCACGCTGAAGAACATCATCCGCGCGACCGGCGTGGGGCTGCACACCGGCACCAAGATCTACATGACGCTGCGGCCGGCGGCGGCGAATACCGGCATCGTGTTCCGGCGCATCGATCTTCAGCCGCCGGTGGAGATCAAGGGCGAGCCGTACGCGGTGGGCGACACGCGGCTCTCCTCCTGCCTGGAAAAGAACGACGCGCGGATCTACACGGTCGAGCATCTGATGTCGGCACTGGCCGGCTTGGGCATCGACAATGCGTACGTCGATCTCACTGCCCCGGAGGTGCCGATTATGGATGGCAGTGCCGGCCCGTTCGTGTTCCTGCTGCAATCGGCAGGCATCGAGGAGCAGGGCACCCCCAAGCGGTTCGTCCGCATCCTGAAACCCGTCGAGGTGACGGAAGGCGACAAGGTTGTGCGCTTCGAGCCGTATAACGGCTTCAAGCTCACCATGGGAATCGATTTTGCGCATCCGGTTTTCGAAAAGGCGAGCCGCGCCATCACGGTGGACTTCTCCACGACGTCCTACATCAAGGAGGTAAGCCGCGCACGCACCTTCGGTTTCATGCAGGACGTCGAGACGCTGCGCGCGCAGGGCCTCGCGCTTGGGGGCAGCCTCGACAACGCGATCGTGGTGGACGATTACCGGGTGCTCAATACCGACGGATTGCGCTACGAGGACGAGTTCGTCAAGCACAAGGTGCTCGACGCGATCGGCGACCTCTACCTTCTCGGCTACCCCCTCATCGGAGCATTCTCCGGGTACAAATCGGGACACGCGCTCAACAACCGGCTGCTGCGCCGGCTGCTCGAGGACAGGCCCTCCTGGGAATTCGTCAGTTTCGAGCGCGAGGAGGACGCGCCCGCGTTTCTCGCCTGGCAGCCCCAGCCCGCCTAGGCGGCACGCGTGCTGGTTCTGAGGCTGGTCGGCGTCCTCGTTCTGATCGGCATCGTCGGCGCGATCGCGCTCTACCTCTTCACGCGCAACCGGCGCTACCTCACTTTCGCCTGGCGGGTATTCCAGTTCGCCTTCGTGTTCGTGCTGTTGTTTCTCACGCTCTACCTCCTCGAGCGCCTGGTGCTGGTGGTCTGAACCGCCCCGTACCCTAGTTCCGCTTTGCGGAATTGCGCCGCGCGAGCAAGCGCGCCAGCGCGGACTTCAGCGACGAAGCCGGCAGCGCCTCCGCAAGCCCTCTCAAATCTTTAATGGCTTCAGGGGGTAACGGAGGCTTCGTGACTTCATGCTCAACGTTGATTTTGTGCGTTTTTACTTGCACGCCCACCCGGATTCCAGTAATCTCCGGCTGTTGTTTTTGAACGTGTTTTAGGAGTCGCGGCGCTAGCTGCCGGAGTTTGGCTGCCACGGCGGGATTGTCAGCCAGGACAACAAGGGTCCCCGCCTTCAGGTCCGTCACCCGGGTTGCCGCGGCAAGCGCAGAGGGAGTTGCTTCAAGCAGGAGCTGCTGCAGGACGCTCAAGCGGCGGGCGTGGCGGGCAAGGGCCTCAAGGCCGCCGGAGCGGGCGATGACATCGCCGATCTTCTGGACAGGCACCGGGGGGTGTCGGGAGTAGGACGATGAATATTATCCTGGTTTCGGAGAAGCTGGCGAAGGCGCGCACCATAACGTTGGGGGTGCCGCATTTCATTTTGATGGGCCTCGCCATGCTGGTTTCCGTGCTGGCGCTCGCATCGGCGATCAATTACGTGCTGCTGCGCTTTGCCGCCGAGCTCAACGTTCCCTACCTGCAGACGATCCTGCTGTCGGCCCAGCAGGAACAGCACGCGCGCACCGAGTCGTACCTGCGCGAGAACCTCAACGCGATGGCGGTCAGGCTCGGCCAGATGCAGGCGCAGCTGCTTCGTCTGGATACGCTCGGCGAGCGGCTCGCCAAGCTCGCGGGGTTCAAGCCGCAGGACCTGGTGTTTAACGAGCTGCCCGCGCGCGGCGGCGCGGTATCGTCGCTGCCGCCGCAGGATCTCTCGCTCAATGATTTCACCCGGCAGCTCGACCTGCTGACGCGGCAGGTGGAAGACCGCGGCGACAAGCTCGGTGTGCTCGAGTCGCTCTTCACCGTCGACAGCGCGAAAAAGAAACTGCTACCGACGATTCTGCCCGTGCGGGGCGGCTGGTATTCCTCGAATTTCGGGTGGCGCATCGATCCGTTCACCGGCCAGCGGGCGTTTCACGAGGGCATCGACGTCATGGTCGAGCATGGCACGCCGTTTCGCGCGGCGGCGGGCGGGGTCGTCGTCTTCTCGGCCATGCACCCGCAGTATGGTAATATGATTGAGATCGATCACGGCAACGGCCTGATCTCGCGCTATGCGCACGCTTCCAAGCGACTGGTGAAGGTGGGAGACGTGGTGCTGGGCGGTGCGAAGATCGGCGAAGTGGGCAAGACGGGGCGAGCGACCGGTACCCACCTGCATTTCGAGGTGCGCCAGCGCGGCGCACCGGTCAATCCGACGCGATTCCTGCGGTTGCCCAGCTGATTCGAGAGACCGGGACTTGGAAAGGGGGTGGGGCGTGTCCCCACCCCTTTTTGTTTAGCTTGGCCTGCGGCGAATGATCCAGACGATTCTGAGGAAGATCTTCGGCAGCCGGAACGACCGGCTGCTGCGCCAGTACGGGCGCCAGATGCGCGCGATCAACGCGCTCGAGCCGCAGATGCAGAAGCTGACGGATGCGGAACTGCGCGCCAAGACCGACGAATTCCGCGCCCGCATCCGCGACCGGCTTGCGCGGATCTCCGGGGGCGGCGCCGACGACGCGGAGCGCGCGCAGCGGCTGGCGAGCGGGCGGAACGACGCTCGCCGGCAAGCCATCGAGGAGCTGCTGCCGGAAGCGTTCGCGGTGGTGCGCGAAGCCGCCCGGCGCACTCTCAACATGCGTCATTTCGACGTGCAGCTCGTCGGCGGCGTGGCGCTCCACAACGGGAAGATCGCGGAAATGCGCACCGGCGAGGGCAAGACGCTGGTCGCGACCCTCCCCGCCTATCTCAACTCGCTCGCCGGCGAGGGCGTGCACATCGTCACGGTCAACGATTACCTGGCGAGCCGCGACGCCGACTGGATGGGCAAGATCTACCGCTTTCTGGGCCTCACCGTGGGGGTCAACCTCGCTTTCCACGATCTCGCGCCGGAAGAGCGCCAGGAAGCGAAGCGGCGCGCCTACGGCGCCGACATCACCTACGGCACCAACAACGAGTTCGGCTTCGACTATCTGCGCGACAACATGGTGTACCAGGTCTCCGAGCGGGTGCAGCGCGGGCTGCACTACGCGATCGTGGACGAGGTGGACTCGATCCTGATCGACGAGGCGCGCACGCCGCTCATCATCTCGGGGCAGGCCGAGGACACCACCGACCTCTACGTGCGGATGAACCGGGTGGTCCCGAGCCTCGTGCGCCAGAAGAAGGAGGACGCACCGGGCGACTACTGGGTCGACGAGAAGGCGCACCAGGTGCTGCTTTCGGAGCAGGGGCACGAGCACGCGGAGCAATTGCTGGCGAAAGCGGGCCTGCTCACGCCCGCGACGAGCCTCTACGATCCGGCCAATATCCACCTGATGCACCACATGAACGCCGCGCTGCGGGCCCACAGCCTGTTTCACCGCGATCAGCAGTACGTGGTGCAGGGCGGCGAGATCATCATCGTGGACGAGTTCACCGGGCGCCTCATGCCGGGGCGGCGCTGGTCGGAGGGCCTGCACCAGGCGGTCGAGGCCAAGGAAGGCGTCGAGATCCAGAAGGAGAACCAGACGCTCGCGACGATCACCTTCCAGAACTACTTCCGCATGTACGGCAAGCTCGCCGGCATGACCGGGACGGCGGACACCGAGGCCTACGAGTTCCAGCAGATCTACGGGCTGGAGACCATCGTGATTCCCACGCACATGAAGATGATCCGCGAAGACCGCATGGACCAGGTCTACCGGACGGCGCGCGAAAAGCACCGCGCGATCATCAACGACATCAAGGACTGCTACGAGCGCGGCCAGCCGACACTGGTCGGCACCACGTCGATCGAGAACTCGGAGCTGCTGTCCGGGATGCTCGAGAACGAGAAGTTGCCGCACAACGTGTTGAACGCCAAGCAGCACGCGCGCGAGGCCGAGATCGTGATCCAGGCCGGGCGTCCCCGCCAGATCACGATCGCAACCAACATGGCGGGCCGCGGCACCGACATCGTGCTCGGCGGCAATCCCGAGCCGGAGATCAACCGGCTGCTGGCCGACCCCGCGCTCGACGAGGCGAGCCGCAGGAAGCAGGCCGAGGCCGCGCGCATCGAGTGGCAGAAACTGCACAACCAGGTGGTCGCGGCGGGGGGGCTGCACATCGTCGGCACCGAGCGGCACGAATCGCGCCGCATCGACAACCAGCTGCGCGGCCGCTCCGGGCGCCAGGGGGATCCGGGGGCGAGCCGGTTCTACCTTTCGCTCGAGGATCCGCTGCTCCGGATCTTCGCGTCGGACCGCGTGGCGGCGATCATGGAGCGGTTGAAGATGCCCGAGGGCGAGGCGATCGAGCACCGCTGGGTGACGCGCTCCATCGAGAACGCCCAGCGCAAGGTCGAATCGCGCAACTTCGACATCCGCAAGCATTTGCTGGAATACGACGACGTCGCGAACGACCAGAGAAAAGTCATCTACCAGCAGAGGAACGAGCTGCTGGAATCGGTCGATATCTCGGAAACCCTGCGCGCCATACGCGCCGATGTCATCAATAGCAGCATCGGCCAGCACATCCCGCCGGGGAGCCTGGAGGAGCAGTGGGACGTCGCGGGGCTGGAGAAGACGCTGGAAGCCGAGCTTCAGTTGAAGCTCGGGGCGGCGCGCTGGCTCAAGGACCAGCCCGAGCTCGAGGAGGAGGAGCTGCGCCGCCGCATCATCGACGCCGCGCGCAAGCAGTACGAGGACAAGGTCGCAGCCGTGGACCCGCAGGCGATGCGCCACTACGAGCGCGCGATCATGGTCCAGAGCCTCGACACCCACTGGCGCGAGCACCTCGCCGCGCTCGACCACCTGCGCCAGGGCATCCACCTGCGCGGCTACGCGCAGAAGAATCCGACCCAGGAATACAAGCGCGAGGCGTTCGAGCTCTTCTCCATGATGCTGGAGTCGATCAAGGCCGAGGTCACCAAGATCCTGATGGCGGTTCAGATCCGCGGCGCCGAGGAGCTCGCGTCGGTGGAGGAGCCCGCGGCGCCGCGCAATGTCCAGTACCAGCACGCCGAATTCGCGGGTGCCGGCGGCGCCGCCGCCGAGGCGGAAGCCGAGGGCGATGTCGCGGTGGCCGACCGGCCACGGCCATTCGTGCGCGGCGCCGAGAAGGTCGGGCGCAACGATCCGTGCCCGTGCGGCTCGGGCAAAAAGTACAAGCACTGTCACGGCAGGCTCAGCTAGCCGCGTGACAGTGTCCCCGCGCAGGCGGGGACCCAGTCCTCTAGATTCCCGCCTCCGCGGGAATGACGGGCATGGCGCGCCGAGTTTCCCCGCTATAATTCCGCCGTTCCGATTTTCAGGCGCGTCGCTCGCATGCCCGTCAATCTCAAGCCGCCCGATCCGAAGAACCTGTTGCCGGTCAAAGGGGTCAGTCTGGGCGTGACCGAGGCGGGCATCCGCAAGGCGGGCCGCAAGGACCTGCTGGTGATGAGGCTCGAGAGCGGCGCGCGGGTGGCGGGCGTGTTCACGCAGAACCGCTTCTGCGCCGCGCCGGTGGCGGTGGCGCGCCAGCATCTCACCATGCTTGACCCCGATGCCTCGATCCGGGCGCTGGTCGTCAATACCGGCTGCGCCAACGCCGGCACCGGCAGGGAGGGCGTCGCCGCGGCGCGCCAGACCTGCGGCGAGCTCGCGCGGCTCATCGGCTGCTCCGCGGCGCAGGTGCTGCCGTTCTCGACTGGCGTCATCATGGAGCCGCTGCCGGTGGAGAGAATCGCCGCGGGGCTTCCCGCCTGCCTTGCCAGCTTGCGGGAGGACAACTGGCTCGCGGCGGCGCAGGCGATCATGACGACCGATACGCTGCCGAAGGCCGCCTCGCGGCGCGTGACCGTGGAAGGCGCGAGCGTCACCGTTACCGGCATTGCGAAGGGCGCCGGCATGATCCATCCCAACATGGCCACCCTGCTTGGATTCGTGGCCACCGACGCCCGCCTGGCGCTGCCCCTCGCGCGCTCCATGGTCGCGCGGGCGGCGGAGCGCTCCTTCAACCGCATCACAGTGGACGGCGACACCTCGACCAACGACGCCTTCGTGCTGGTGGCGACGGGCCAGGCCGACATGATGGAGATCGGCGACGCGAAAAGCGCGGCGTACGGGGCGCTGCTGGAAGGCGTTTCGGCGGTGGCCGCGGAGCTCGCGCAGGCCGTCATCCGCGACGGCGAGGGCGCGACCAAGTTCATCACCGTGCGCGTCGAAGGCGGGCAGAAGGAGGAGGAGTGCCGGAAAGTCGCGTACGCGATTGCGCATTCGCCGCTGGTGAAAACCGCGTTCTTCGCGTCGGATCCCAACCTCGGCCGGATACTCGCGGCGGTCGGCTATGCCGGCGTGCCCGACCTCGCGGTGGACAAGGTCGACCTCTACCTCGACGACGTGCTGGTCGCGAAGAACGGCGGGCGCAGTCCCGGCTACCTCGAAGCGGACGGAGCGCGCGTCATGCGGCAGCCCGAGATCACGGTGCGGGTCGTGTTGAACCGCGGGACCGCCGCCGTGACGGTGTGGACCTGCGATCTCTCGCACGACTACGTGACGATCAACGCCGAATACCGGACCTGAACATCCCCTTTCCCGCCCGCGGCCGGTTAGAATCCGGACATGGCTGACGCGGAAAAATTGATCAAACAGGCCGAGGGATTGCTCACGCGCCTCGAGGTGCTGCTGCCGCGGAACGTGCCGGCACCGGACTGGGCCGCGTCCATCGCCTTCCGCTGGCGGAAGCACAATGGCCGCGCCCACATCGAGCCGGTGCGCCACGTGCACCGCATCGCGCTGCGCGACCTCCAGGGGATCGACGCCCAGAAGGAGCTGGTCGAGCGCAACACGCGCCAGTTCGTGGAAGGCCATCCCGCCAACAACGTGCTGCTCACCGGCGCGCGCGGCACCGGCAAGTCCTCTCTCATCAAGGCGCTGCTCAACAAATACGCCCCGCGCGGGCTGCGGCTGATCGAAGTGGACAAGCGCGACCTCGTCGACCTCCCCGACATCGTGGATCTCATTGGCGAGCGGCCGGAGCGCTTCGTGCTCTACTGCGACGATCTCTCGTTCGACGCCGGCGAGCCGGGGTTCAAGGCGTTGAAGGTCGTGCTGGACGGCTCGATCGCCGCCGCCACGGACAACTGCGTCATCTACGCCACCTCCAACCGGCGCCACCTGATGCCGGAGTACATGCAGGAGAACCTCGACTACAAGCACGTCGGCGAAGAGATCCACCCGAGCGAGACCTCGGAGGAAAAGATCTCGCTGTCGGAGCGCTTTGGCCTGTGGGCGGCGTTCTACCCCTTCGACCAGGACGACTATTTGAAGATCGTCGGAGTGTGGCTCGAACACTTCAAGGCGCCGGGCGCCCGCAGCGGGGAGGTGCAGAGGGCGGCGTTGCAATGGGCCATGCAGCGCGGCTCGCGCAGCGGGCGCGTCGCCTGGCAGTTCGCGCGCGACTGGGCGGGCCGGCAGCGGCTGAAGGGGGACGGCGGAAGGCGCAAGGACGAATGAAGGCGGAAGGCAGAAGGCGGAAGGCGGAAACGAGCGCCAACCCTCACCCTTCCGCCCGCGTCGAAGTCGCCGCGGCGGTCATCACCCGTCCCGACGGCTGCTTTCTCCTCGGGCAGCGGCCGGCGGGCAAGGTCTATGCCGGCTACTGGGAGTTTCCCGGCGGCAAGATCGAGGCCGGTGAGGCGCCGCTGCCGGCGCTCGCGCGCGAGCTGCACGAGGAGCTCGGCATCGAGGTCGAGACGGCCTATCCGTGGCTCACGCGCGACTACGACTACGCGCACGCCGCCGTCCGGCTGCGTTTCTTCCGGGTGGTGAAATGGTCGGGATCGCTGCATGGGCGCGAGAGCCAGCGTTTCGTCTGGCAGTCGCCGGATGCCATCTCCGTCGACCCGCTGCTGCCCGCCAATGCGCCGATCCTCCGGGCATTGAGGCTGCCGGCGGTCTACGCGATCACCCACGCTTCGGAGCTGGGACGGGACGAGCTGCTGCGGCGGCTCGAGCAGGCGCTCGCGCGGGGATTGAGGCTCGTGCAGGTGCGCGAGAAGGAGCTGGGCGATAAGGAGCTGCGGGAGTTTGCCGCGCGGGTGATCGAATGCGCTCGCGCCCACCATGCGCGCGTGCTGGTGAACGGCAGCCCGCAGCTTGCGCGCGAGCTCGGCGCCGATGGCGTGCACCTCACGGCGGCGCAGCTCACGGAGATCCGGCAGCGGCCCGATCTCGATCTCGTGGGCGCGTCATGTCACGACGCCGGGGAGCTCGCGCGGGCGCAGGCGGTGGGAGCGGACTTCGCCGTGCTGGGGCCGGTGGCTCCGACGCCCAGCCACCCCGGCGCAGCCGGGCTCGGCTGGTCGCGTTTCGGGGCGCTGCTCGAGGATTGCGCGCTGCCGGTGTACGCGCTCGGCGGGCTGCGGCCCACCGACCTGGAGACGGCGTGGCGCCATGGCGCGCACGGCATCAGCATGATGCGGGGAGCGTGGCCGGACTAGTGCCGTTCCAACTTGTTTCACCAAGTGCGGTAAGTTTGGGCACGCGGCAAATCTTCGCCCGGTCGAGTCGATCCGAATGGCCGAGGATAGTTGGAACGGCACTAGCTCCCGGGGTTCCACGTTCCATTTTCGAGGATTGAACTGAACTAGGATCTGCTGCCCGGCGGCTCGCCCGGGGGAGCGGTTTCCGGCTGATCCTTGTCCTCGGCGACCGGCACCCGGTAGCGCTCGGCCGCCCACGCGCCGAGGTCGATCAGCCTGCAGCGCTCGGAGCAGAACGGGCGCCACGCGCTTGCCGGCGTCCAGGACACCCCCTTGCCGCACGTCGGGCAGGGGACGAGGCGCGGTTCCGGATTCATGTCTGGCTCTTCAGGAATTTGTCGGTTGCCACCGGCCCGAATTCCTAAAGGTTGCAGAAGGTCAGCTCAAACTCGACGTCGGCCTCAGCTGCCTTCGGCCGCTGGATGCCTTCCTGGGTGGTGAAGCGGATGTTGAGCGCGTACTTGTTGGCGCTGATCTCCGGCACGCAATGGTACTCGCGCTTCAATCGTATGCGCAGCATCTGCGAGAGGCGGCCCGCCATCATCTGCTGGTAGACGCCCTGGTAGGCGATCTGCGAGGTGGTCTTGCCCGACTCGCGCAGCAGCCGCAGCACGATCGCGATGGCATCCCGCATCGGCAGGAATGGCGCGAGCCACTGCTGCAGGTCGTGGCGATGCTGCTCCGTCCCCTGCTGCAGCCAGTAATGATACGAGGGCAGGTCGAATTCGCAGACGCCGCCGGGGATCCCGGTGCGCTGCCGGATGCTCATCAGCCACTCGTTCTCGCGCAGCTCCTGCCCGATCCTGCCCGGGGCCTTGATGAGCCGCGACGAGGACTGGTCGATCTGCCACAGCACGTTGTCGAGCGCTTCGCCCGAGACCTCGGGATTGTCGCGCAGCGACTCGAGCGAGTGCTTCTGGCGCTCCAGCTCCTGCAGCAGGTCGGACTTGAGGTCGGCGCGCCCCGACACCTCCAGGATCTCGAAGATCGAGAGCAGGGCGACGTGGTGCTCGTGCGCGTCGTTCTTGTGCAGGAAATAATCGACGCGCTCGAACAGGTCCTCGAGCCGCAGCAGCGTGCGCACGCGCTCGCTCAGTGGGTGCTCGTAGCTGATCACCTTTGGGTGGCCGGCGGCGGTCCGGTTGGGTTCTGACGCGTGGCCAGTATTCATCAAAACCCGAAAAATATAAAGCGCCTGCCGGCGGCGGCCACAACGCCTCCCCGCTCAGGCCCGGCGCGCGAGCTCAAGATATCGAGCATGGAACTCATCGACCTGGCTGCGCAGCGCCTCGATGCCGCCGTCGTTATGAAGCACGTCGTCAGCGCGCCGCAGGCGCTCGGCGCGCGGCAGCTGCGTTGCCATGATCCGGCGCACTTCCGCCGGCGCAAGGCCCCTCACGGCCACGACGCGGCGCACCTGCTCCGCCTCGTCGCAGTCCACGACCAGCACGCGCTGGACGAGCTCCATGCAGGCGCCGGTCTCGAACAGGAGCGGTACCACCACGATGACGTAGGGCGCGCGCGCCGCGGCGATGGCGGAGCGCGTGCGGGTGCGGATCTGTGGGTGCAGGATCGCCTCGAGCTGCTGCCGCGATTGCGCGTCCCGGAATACCAGCAACCTCATACGCTCGCGGTCGAGGCCGCCGTCGGGGCCGATCGAGCCGGGACCGAACTGCTCCCGGATGGCGGCGATCGCGGCGCCGCCGGGGGCGGTCAGCGTGCGAGAAATCTCGTCGGTATCAACCACCGCGGCGCCCAGCGCCTCGAACATGCCGGACGCAGCGGACTTTCCCGAGCCGATGCCGCCGGTGAGTCCGACGCAGAACGGCATGCTAGTGCCGATCCAACCTGTTTCGCCAAGTATGACTGGCTCGTGCGCCAGCGAATCCTGGGCGAGCACAACTGAACGGATTATTCACGCGCGGTTGGAACGGCACTAGAAAAGGTCGAGGTAGTACTTGTTGATCCGCTCGCCCCAGAACATGGCGATCAGGCCGGCGACCGCGAGGTAGGGACCGAACGGGATCGGCTTCTCGCGCCCGTGCTTCGCGAGCACGATCAACCCGATCCCCACCACCGCGCCGACGAGAGACGACGCGAGGATCGTGAGCGGCAGCATCTTCCAGCCGAGCCAGGCCCCGATCGCGGCGAGCAGCTTGAAGTCCCCGTAGCCCATGCCCTCCTTCCCGGTCGCGAACTTGAAGGCCCAGTAAACGGACCACAGCGCGAGGTATCCCGCGACCGCGCCGATCACGGCGGAGCGCAGGTCGGTGAACGTGCCGCCGAGATTGAACAGCAGGCCGGCCCAGATGAGCGGCAGCGTGATGCTGTCGGGCAGGTAGAACGTGTCGAGATCGATGAAGGCGAGCGCGATCATCGCCCACGCGAAGAGGAGCGCGCCCAGCGCGGCGGCGCTCAAACCGTAGCGCCAGGCGACGTATCCGGCGAGCGCTCCAGACAAAGCTTCCACGACGGGATAGCGCAGCGAGATCGCGGCGCCGCAATGGGAGCATTTTCCCCTCAGGGCGATGTAGCTCGCGAGCGGGATATTCTCGATCGCCGCTATCATGTGGCCGCACTGCGGGCAGGCGGAGCGCGGCTTGACGAGATCGTAGCGCTCGGTGGGCGGGGCAGGGTTGCCGGCGAGCTCCGCGCACTCGGAGCGCCACCGCCGCTCGAGCATCTTCGGCAGGCGGTGGATGACGACGTTGAGAAAGCTGCCGACGATCAGACCGAACAGCGCCGCGACGGTGACGAGAAACGCCGGATACGCGTAGAAGGAAGCGGGAAACATCAAGGATTCGGGAACCGCGATTCAGGATCCAGAGAACGCCATCACGCTGTTTCCCTGAATCCTCGATCCTCGATCCCGAATCCTGCCTTTAGACGGCCTGGCCCATCTTGAAGATGGGCAGGTACATGGCGATGACCATGCCGCCGATCAGCGTGCCCAGCACCACCATGATCATGGGCTCCATCAGGCTCGACAGCGCCTCGACCGCGTCGTCCACTTCCGCCTCGAAGAAGTCGGCGACCTTGGACAGCATGGCGTCGAGCGAGCCGGCCTCCTCGCCGATCGCCACCATCTGGATCACCATGTTGGGGAAGACATCGGTGCCCTGCATCGAGGAGGTGAGGCTCGAGCCGGTGGACACCTCGGCCTGGATCTTCTTGGTCGCCACGTAATACTCGTAGTTGCCGGAGGCGCCGGCCACCGAATCGAGCGCCTCGACCAGCGGCACGCCGGCGGCGAACATGGTGGCGAGCGTGCGCGCCCAGCGCGCGATGCACGAGATGCGCACCAGGTGGCCGAATACCGGCACCTTAAGCAGCAGACGGTCCATGAAATACTGCATCTTTACCGAGCGCTTCCACGTCCAGAAGAAGGCGTAGATCCCGCCGCCGACCCCGAGGCCGAGGGCGTACCAGTACTCGACGAAGAAATCGGAGACCGTCATCACGAACAGCGTCGGGCCCGGCAGGTCGGCGCCGAAGTTGGTGAACACCTGCTTGAACGCCGGGATCACGAAGATCATGATCACCGCCGTTATGATGATCGCCACCACGACGATCGCCATCGGGTAGAACAGCGCCGCCTTGATCTTGCTCTTGATGGCGAGGATCTTCTCCTTGTAGGTCGCGAGCCGGTCGAGCAGCGAGTCGAGGATACCGGCGGCCTCGCCCGCGCCGATCAAGTTGCAGAAGAGCGCGTCGAAGTAGAGCGGGTGCTTCTCGAACGCCTGCTTCAGGCTCGCCCCGGTCTCGACGTCGGTCTTGATCTCCATCAGCAGGCGCGCGACGCGCGGATTGCTGTGCCCCTTACCGACGATGTCGAAGGCCTGCAGCAGCGGCACCCCCGACTTCATCATGGTCGCCATCTGGCGGGTGAAGAGCGCGATGTCCTTCTCGGTAATGCGGGTTCCGCCCCGCGTTCTCTGCTTCTTGATCTCGACGACCCGGATGCCCTGGCGGCGCAGAGTGGCGTTGACCTGGGCCTCGCCGCTCGCGCGCATCTCCCCGCGCACGGTCTTGTTGCCCTTGTCGGTGCCGACCCAGGTGAAATTGAATTCCTTGACGTCTGGCTTTCTTGCCGCTGCCGCTGCCGTGGCCATGGAAAGCTCCTGATTGCCCTAATGAACCAATAAGTTAGGTGCGAAAGTTCACAAAATGATGCACGTCTTGCCGGGCTTTGTAAAGCCCAGAATGCACAGAGCCACGCGCTCGCCGCTCAGCTACGGGCCGGCGGAACGACGCGCACCGCCTTTACCACCCGGTCCTGGGTCTGGACGATTTCCAGGGGATGCCCCGCGATCTTGACGCTGGTGCTCGGCTCGGGCATGGATTGCAGGTGCTCGAGTATGAGGCCGTTCAGCGTCTTCGGCCCGTCGAGCGGGAAATTGAAGCCGAGCTTGCGGTTCAGCTCCCTCAGCAGGGTCGCGCCCTCCACGAGATAGGCTCCGTCGGGCTGCTTCACGAAGCCCCCGGTTTGCAGCGGGGACTGCGTGGTGAACTCGCCGATTATCTCCTCGAGGATGTCCTCCAGCGTGACCAGCCCCATCAGCTCGCCGTACTCGTCCACCACCAGGCTCATGCGGTCCTGCTGCTCCTGGAAGTTCTGCAGCTGGGAGAAGAGGGGCGTGCCGGCCGGCACGTAGTTGGGCTCGCGCACCAGCTCGCGCAGCTTGTCCCGGGTGAGCTCCTCGTTCTGCACCAGGTTGAGCACGTCGCGGACCCGCAGCGTGCCCAGCATCTCGTCGAGGTGCCCCCGGTATAGGAGCACCCGCCGGTGATGGGACGTGGCGATCTGGTGCCGGAGGACGTCGAGCGACGCATCGATGTCGAACGCCTCGATGTGATTGCGCGGGACCATCACGTCATCCACCGTAATCGCCTGCAGATCGAACAGGTTCAGCAGGATCGAGACGTGTTTCTTGGGCAGAAAGTTGGAGGACTCGAGCACGATGGTGCGGATTTCCTCGGCCGAGAGCGGCTGCGGTCCGGACTCCTGCGGCCGGATCCGCAGCAGCTTCAACAGCGGCTTGAGGACGGCGTCGGTGGACACCGACAGCAGCTGCACGAACGGAGCGGAAATCAGCGCAAGCGAGCGCATCGGCCAGGCGGCGAGCCTCGCGATGCCTTCCGCGTTGTGCTGGCCAAGGCGCTTGGGCACGAGTTCTCCGGCCACGATCGAGACGTAGGTCACGGAGATGACGACGATCGCGGTCGCTCCGGCGTAGCTCGCTTTCGACTCCAGGCCGAGCGTCTGCAGCCACGCGGCGAGAGGCGCGGCAAGCAGCGCCTCCCCGAAGATGCCGGTGAGCAGTCCGATGGAGGTGATCCCGATCTGGATGGTGGAAAGAAACTGCGTCGGCCGCTCGGCGAGCTTCACCGCGGCGGCGGCGAGGCCGTCCCCGCGCGCGGCGAGCGTCGCGAGGCGGGACCTGCGCGCCGTGAGCAGCGCCACCTCGGACATTGCGAGCGCGCCGTTCAGGAGTATCAGGCAGGCCAGAATCACCATTTCCATGAGTTCACCTTGCGTTGCGATTGCCGCGTCACGCGGGAATGCCGGGAACCGTTCCGGGTTCAGCCCCGGCCCAGGATGACTTCCAGCACGAACTTGCTGCCGATGTAGGCGAGCACCAGCATGAGAAAGCCGCTGAGCGTCCAGCGCACGGCGACGCGCCCCCTCCAGCCGTAGAAGTGCCGGCCGCCGAGGAGCGCCGCGAAGATGATCCAGGAGAGCACGCCGAACACCGTCTTGTGATTGAAGCGCGCCGCCTGGCCGAACAGCTCCTCCGAGTAGAGCACGCCGGTCGCGAGCGTCGCCGTGAGCAGGATGAAGCCCGCCCAGATGATGCGGAACAGCAGCGTCTCCATGGCGAGAAGCGGCGGCAGTCCCTGCAGCGCCCGCGGCAGGCTCCCGTCGTGCAGGCGGCGCTCGAGCAGCGCCATCAGGAGCACGTGGAGCGAGGCGATGGTGAAGAGGCTGTAGGAAAGCATCGCGATCAGGAGGTGAACCTTGAACACCAGGAACTCGGTGTTGGGCAGCGGCCTGACCGAGGGCAGCACGGCCGGCATCAACGAGGCCGCCGCCGCCACCGGCAGCACCAGCGACTGCAGTCCTTCGAGCCGGTAGAAGAAGTTGCCGGTCCAGTAGATCAGCACCGTCAGGAAGAGGATCGCCGACACCGCGTTGCCGACGCCCAGATGCAGCCCGTCCGGCGCGAACATCGCGCGCGCGGTGAGGACGGCGTGAAGGCCGAGCGGCGCGAGCACGGCGTAATGCTCGAGGCCGCTCGACGGGGCGGCGGAGGCGGGGACGCCGGCCGCCGGGCTCCGGCGGATGCGCCAGACGTAGAGCGCAAGCGCCCCGTAGAGCAGGGCGTTGACGACGTAGGGTAAAATCTCCGGCACCTTTCGAGTCTACACCAACCCTTTTCCGTGTTCGACCATCTGACGGAGCGCCTCGCGCGCGCGATCAAGACGCTGCGCGGCGAGGCGCGGCTTACCGAGTCCAACGTCCAGGAAGCGCTGCGCGAGGTGCGCGTCGCGCTGCTGGAGGCGGACGTCGCGCTGCCAGTGGTGAAGAAGTTCATCGACGGGGTGCGCGGGAAGGCGCTCGGGGAGGAGGTGGTCGGGAGCCTCACGCCGGGGCAAGCGGCGGTGGGCGTGGTCTATCGCGAGCTCGTCGCGCTGATGGGCGAGAGAAACGACGCGCTCAACCTCGCCACGCAGCCGCCGGCGGTGATCCTGCTCGCGGGGCTGCAGGGCTCCGGCAAGACCACCACGGCGGCGAAGCTCGCGCGCTGGCTGAAGAACGAATTGCAGAAGAAGGTGGTGCTCGCGAGCTGCGACGTCTACCGGCCGGCCGCGATCGAGCAGCTGAAGACCCTCGCGGCGCAGGTCAGCGCCGAGTTCTTTCCCTCCGCGGCGGGCGAGAAACCGGCGGACATCGCGGCGCGCGCGCTCGGCCACTCGCGCACGCACTATGCCGACGTGCTGATCGTGGACAGCGCGGGGCGGCTCGCGATCGACGAGGCGATGATGCGCGAGATCGCCGAGTTGAACGCCGTGCTGAAGCCCATCGAGACGCTATACGTGGTGGACGCGATGCAGGGACAGGATGCGGTCAACACCGCGCGCGCGTTTGCCGACGCGCTGCCGCTGACCGGCATCATCCTCACCAAGCTCGACGGCGATGCGCGCGGCGGCGCGGCGCTATCGGTGCACGAGGTGACCGGCCGGCCGATCAAGTTCGCGGGCGTGGGCGAAAAGCTCGACGCGCTCGAGCCGTTTCATCCCGATCGCATGGCCTCGCGCATCCTCGGCATGGGCGACGTGCTCTCGTTGATCGAGGACGTGACGAAGAGCGTGGACCGTGCGCAAGTCGAGAAGCTCGCGCAGAAGGTGAAGTCGGGCAAGGACTTCGACCTCGAGGACTTCAAGCAGCAGGTGGTTCAGATGAAGAAGATGGGCGGGCTCGCCGCGCTCGCGGACAAGCTTCCCGGAAACCTGGCGCAGCTCGCCCAGGGCGCGCCGGGAATGGACGACAAGGCGATCCGCCGCCTCGAGGGCATCATCAATTCGATGACGCGCGAGGAGCGGGCGCGGCCCGAGCTCATCAAGGCTTCGCGCAAGCGCCGCATCGCGGCGGGGGCCGGCGTGACCGTGCAGGAGGTGAACCGCCTGCTCAACCAGTTCGAGCAGGCGCAGAAGATGATGAAGATGATGTCATCGAAGGGCGGCATCGCCCAGATGATGCGCTCGATGAAGGGCATGTTCCCGGGAATGCGGTGAAAAAATGGGGTCAGGTTCGATTTTCTGCAGTCTGCAGGATGCATGAGGCCAGAAAATCGAACCTGACCCCATTTTTTCCAAGATGAGTGATTCGACAAAGGCAGGACTGCGCGTCCCCGCCCTCGCGCCGTTCCGGGTCCGCAGTTTCCGCTTTCAGTGGCCCGCCGATCTCGCCACCTCGTGGGCGTTCGAGATGGAGACGCTGATCCTCGGCTGGTACGTGCTGGTCGAGACCCAATCCGTGCTGATGCTGACGGTGTTTGCGTCGCTCCTGTACATCGGCACGCTGCTCGCGCCGATGTTCGGCGTGATGGGCGACCGCATCGGCCACCGCAACCTGCTTTGCGCCATGCGCGGCCTCTACGCGACGCTGGCAGCGATACTCATGTCCGTCGCGTTTTTCGGCATGGTCACGCCGGCGATCGTGCTTGCGATCACTGCGGTGATGGGCCTGGTGCGGCCTTCCGACATCGGGATGCGCGCGGCGCTCGTCGCCGAAACCATGCCGGCCGACCGGCTGGTGGGGGCGATGAGCATCCAGCGCACGACGCAGGATTCCGCGCGGATCGCGGGGGCCCTGACCGGGGCGGGGCTGGTCGCGGTGCTCGGCATGGGACCGGCCTACGCAGTGGTCGTGACCTTCTACGCGACCAGTGTCCTGCTGACCTTCAAAGCGGTGAGCTCCCGACCCCTGCACCACGCGGCGCGGGATGCATCGGGCGAGGCCGCCCGCCCCCGCGACACGTCATCGAAAGGTCGCGCCGGCGAAGCGGGGGCCTCGACGCGCTCCCCGCAAACGGCCGGCTCCGCCGGTAACGAGTCCGCGCGTCCCCGCGCGTCCCCCTGGCGCGATCTCAGGGAAGGGTTTGCCTACGTTTGGAACACGCCTCACCTGCTCGGGGCGATTTGCTTCGCTTTCCTGCTCAACCTGACGGCGTTCCCGCTGTTCACCGGGCTGCTGCCGTACGTGGCGAAGGAAGTCTATTCGTCCGACCAGACGACGCTGGGGTACATGGTGGCGGGCGCTTCCTTCGGTGCGCTAGTCGGGTCGATGGTGCTGAGCCGGATCGGGCACGCCGTGCGCCCGGGGCGCATGGGGCTCGTGTTCGGCGTGGGCTGGTACGCCTTGCTCCTCGTATTTGCGCACATGCCTCACCCCGTGGCCGGCATCGCGGTCCTGATAGTGACCGGGGTCGTGCAAAGCTTGGGCCTCATTCCGATGGCGGCAATGCTGCTGCGCAACTCGGACGTGCGCTACCGCGGGCGCGTCATGGGGATGCGGATGCTCGCGCTCTACGGCAACCTGCCCGGACTGCTGATCTCCGCGCCGCTGATCGCCCGCATCGGCTTTCCCATGACCGCGACGCTCTATTGCGGGATCGGCCTCGTGTTCACCGCTGTCATCGCAATCCACTGGCGCGCGCACCTGTGGCGGCGCAATGCGCCGGCAAACCTGCGCTGACGCCGCCTCACCCCAGGTTGAAGCGTTTGGACCGGATGAAGGCGCCGAAGTCGGCGCGCTCGGGCACCGAGTACTGGCGCGCCTTGTCCTCCGACCAGCCGTAGAAGTCGGCGTTGGGATAGCGATCGGAGTAGCGCTGCCTGCGGTAGGGCAGCAGGGCGTGCCGGCGCCGGTCGTAGGCGTCGATTCTCTCCCTGGCGCCGGACTCGTCGTATCGATCCACGTGCACGGTGACATCGAGCGGCAGGCGCGGCGTGATGCGGCCGGGCTCGGCGGGATAGCCCGCGCACAGGCCCGCTACCGGAAACATCCAGTCGGGCAGCTCAAGCATCCGGCAGAGTTCATGCGGGTGGTTGCGCACGTGGCTGATCGGACAGGCTCCGAGCCCCGCAGCTTCTGCAGCGCGGATGAAGCTCATCATCACGAGCGCGGTGTCCACCGCGGCGTTCAGGAAGTGATCGAGGTGGTCGTTGGCGAAGGGCTTGCCGCGCCAGCCGCCGATTTGCCGGATGCGGCGGTTATTGCCGACGAATACCAGGAATACCGGCGCGTCCGCGATCCACGGCATGTCGGGGATGCCGTCCGCAATCGCCTTTACCTTCGCGCGATCGGCGACGTGAATCACGTCGGCCTGCTGCAGGTCCGATTTCGACGGCGCCGAGAACGCGCACGCGAGGAGCAGGCGCAGCAGCGCCGGCTCCACCTCACGGCGGGCGAATTTGCGGTGCGACCGGTGCTCGGCCATGCGCGCGAGCTCGTCGAGCCCGGGCAGTTCGGGGTCGATGGCGGGCGCGGCGCCGAAGCGCTCGGCGAGCGCGGCATCGAGCCGTTGTGCGGGAGTATGGGGTGGCGTCATCGCGGATTCCCTCGAAAGCAGGCAGCATGTTAGCGCAGCGCTCCGGTGCGCCTTGCGAAAGCGCCAAAAACTGGCGTAAAATCACGCCCTTTCCGCACTTTCAGGGCAGGCAAAACCCATGGTGGTCATCCGTCTGGCACGTGGCGGCGCGGTGAAGCGCCCCTTCTTCAATATGGTGGTCGCGGACTCGCGGCGCGCGCGCGACGGCCGCTTCATCGAGCGCATCGGCTTCTACGATCCCAAGGCGCCGGAGGGACGCGAACGGCTGCGCATCAATGGCGCGCGCCTGACGCACTGGACGGGCAAGGGCGCCCGGCTCTCCGACACCGTGGCGCGGCTCGTCAAGCAGCACGGTGAGCAGACCAAGACCGCCTGAGCGGCTGGTGACGATGGGGCGGATCTCCGCCCCGTTTGGCGTCAAGGGCTGGGTGAAAGTCCAGCCGAACACCGCGGCGGCGC
>DASWHI010000207.1:0-3564 GCA_036398235.1 Burkholderiales bacterium
CTCAGACCAGGCGGCCGCGCTTCATGCGGAAGCCGGCCGTCGCGAGGCGCCCGAGCCCCTGCCCGCCGTGCGCGTGGCAGATCGCGCACGCCAGCGCGTCGGCGGCATCCGGGCTCGGATCGGCGCCGAGCTGCAAGAGCCGCCGCACCATGTCCTGCACCTGCCGCTTCTGCGCGTGGCCGTTGCCCACCACCGCCTGCTTCACTTGCAGGGCAGTGTACTCCGCCACCGGCAGGCCGTGCAGCACCGCGGCGCAGATCGCCGTGCCGCGCGCCTGGCCGAGCAGCAGCGTTGAACTGGGATTGACGTTGACGAAGACCTTCTCGATCGTGACCTGCGCCGGCTGGTGCTCGGCGATGACTTCGCCGAGGCCCTCGAGTATGGCCTTCAGGCGCCGGTCGAGCCCGGCGTCGGGCGTCCGGATGCGCCCGCTTGCGACGTAGGAGAGCTTGGTGCCGTTTTTGTCGATGACGCCAAAACCGGTCACGCGCAGTCCAGGATCGATGCCCAGGATCCGAATCGTCAGTTCTCCAGGACAGCCGTCGTATAGACTTCTTGCACGTCGTCTATGCCCTCGAGCGCGTCGATCAGCTTCTGCATGCGCGCCGCCTCGTCGCCCTTCATCGCGTTCTCGGCCGTCGGCTTGAACGTGACCTCCGCCAGCGCCGCCTTGAAGCCCTTCTTCTCGAGCGCGGTGCGGACGGCGACGAAATCATTGGGCGCGGTCACGACCTCGATGCTGCCGTCGTCGCTGGTGATCACGTCCTCCGCGCCGGTCTCGATCGCCGCTTCCATGAGCGCATCCTCGTTCGTTCCGGGGGGAAACATGAGCTGCCCGCAGTGCTTGAACAGGAACGCGACCGATCCTGCTCCGCCCAGGTTGCCGCCGTGCTTGGTGAACGTGGAGCGCACGTCGGCCACGGTGCGCGTTTTGTTGTCCGTCATGCAGTCCACCATGACCGCCGCCCCGCCCGCCCCGTAGCCTTCGTAGCGGATCTCCTCGTAATTGGCGCCCTCGAGGCCGCCGGTGCCGCGCTTCACCGCGCGCTCGACGTTGTCCTTGGGCATGTTGTTGCCGTAGGCCTTGTCCATCGCCAGGCGCAACCGCGGGTTCGCGTCCGGATCGCCGCCGCCCAACCGCGCGGCGACCGAGATTTCCTTGATCAGGCGGGTGAAAATCTTGCCGCGTTTCGCGTCCTGCCGGTTCTTGCGGTGCTGGACGTTCGCCCACTTGCTGTGACCTGCCATGTGCGGCCCCTGCCCACTGCATAACTCGCTAAAATATTGCAAATTTTATCACGCGGGGCGCGGCCGCCAGAAACTCAGCCCGGCTTGGGCGCCAGGACTACTTTCTTCAGCGCCGTAGCATGCACCAGCGACAGCCACACGTAGGCAAGCACGATCACCGCGCCTCCCGCGAGCGCCAGGTGCGGGCCCACCCACTCCCCTGCGGTGTTCAGCAGGAAACCGCTGAAGAACATGAGGCTCCATACCAGCGCGAACACGCTCATCACCCGCCCGCGGTAATGGTCCTCGACCAGGGTTTGCAGCATCACCTGCACGCAGGTCACGAAGTAGCCGTGGCACAGGCCGGCGACGAGGATCGCGCAGAAGGAAAGCCAGTACCAGTCGCTGAACGCGAGGCCGATCAACGCCACGTTGTACACCGTCAGGGCGCCCACCATCAGGTTTCTCGGCGACAGGCGCGACTGCAGCCAGCCATAGGAAAGAAAGCCCGCCAGGGCGCCGACACCGGCGGCGGAGGCGAGGATGCCAAGGCCCCGCGAATCGACCTGCAAGACATCCTTGGCGAATACCGGAAGCATGTGGATGAAGCCCATGGCCAGGGTTGCGTTGAGCAGCGCCGCGCCGATCGCCTTGGCGAATGCTTCGTTGGCGCGTATGTAACGCAGGCTCTCGGTAAAGCTGTTGAGGAGGCTCTCATGCGGACGCGCGGCGCCGTGCGCCGGGCGAACCAGGAACAGCACCGCGATCATCGTGCTGACCGCCGCCGCGCACGCGAGAAACGTCGCCGGCGCGCCCGCCGCGGCTATGAGAAAACCCGCGATCGAGGGGGCGATCACGCGGCTGCTGCCGAAAGCCATGGAGATCAGCGGCACCGCGGAGCGCAACAGCGGGCGCGGCAGCAGGCGCGGGAAAAACGACGCGCGCGCGGGCTCGTCGATGGCGGCCGACAGCCCCCATAGAAATGCCCCGAGCGCGAGGTGCCACAGCTGCGCCACGCCGAGCAGTGTCACCACGCCGACCATGATCATTGTGATCGCGGCATTCACCTGCGCGGTGCCGATGAGCTTCCGGGCATCGATGCGATCGGCCAGCACGCCGCCCAGCAGCGTCAGGGCGAACTGGGGCACGAAACCGCAGAGATGGATCAGGCCCAGTTGCGCCTGCGATCCCGTGATCTCGAAGGTGAGCCAGCCCAGCGTGAATGCGAACATATGCTGGCCGACGACCTGCGTGACCAGGGCCAGCCAATAGAGGCGAAAGTCGCGCACGCTGAGCGCGAGGAGAGGGTTGGCTTTCTGTTCCAAGAATGATGCGATCCGGGTTGTCACCCGAAGCTTACCGCACGGCAGCCTCCTGGCCGGCACCAACGCGAGCAAACAGGGCGCTTCGCTGGCACAATCACGTCTTTTCCAGCGGCTGAAAAATGCATTCCGCAGGCATGACCGGGCGGTGCCCGCCTTGAGCCGGGCCGAAAGAAGCCGCGGCTGGTTCGCCGCCGGGCTCGCGCTCGCCATCGGCGGGGTGGTGTTCTTCTCGCTGCGCCCGATCTTCATCAAGCTCGCGTATGCCTACGTGACCGACCCGGTCACGCTGCTTGCGCTACGCATGGTGTTCTCCGTACCGTTCTTCATCGGGGCGGCGGTGTGGGTGAGGAGCGCGGCGGAGCACCGTCCGCTCGCCGGGCGCGAACTGGCAGCCGTTGTCGCGCTCGGCATCCTCGCCTACTACGGGGCGAGCTTTCTCGACTTTCTCGCCCTCCAGTACATACCCGCGGGGCTGGGGCGCCTGCTGCTGTTCACCTACCCAACGATCGTCGTGATCCTCTCGGCGGCTCTCCTGCACAAGCGCGTGACCGCGCGCGAGATTGCGGCCCTGGTTCTCACCTACGCCGGCCTTCTGCTGGTGTTTGCGCAGTCGCTGGGCGGGGAGGAGAAAAACTTCTGGCTCGGCGCGGCGCTGGCGTTCGCGAGTTCCATCTGCTACGCGCTTTACCTCGTCGCCGGCGCCGAGGTGATTCAGCGCGTGGGCTCGGTGCGATTTTCGGCCTACGCGATGAGCGCGGCGAGCATCGCCTGCATCCTGCAGTTCCTGCTGCTCCGCCCGATTTCCGCGCTCGACCTGCCAGCGCCCGTGTACGGCTACGCGGTCGCGATGGCCGTCGTGAGCACGGCGGTGCCGATATTCATGACCTCGGAAGCGCTGCGCCGGGTCGGCGCCAACACCGTCGCCATCATCGGCGCGCTCGGCCCCGTGACCACGATCGCGTTCGGCTGGCTCGGGCTCGAGGAAGTGATGACGCCGCTTCAGCTCGCCGGC
>DASWHI010000208.1:0-6480 GCA_036398235.1 Burkholderiales bacterium
CTGCGCAACAACATCAGCGTCGGCATCCAGTACATCGGCGCCTGGCTCGCCGGCAACGGCTGCGTGCCGGTCTTCAATCTGATGGAGGACGCGGCAACCGCCGAGATTTCGCGCTCCCAGATCTGGCAGTGGATTCGCAGCCCGAAAGGCGTCCTCGAGGACGGCCGCAAGGTGACCAAGGAGCTCGTCCGCAAGCTGCTGCCGGAGGAGCTTGCCCGGGTGCGAGCGCTGCTCGGCGCGGACGGGTGGGCCGCGGGCCATTATGATGACGCCGCGAAACTCTTCGACCGGCTCATTACCAGCGACGAATACGTCGAGTTTCTGACCCTCCCCGGCTACGAACTCCTGACGCAGGCGTTGCGCGAGCCGGTAGCAGCGTAGCGCTGCGCATCAGCCCGCTAACGGTTTCAACCGACAAGTAGCGCGCGGCAGAGCATGACGGTCGGTTGCATCCGCTTGATTTATTTGAAGCAATTCTCGGACGCGAATCAAGACTTCAAGCTCGTGCACACCCTGTCAACCGGCGGCGTGACTGGGCCGTTATAGGCGTTGACCGGGATTTCGGTCGTTTGCTGCAAACAATCGACGTTCAACTACCTAGAGGACTACTCATGAGCAAGAAGCTTCTGACTGCAGTGCTGGCCGCCGTATTTGCGGTGGTGGCTGCTTCCCCGGTCGCTTTCGCGCAGGACCAGAAGAAGGACCAGAAAAAGGCGCAAGTCGACAAGGGCACACCGGCGCAAGGCACGGTCCAGAAGAAGGACCAGACGAAGGCCAAGGCCGATACCAAAAAGAAGTCCACGACCAAGCAGAAGGCTACGACCAAGAAGGCGGATACGAAGAAGTCCGAAGCGGCGAAGTAATCAAGCTCCGTCCAAGAAAGGCAGGGCGCGAGCCCTGCCTTTTTTGTTTGCAGCGGGACACAGCGTAGGGGGACGCGAGGTCGGAGGTAGAATCGATGCTCCATGATCTGGAAACCCAGCGTCACCGTGGCCGCGATCGTTGAGCGCGACGGCCGCTTCCTGCTGGTCGAGGAGCACACCAATCGCGGGCGCCTCTTCAATCAGCCCGCCGGGCATCTTGATCCGGGCGAGACCCTCGCCCACGCCGTCACACGCGAGACGCTGGAAGAGTCTGCCTACACATTCGAACCGACCGGCTTGCTCGGGGT
Organism: Burkholderiales bacterium; assembly: GCA_036398235.1. Classification (GTDB taxonomy): domain Bacteria; phylum Pseudomonadota; class Gammaproteobacteria; order Burkholderiales; family SG8-41; genus SG8-41. The sequence goes on from DASWHI010000208.1 coordinate 1,172, forward strand.
CTATCAATATCATTCGAGCGCCGACGACGTGACCTACATCCGCTTCGCATTTACCGGCACGATCGCCGGGCCCGAGCCCGGCCGCCCGCTCGATGCCGGCATCATCCGCGGGGTCTGGCTTACCCCCGACGAAATCCGGCGCGAGACGGCCCGCCACCGCTCGCCGCTGGTGATGCGTTGTATCGACGATCACCTCGCCGGTCGCGGCTTCCCGCTCGACGTTCTCTACCATCATTCATCCTGAACCCATGGCCGGCAAGCGCGTCATCGTCGGCATGTCGGGCGGAGTGGACTCCTCCGTCGCCGCGCTGCTGCTCAAGGAGCAGGGCTACGAGGTGTCGGGCCTGTTCATGAAGAACTGGGAGGACGACGACACCAGCGAGTATTGCTCTTCCCGTGAGGACCTGGTGGACGCCGTGGCGGTGGCCGAGAAGCTCGGCATCGAGATCGACGTCGTCAATTTCTCGGCCGAGTACAAGGAACGGGTGTTCGGCAATTTCCTGCGCGAATACCAGTCCGGCCGCACGCCCAACCCGGATGTGCTGTGCAACGCCGAGATCAAGTTCCGGGCGTTTCTCGATCACGCCCTCGGCCTCGGCGCCGACTGGATCGCCACCGGCCACTACGCGCAGGTGCGCGAAGCGGACGGCCTCCGCCAGCTGCTCAAGGCGGAGGACGGCACCAAGGACCAGAGCTACTTCCTCTACCGCCTCGACCAGGCGCAGCTCGCGCGGACGCTGTTTCCGCTCGGCAGGCTCTACAAGCGCGACGTGCGGGAGATCGCGCGCCGCGCGGGGCTTGCCGTCCACGACAAGAAGGACTCGACCGGGATCTGCTTCATCGGCGAGCGCCCGTTTCGCGAGTTTCTCAACCGCTACCTGCCGGACAACCCGGGCGACATCCGCACGCCGGAAGGCCGGCTCGTCGGCCGCCACCATGGGCTGATGTTCTACACCATCGGCCAGCGCCAGGGGCTCGGCATCGGCGGCCATCGCGAGGGCGCGGGCGACCCGTGGTACGTCGCCGCAAAGGATATGCGCAACAACCGGCTGATCGCGGTGCAGGGCCACGACCATCCCGCTCTGCTCGCCGACCGGCTGACGGCGCTCGACCTCAACTGGATCAGCGGCTCCTCCCCTCACTGCAACTGGGTGTACAGCGCGAAGACCCGCTACCGGCAGAAGGACGCGGCGTGCACGCTCGTCTCCAGCGGAGCCGAGCGCTGCGTGATCGAGTTCGGCGAGCCGCAATGGGCGGTCACGCCCGGCCAGTCGGTTGTGCTCTACGAGAGCCAGGTGTGCCTGGGCGGCGGCATCATCGAGTCCGCGGAGCGCATGCGCGACTACGCGGAGGCCGTCGAGGAGTGTCCGCCGGGAGCGGTTGACATGAAGGACGAAGATTGAAAGCAGAAGGATCCTTGACGCCGGCGGATCGCAAGCATTAGTCTCCGCGCGTTGACTTTGCAAAGGACCCTCCATGGGCGCCATCGAGAAAATCACTCTATTCCTCCAGCCTGGGTGAAGCAGTTGTCTCAGGGCGAAAGAGTTTCTTTCGCGGAGGGGTATCGACCATGTCGTGATCGACGTGCTGAATGATCCCGGCGGGCGGGAGAAGCTGCTCGCCCTGGGGGTCCGCAACGTGCCCGTCGTCGCCAAGGGCAAAAACTACGTCTTCGGCCAGAACCTGGAGGACGTCGCCGAGTTCGTCGGGCTGCAGGGCACCGGGCACAAGCCGCTTCCGCCCGATCAGCTCCTCAGGAAGTGGATCAACGTGCTGCGGGCGCTGCAGCGCTACGTGCGCCAGATGCCGGCCGGGAGTATGAACGAGCGCGTCGTGGAGAACCGCGACCGCTCGATCCGGCTGCTGGCCCACCATGCATTCCGTATCGGCGAGGCGTTTCTGGAAAGCGCGATCGATGGCGTCGAATACGCGGTGCAGCAGGCCAATGTGCCGCCCAAGGACGGCACGTTCCTGACCGGCGCCGAAATCGCGGGCTACGGCGAGGAAGTGATCGGCAGGCTGCAGAAATGGTGGGGCGGGCTGGAGGACAAGTTGCTCACCAGGAAGATGAAAACTTACTACGGCATGCAGCCGATGCACGCCGTTTTCGAGCGCTCGACCTGGCACTCGGCGCAACATGCGCGGCAATTGATCTACGTCCTCGAGCGCTTCGGCATCGAGCCCGACGGCCGGCTGACGCCCGAGGATCTGGCGGGCCTGCCGTTGCCGGAACGGCTATTTGAGTGAACGATAGGAAAATCAATCCGGCCACGATCCCGCCGCGCCAAGCCGAAGCGCCGGGAGCAGGGGCGGAAAAGCTGCCGCCATAACGGGTTTTACGTTCACGCTGGCATCTCCCTCCCCGACCGCTCGAGCCGCGATCGGGGAACGACGTGCGAATCTACGGGCAGACTATCGTTCGGACGTGCGCATTGACGCTTCCCCAGTCGGCGTAAAAGACGAGGAGGGCGCTGACATGCTCATACTTCCCTTTTCGGTTGTCGCCCCACCCGAACGACACGAATTCAGTATTGGTGACGGTCTTGTACTTCGCGCGATCGTCGAGGGTGGCGTTGCAGCCGTCCTCCTTCAAGAATACCTCGACGCGGTTCCAGTTTATTTGTTTTCCGGTTCGCGTGTCGAAGACATATACGGTGGTGAGGAAGTCGGTGTCACACGTGTCGAAGGCGTCGCATCGCCACTCGTGCTTCCACGATTTTGCGCGGAGCTGGAAATCGGTCGGAGTCGGGCGCGCTCCGGCAGACGGACTGTTGGATCGGACGTCGGAGAATCTGTACCTGAGGGTGTCGCCGGTCGCAGTGGTCTTGCAACCGGATAAGAAGACGGCGAGCCCGAGCAGACACGCGATCAAGGAGACGGCGCGGAAGGGGGTCATGGGGTTTCCTTTCTGTCTCGCTGAAAGTGAACGATAGGAACGATAGGAAAATCAATCCAGCCGCGATCCCGCCGCGCCAAGCCGAAGCGCCGGGAGCTGGGGCGGAAAAGCTGCCGCAACACGCATAACCGATCTTATGTTCAGGCTGGCTTCTCTCTCCCCGGCAGACGACCGCGAACCGGGTGGGTCAAGATGAAGAGCTGGCCTCCCCTGCTCACCAGGCATCCGAGGGTGCCGGCCGTGATGTCGCGATGTCCTAAGCTGCCCCCGCCCGGGGCCGGCCGGTGCCGCGCCGTCCGAGCTTGCAACGCCCGGATGGCGCCGGTGGCCACCCCGTCGGTCGGGATGCCGTCGATGGTCGAAGGCACCTGGTCGCGCGGTGCGAGTTGGCTCAGGGCGACTTTCCGGGTGACGGAACCAACGATGGACAGCTCGTCGGTCTTTCGTCCCCGCGTGAACATGTAGCCCACCCCCGTTGCAACGACATTCGTCTGGGGCAGAAGCCTGCTCCGACTATTACCGAGGGCCGCTCTTACCGAGTCGAGATCGCGTGCCATGCGATCCTCCGTATTCAGGATTTCACAGTTCTGATCCGCGCTGAGTGGTCACAATTAGACAATCAATTGTCACGTGAAATGCAGGCTGCAGTAAATATCGCATTGATGGAATCAATGTCGCCTAACGACGACAGCGAATCAAAGAAATCAGATTGGAACTACGCGAAACGATAAACGCCGGAGCGTGCCAAGCGCCGTCCCGCGCCTCGGGTGTTTCAAGACGTTTCTTAGGCGATTCGAGCGCTCGACCTGGCATTCGGCGCAGCACGCGCGCCAGCTGATCCACGTCCTCGAGCGCTTCGGCATCGAGCCCGACGGCCGCCTTACGGCCGAGGACCTCGCAGGCCTGCCCCTGCCCGAGCGCTTGTTCGAGTAGCTGCTCCCACCGGAAAGAAAACCGAGCCCGCGGGAGATTTCGCCATGCGGAATGCGCGTCCCCGTGGGGCCGCGATTCCGGCGGATCGGGCAAGAATTCCGGCGGCGTGGTCATCCACGCGTCGTCCCCGTTTCGTTATAGTCCGGCTCGCGTTTGCGGCACCGACAACCGCCTGAAGGCGGACACGGTGCGTTAATCAAGCCATCAACCAGACCAGGGAACGATTGCCATGAAAGACACTGCTGGATACGAAGTGAGCGGGGCGAACGCAGACAGCCTGGCCGCGCTCGAACAAGGGCTGCACGAATTGCGCTGCTACATCGGCGACCCGGTCGCGACGGTCGAGCGCGCGCTCGCCGACAGCCCGGAGCTCGTGATGGGACATGTCCTGAAGGCGTACCTGTATCTGATGGGCACCGAGCCCGGCGGACTGCCGGTCGCGCGCGACGCCTACGCGACGGCAGCGGCGCTTCCCGCAAACGAGCGCGAGACACGCCACCTGCAAACGATCGGGCACCTCATCAAGGGGCGCTGGCGCGCCGCAGGCCGGGAGCTCGAGGATCTGAGCGTGGATTATCCGCGCGATGCGCTGGCGCTCCAGGCCGGGCACCAGATCGACTTCTTCACCGGAGACTCGCGCATGCTGCGCGACCGGATCGCCCGCGCCCTGTCCGCCTGGGGCAAAGGCGTGCCCGGTTATCACGCGGTGCTCGGCATGCATGCGTTCGGACTGGAGGAAACCGGCGATTTCCTGCGCGCCGAGGCGCAGGGCCGGCTGAGCGTCGAGCTGGAGCCGCGTGATACCTGGGGCCAGCACGCCGTGGCGCACGTAATGGAGATGCAGGGGCGCCGCCGCGAGGGCATCGCCTGGATGCGCGCGAATACGGACAACTGGGCGCGCGACAGCTTTTTCGCCGTGCACAACTGGTGGCATCTGGCGCTGTTCCATCTCGGCCTCGACGAAATCGACGAGGCGCTGGCGCTGTTCGACGGCCCCATCTATGGCAAAGCCTCGAGCGTGGTGCTCGAAATGATCGACGCTTCGGCGATGCTGTGGCGGCTCCACCTGCGCGGCGTGAATCTCGGCAATCGCTGGGACGCCGTTGCACGGAACTGGGAACCTCTCGCGAGCGCCGGAAACTACGCCTTCAACGACATGCACGCCATGATGGCGTTCGTCGGTGCCGGCCGGGCCAAGACTGCCGATGCAGTGCTGGAAGCGCAGCGCGCGGCGATCGATGCCGCTGGCGACAACGCGCAGTTCACCCGCGAGGTGGGTGACACCGCAACGCGGGCGATCAAAGCGTTCGGCGACGGCGATTACGCGGAAACGGTCCGGCTGCTGCGGCCCATCCGGAGCTACGCGCACCGTTTCGGCGGCAGTCACGCCCAGCGCGACCTGCTCGACCTCACCCTGATCGAAGCCGCGACCCGCGCCGGCCAGGACCGGCTCGCGGCGGCGCTCCGTGCCGAAAGGACA
>DASWHI010000209.1:0-16232 GCA_036398235.1 Burkholderiales bacterium
GGGCCTGAAGTACCGCACGGTGGGCCTGGCGGCCGATCTGTTCCAGGAGATGGGCACCAAGGTGACGCAGCTGCCCGGCGGCGAGATCATGCCGGCGTTGCAACGCGGCGTGATCGATGCATTCGAGTTCAACAACCCGACCTCGGACAGCCGCTTTGGCGCCCAGGACGTGCTCAAGAACTACATGATGGGCAGCTTCCACCAGGCGATGGAGTTCTTCGAGATCATCTTCAACAAGAAGCGCTGGGACGCGCTGCCGAAGGACTTGCAGGCGATTCTGCGGTACTCCGCCGAGGCCGCGAGCTCGGCGAACTACTGGACCGGGATCGACAATTACTCGCGCGACCTGCAGGAGCTGATCACCAGGCACAAGGTCAAGGTGATTCGCACGCCGAAGTCGATCATGGCCGAGCAGCTCAAGGCCTGGGACGTGCTCACCGCGCGGCTGTCGAAAGCGGACCCGTTCTTCGCGAAAGTAGTGCAATCGCAGCGCGACTTCGCCAAGCGCTCCGCCTACTACGTGATGTTCAACGAGGCGGACTACCGGCTCGGCTACGAGCACATCTTCAAGACCAAGATACCGGCCTGAGGACGTCCGGACCGGACGCGACTGGGGCGGCACTTCAAGGTGCCGCCCCATTTTTCTCGCGTAGCCGCATTCCGCCCGCAACATGAATAGATTCATTTACGGCGTCGACCAGCTCAGCAAGACGGTCGGTCACGCCTTCGCCTGGTGCATGCTGATCCTCGTCATGGGTACTTGCTACGAGGTGTTCATGCGCTACCTGCTGAACGCCCCGACCAGCTGGGCCTTCGACATGAGCTACACGCTCTACGGCGCGATGTTCTTCATGGCCGGCGCGTACACGCTTTCGCGGGGCGGGCACGTGCGCGCGGACATGTTCTACCGCCTTTGGCGGCCGCGCACGCAGGCGACCGTGGAGCTCGTGCTGTACATCCTGTTCTACTTTCCCGGCATCCTCGCGCTGGTGTATGCGGGCTGGGGCTACGGCTTCGAGTCGATGCGCATCCGCGAGGTGAGCGTCAACAGCCCGGCGGGTGTGCCAATATGGCCGCTCAAGATGCTGATTCCGTTTGGCGCCGGGCTGCTTGTGCTGCAGGGCGTCGCGGAGGTGATGCGCTGCATCCTTTGCTTGCGCCACGGCAACTGGCCTCAACGGCTGCACGATGTCGAGGAGCTGGAAGACCAGCTCATCAAGCAGGCGCGGGCCGCGACCCAGGACACGCCGCAAGGAAATTCGCCATGAGCGACCCGGTGATTGCGCTGGTCATGCTGGGGATCCTGGTGTTCACCATCATGATCGGGTATCCGGTCGCTTTTACCTTGATGGCGCTCGGCGTGGGCTTCGGCTATTACGCCTATTTCCAGCCGGATCAGGCGTTCTTCGACAGCCGCGTGTTCTACCTCCTCACGCAGAACACCTTCACGGTGCTCAACAACGACGTGCTGGTCGCGGTGCCGCTGTTCCTGTTCATGGGCTATATGGTGGAGCGCTCCAACATCCTCGACGCCCTCTTCGGTGCCGTGCAGGTGGCGTTGCGGCGGATTCCGGGATCGCTCGCGGTGGCGACCCTGGTCACCTGCGCACTGTTTGCCACGGCGACGGGGATCGTAGGCGCGGTGGTGACACTCATGGGACTACTCGCCTTCCCGCAGATGCTCAAGGCCGGCTACGACGTGCGGCTCGCCTCCGGCGTGGTGTGCGCGGGCGGGTGCCTCGGCATCATGATCCCGCCCTCGATCCTGCTCATCGTCTACGCCGCCATGGCCGGTCTGTCGGTGGTGCAGCTCTACGCGGCGGCGCTGATCCCCGGTTTTGTCCTGGCCGCCATGTACATCGTCTTCGTCGTGGGGCTCGCGATGTTCAAGCCGGAGCTCGCGCCGCCGCTGCCCAAGGACAAGTCGAATGTGCCGGCGGGGCAGGTGTTCGTGCTTCTCGCCAAGTCGTTCGTGCCGCTCGCGGTCTTGATCATGTGCGTGCTCGGGGCGATCATGTTCGGCCTGGCGACGCCGACGGAGGCCGCTTCGGTTGGCGCCTTGGGCGCGATCGTGCTCGCGGCGGCCTACCGCGCACTCACCTGGGGGCGCCTGCAGGAGACCGTATACCTCACGGCGCGCACCTCCGCCATGGTGTGCTTCCTGTTCGTCGGCTCGGCCACCTTCGCGGGCGTGTTCAGCTATCTCGGCGGCGAGGGCATCATCAAGGAGTTCGTGCTCGGGCTGCAACTGAACCCGGTGACCTTCCTGATCGCCTCGCAGTTCATCATCTTCGTGCTCGGCTGGCCGCTCGAGTGGACCGAGATCATCATCATCTTCGTGCCGATCTTCCTGCCGCTGCTGCCGCATTTCCAGATCGACCCGTTGCTGTTCGGCATCCTGGTGGCGCTCAACCTCCAGACCGCGTTCCTGTCGCCGCCGATGGCGATGGCCGCCTACTACCTGAAGGGCGTCGCGCCGCGGCACGTGCTGATCACGCAGATTTTCTGGGGCTGCCTGCCGTTCCTGGGCATCGTGCTGGTTTCGATGCTGGTCGTGTACGTGTACCCCGGGATCTCGCTCTGGCTGCCGCGCGCGATATACGGGAACTGAGCGCATGCGAGCCACGCAACTGAACTGGCTTTCAGCCTGCGACGCGGCCCAGACGCTGCGCGACGGGGCGATCAGTTCGGAGCAGCTCGTCGAGGCGTGCCTCGCGCGCGTGCGCCAGGTTGACGCGAACGTGCAGGCGTGGGCGTTCCTCGACCCCGAGCACGCGCTCGCGCAGGCGCGCGCACTCGACGAACGGCGCAAGGAGGGTGCGTCGCTCGGTCCGTTGCACGGCGTGCCGGTCGGGATCAAGGACATCTTCGATACGGCCGACATGCCGACCGAGGACGGCACGGTGCTGCACGCCGGGCGCACGCCCGCAACGGACGCCGCCGCCGTCGCGCGGCTGCGCGCCGCCGGCGCGGTGATCATGGGCAAGACGGTCACCACCGAGCTCGCCACCTACGCCCCGGGCAAGACCCGCAATCCGCACAACGCCGAGCACACGCCGGGCGGCTCCTCGAGCGGCTCGGCGGCCGCCGTCGCGTGCGGAATGGTGCCGCTGGCGCTGGGCTCGCAGACGAATGGCTCGGTGATCCGTCCCGCCGCCTACTGCGGCGTCTACGGCTTCAAGCCGACCCACGGCCTGATTTCCCGTCATGGGGTTCTCAAGCTCTCGCGCGCGCTTGACCACGCCGGCGTGTTCGCACGCACCATCGAGGATATCGCGCTTGCCTGCGAAGAGCTCGCGGGATTCGACGAACGGGACCCGGATACACGCATGCGCGCGCGAATCCCGTTTCTGCGGATCGCCGCGGAGGAACCGCCCTTTCCGCCGCGGCTTGCGTTTGTGAAGACGCCGCTTTGGGACCGGACCGAGCCGGACACGCGCGAGGCGTTCGCAGAGCTCGTCGCGCAACTCGGCGACCGCGTCGAGGAGTTCGTGCTGCCAGAAAGCGCCCGGGAGGCGCTCGAGTGGCATCGCACGATCATGGAAGCCGAAATGGCCGCTAACCTGGTGGTCGAGTATGACCGGGGACGCGACCAGCTCAGCGATTCGCTGCGCGCGCAACTCGAACGCGGCCGCAAGCACACCGCGTTCGATTACCAGGCGGCGCTCGCGCGCGTCCCGCTGCTGAACGAGGGATTCGCGGAGCTGTTTGAGCGCTACGACGCGATCGTGACCCCGGCCACGGCCGGCACGGCCCCGAAGGGCCTTGCCTCCACGGGCGATCCCGCGTTCTGCACGCTCTGGACTCTGTGCGGCATGCCGGCGCTCAGCCTGCCGCTCATGCAGGGTGCAAACGGCCTGCCGCTCGGTCTCCAGCTCATCGGCCCGCGCCACGACGACGCGCGCCTGCTGCGCACCGCGCGCTGGCTTGCCGCCACGGTCGAGACGGACTGATTTGGGAACGCGGAGGAAGACGACATGATATTCAAGGTCCTGGCGGGGCTCGCCGCGGTGATACTCCTGCTCGGTTTCCTCGTGCCGTATGTGCTGAAGATGCAGGACATCGCGCTCGGGGTCGTGATCATCATCGGCCTTGCGTTGATGGCCCGGGACCTCTGGGACACGTTCCAGGAGAAGGATGAGTGAGCGTACCGCCCCGCGCCAGCCGCCGGCGCCGGGCCTGATCGTTCCTCTTGCGCGCGCCTGACCGCCGCACGACTCCGCGCCGTCGCATGGATGCCGCAAGGCGCTTTCCCCCGGGGTTCGCGCGCGTACCACGAGTGAAAATCAGACTGTCTCGGGATGGAATGCGCGAGAACTTCCTGAAGGGCAAGCCGGGGTTGCCTGAACGACCCGTTGCTTCGCGCCGCCGCTTCCTCGCCGCCGCGGGGACCGGCGCCGCCACCGCTGGCTTCCCGATGATCGTCGTGGCGCAATCGCCCGTCAGCTTCCGGTTCCAGGGGGCGTGGTCGGCCAAGGATATCTTTCACGAGTACGCGCTCGATTACGCCCGGAAGGTGATCGACATGAGCGGCGGGCGCATCCGCATCGAGGTGCTCCCGGCGGGCGCCGTCGTCAAGCCGCGCGAGCTGCTCGACGCGGTGGAAAAGGGCGTGATCGACGGCTGCCACGCGGTCCCCGGCTACTGGGGCGGCAAGGACTCGGCATTCTCGTTGTTCGGCTCCGGGCCCGCCCTGGGCATGGACGCCAACTTCATCCTGTCGTGGATGGAATACGGCGGCGGAAAGGCGCTGTACGACGAACTCTATGCCCGCGTGTTGCACTTGAACGTGACGGGATTTCTCCACGGGCCGATGCCGACGCAGCCGCTCGGGTGGTTCAGGAAGCCGCTGGTGACCGCTGTCCAGCTGAAGGGCCTGCGCATGCACGCGCGCGGGATGCCGGCTCAGCTGTTCCGGCAGATGGGGGCGGTGGTTCAGGATCTGCCCGACGACGAGATCGTCCCGGCCGCGCGCAGCGGCCGGCTCGATGCCGTGGCGTTCAACAATGCCACGTCGGACCGGCAGCTGGGGCTGGCAGAGGTGTTCCCCGTCTGCATGCTGCGCAGCCACCATCAGCCGGCCCAGGTATTCGAGGTCCTGTTCAACAAGAAGCGGTTCGACTCGCTTCCGGCCGATCTCAGGGGGATCGTGCGACACGCCGCGCAGGCCGCCAGCGCGGACCTGTCGTGGAAGGCCGTTCATCGCTACTCCACAGATTACGCAGAGTTGCGTAACAAGCCGGGGACCCGATTTCTGAAGACGCCGCCGGAGGTGCTGCGCGCCCAGTTGAAAGCATGGAATGCCTTGGTGGCGCGTGGTTCACTGGACAACCCTTTTTTCGAGCGGGTTTTCAAGTCGCAACAGGCGTGGGCGCGGCGCACCGTCGGCTGGGCCCTCGACACCATCGTCGATCCACATATCGCCTACGATTACTGGTTCGGAAAGAAGCCGGCCCCCGCGAAGCGGTAGCACAGGTTCCAGGAATCCCGAACCCCATTTGGCTGAAGCTAGGTATCAGCATGAGCGGCGGGTTCATATTCTGGAAGCAGGAGCTCCGCGTGGCCGGGCCGCGCTCGACAGCAGAGGCTTTGACGAGGCTCCGCTCGCTGCTTTCTGCTGATCGGTTCGATCTGAAAGAGCGCCTCACGGGCGCCATAGAGGAGTCGAGGGTCAGGGTATGGCGGAAAGCACCCCTGGCCGGAGCGGGAGACGCAGTGGAGTTCGAAGGATTGCTTCGCCCCGGCGGCGAAGGCACCGTCATCGAAGGCAGCCTGCAATACAAGCTTGCCACGAAGATCCAGTTTGCCGGCTTGCTCGCGATCGGATTAGGCATCGTGGTGGTGGGCGTGTTTCAGAAGCTGGCCGGCATGCCAGCGGGCGGAGAGCTGCTCGGCATCGGCGGCTTCATCGCGCTCGTTGCACTGCTGTGGATTTACTCGAGCCATAGGATGAAGCACGAGCAGATACAATTCATCGAAGCCAGGCTCAACGAGGTCGTCGCCTGATGGTCCTGTCATGTCAGCGTCAGCGATGGAGGAGACCATGAGCGCGCGGACTCGAGCCCGGTTCTCTGTGGCTAATGCCTTTGGAACTTGAATCGTCATGAAACCTAAAGTCCTTGTCACGCGGGAAGTCTTCGACGAAACGCTCGATTACGTCGGGCAGCACTGTGAGGTTGAAAGCAACCAGGAAGACGCGCCGTTCGATCCCGAGGCGCTCGCGCGCAGGCTCGAAGCCAAGGACGGCGTCATGTGCGCGCTCACCGATCGCATCGACGACAAGCTCCTCACCCGGTGCCCGAAGCTCAGGATCGTCGCGAACATCGCGGTCGGCTACAACAACATCGATCTTCCCGCCTGCACCGCGCGCGGGGTGATGGCGACGAATACCCCGGGTGTGCTGGACGACTCCACCGCGGACCTCGCGTGGGCACTGATACTCGGCGCGGCGCGGCGCCTGACCGAGCTCGAGCGCCGCGTGCGGGCGGGCGAATGGACGGGCTGGCGACTGAAGCAGTGGCTCGGCGTGGACGTTCATCACGCGACGCTCGGCATCTTCGGCATGGGCCGCATCGGGCAGGCGATCGCGCGCCGCGCCGCGGGCTTCGAGATGAAGGTGCTCTATCACAACCGGACGCGGGTCGCGCCCGATTTGGAGAAAAGCCTCAACGCCACCTACGTCACGAAGGATGAGCTGCTCAAGCAATCCGACTTCGTGGTGCTGCAGGTGCCGTATTCGCCGGAAACCCACCACATGATCGGTGGCCGGGAGTTGAAGCTCATGAAGCCGACCGCGATCCTGATCAACTCGACCCGCGGCGGCGTGGTGGACGATGCAGCGCTCATCGCCGCGTTGCGGGAAGGTGTCATCCGCACGGCGGGCCTGGACGTTTTCGAGAACGAGCCCAGGCTCAACCCGGGATTCATGCAACTGGATAATGTGGTGCTGATGCCGCACATCGGCAGCTCCACCGAGGCGACGCGCCGCGCCATGGCGATGACCGCGGCGCGCAACCTGGTCGCGGCGTTGACCGGCGGCCGGCCGCCCAACTTGCTGAATCCCGAGGCGAAAAAGGCATAGCTTCCATGCCGGTCCCGAGGCTGTCGAAGGGGCGCAAATACGCGAGGAAAACTGTGCAACAATCCGCTCCTGCGACAATGTCCCTGCGACAGCAGGAGCAAACGGGATAGCCTGTGGAACCAGCCATGGTCGATCACGTGACGGACAACCGGATTTACGCCGAGCAGGTGCGCCAACTCTACCGGCTGTCGCGGCCGGGGTATCTCGGCACCCTGATCAACTCCAGCATCCTCGTCTTTGCCCTGTGGGGGATCGTCTCGAGCACCCTGCTCGGGGCGTGGCTCACCGCCATGTTCCTGGTGACGGGTGCGCGCTACCTGCTGTACCGCGCGCACAGCGGATCGAACCCGCCGGACGCCGACGCGCCCCGGTGGGCGCGGCGCTTTGCAGTCGGAGCGGGCATTGCCGGCCTGCTGTGGGGAATCGCCGGCTCGGTCCTCTACCCGGTTTCCTCGCTGCCCCACCAGTTCCTGGCAATTTTCCTGATCGCGGGCATGATGCTGGCTGCCATGGTGATGCTCGCGCCGGTCCGCCAGGCGTTTCTCGCCTACGCGCTGCCGGCTTTCCTCCTGCTCATCGCCATGGTGTTTGCGCAAGGCACCACGCTGCACATCTTCATGGGCGTCCTCCTTCTCGTGCTGCTGGGGGTGGTGCTGGGAACCAGCCCGATCCTGGCCGAAATCGTGCGGGAGTCGCTGCGCGTGCGATTCGAGAATTCCGAGCTGGTGGAGCAGCTGTCGCGGGCGAACCGCGAGCTCTCCGAGCGCATCAGCGCCCAGCAGAGCATCGAGGAAGCGCTGAGGCAGACCTCGCAGAAATACGAGGCCTTGATCGAGGCTTCGCCGGTCTCGATCATCGCACGCGACCGCGACCTGCGCATCGTCGCGTGGAACGCCGCCGCCGAGCGCATGTTCGGCTGGAGGGAGGAGGAGGTCCTGGGAGGGCCGCTGCCCTTTATTCCCCCCGACCTGAAGGACGAGGCGGTTGCGTTGCGCAAGCAGCTGCTGCGGGGCGAATCGTTCACGGATCTCGAGACGGTGCGCATGCGCAAGGACGGCACCTGCTTCAATGTCAGCATCTCGACGACGGTCGTGCGGGGTTCCGCCGGACAGCCGTCCGGATTCATCACCCTTGCCACCGACATCACCGAGCGCAAGCGCGCCGAGCGGCGGCTCCAGATGGAGCATGCCGTCACCCGGATACTGGAGGAGTCGCGCTCGGTGGAGGACGCGGTGCCACGGGTCCTGCGCACGATCGCCGAGGCGAGCGGATGGGTCTACGGGGCGCGCTGGGAGCTCGACCGGACGGCGAATCTACTGCGCTGCATGGAAGCGTGGTGCGTGGACGCGCCCGAGGTGCGGGAATTCATGGCGTTCAGCCGCGTGCGCACGCAAACGCCGGGAGCGAGCACGGGTCCGATACACCAGGTGTGGACTGCCAACGCGCCGGTCTGGATCGCCGACGTGGCCCAGGACATCAGCATGCGCCGGGGGGCGGCGGCGCTCAAAGCCGGGCTGCATTCGGTGTTTGCTTTTCCGATCTTGGTCGGCGAGGAGTTCTACGGGGCCATCGAGCTGTTCGGGCGTGAAGCGCGTCAGCCCGATCCCGGGTTGATGGGGGCAGTGCACACGATCGGCAGCCAGATCGGGCAGTTCATGGCGCGCAAGGTGGCCGAGCAGAACCTGCGCTTCTTCGCCAGCCACGACCCGCTGACGGGGCTTTCCAACCGGACGATGTTCAACGACCGCCTGCACCAGGCGCTTGCCCAGGCCGCCCGCTTCGAGCGCAGCCTCGCGCTGCTCTTCATCGACCTCGACGGATTCAAGGACGTCAACGACACGCACGGGCACACGGTCGGCGACATCCTGCTCGCCGAGCTCGCCAACCGCCTGCGCGCCACGCTGCGCGAAGGCGACGTGATCGGCCGCATGGGCGGCGACGAGTTCGTGGTGCTGATCGAGGAGTTCACCGAGGCGGGCCAGGTCGCCGAAGTGGCGAAGAAGCTGCTCGAGACCGTGGTGCGGCCGTTTACGCTTCAGGGTCGCGATTGCCGGGTGACGGCAAGCCTCGGCATCAGCATCTACCCCGATGACGGCAAGGACGCGGACACGCTGATCAAGAACGCCGACATGGCGATGTACCTGGTGAAGCAGCAGGGCAAGAACAGCTTCCGCTTCTATTCTCCGCAGATGAACGTGCACCTGGTCGAGCGGCTGTCCCTGGAATCCGGCCTGCGACGGGCGATCGAGCTGGGCGAGCTCACGCTGCTCTACCAGCCGAGGGTGGGTGTCCGCGACGGGCAGGTGAGCGGGGTGGAGGCGCTGATGCGGTGGCAGCATCCGACGCAGGGGATGATCGGCCCCAACGAATTCATCCCGGTGGCCGAGGACGCGGGCCTGATCGCCGCGATCGGGGAATGGGCGCTGCACTCGGCCTGCCGCCAGGCGCGCGCCTGGCGCGATCAGGGGCTGCCGCTGCTGCACGTTGCAGTCAACCTGTCGCAGAAGCAGTTTCTGCAGGAGAGCCTCATCCAGGTAGTGCGCGAGGCGCTGCACCGCACGGCGCTGGAGGCGGGGCGCCTTGAGCTCGAGATCACCGAGGAGATGGTCATCCGCAATCCCGAGCGCGCCATGCGGCTGCTCGCGCAATTGAAGGAGGCCGGCGTGCGGGTGGTGGTCGACGGTTTCGGCACCGGCTATTCGTCCCTGAACTTCCTCAGGCGGTTGCCCATCGACAGCGTCAAGATCGACCGGTCGCTGATCGGCGAGCTGCCGCGCAACGCCGATGCGACGGCGCTCACCCGCGGGGTGGTCGCGATGGCACACAGCCTCGGCCTCGTGGTCATCGCGGAGGGCGTGGAAACGCGCGAGCAGTGGGAGTTCCTGCGCGAGCACGGGTGCGAGGAAATGCAGGGCAACTACTTCAGCGCGCCGGTCGCGCCCGAGATCGTGCCGGGGATCGTGCGGCAGTCGGCCGCCGCGGGCGGGCGCGCAGCGGTGCAGACGCTGCGGCCGCGGCGCCCGGAAGGCGACGCCGACTCGCAAAGATAAGACGGGCGGCGGCGCGGCCGGCCCGAGGAGATTGCCATGAAGAGCTTGAAGCAATTGCTGGAGGCGAAGGGCAGGGACGTCTACTCAATCGGCCCGGACGCGTGGGTGTTCGACGCGCTCAAGCTGATGGCGGACAAGAGCGTGGGGGCGCTGATCGTGACGGAGGGCGGCCGGATCGCCGGCGTCATCTCGGAGCGCGATTACGCGCGCAAGGTGATCCTGCTCGGCAAGTCTTCCCACGAGCTGCAGGTGCGCGACATCATGACCCACAAGGTCATCACGGTGCATCCCGGGCAGACGGTGGAGGAATGCATGGCGCTGATGACGGAGAAGCGCATCCGCCATCTGCCGGTGACCGATGGCGAGCGGCTGATCGGCGTGCTCTCGATCGGCGACCTGGTGAAGGAGGTGATCGCCGAGCAGCAGCGGATCATCGAGCAGCTCGAGTCCTACATCCACCGCTGAACCTTGAAGTTCGGGGCGATCATCATCGGCGACGAGATCCTCTCCGGCAAGCGCCAGGACGGGCACCTCGCGAAGACCATCGCGGCGCTCGGAGCGCGCGGATTGCAGCTCGCGTGGTGCCACTACCTCGGGGACGATCCGGAGCTCATCACGGCGACGTTCCGGCGCACGTTCGGCTCCGGAGACGCCGTGTTCAGCTTCGGCGGCATCGGCGCAACGCCCGACGATCACACGCGGGCGGCGGCGGCGCGGGCGGCGGGGGTCGCGCTCAAGCTTCATCCCGACGCGGAAGCCGAGATCCGGGCGCGTTTCGGAAACGATCCCAAGGCGATCACGCCGCAGCGGCTCATGATGGGCGAGTTCCCGGAAGGCTCCGTGATCATTCCCAATCCCTACAACCGCATCCCCGGCTTCAGCTTCAAGCGGCATCATTTCCTGCCGGGATTTCCGCAAATGGCGTGGCCGATGCTGGAGTGGGTGCTCGAGACGCACTACCGGGACCGGTTCGCGCCGGGCAGCATCGCCGAATCCTCGATCATCGTGCACGAGGCGGGAGAAAGCCAGCTGATCGAGCTCATGAACGCCTGCCAGGCCCGGTTTCCCCTGATCAAGGTCTTCAGCCTGCCCCGGCTCGAGCCCGACCGCCACATCGAGCTGGGGGTGCGCGGCGCGTCCCAGGAAGTGCAGGGCGCCATCGCCGCGCTCAAGCAAGGCGTCAGTGCGCTGGGGTTTCCCTGGGCGGATTCCCCGCCTTAGCCCGTCCGCGCGCCGCCGTACAAAAAAAAGCCCCGGTTGCCCGGGGCTCGTCTTGCTGGTATTGCCCGCTCGAGATCAGGCAGCGGCCTTCTTGGTGCTCTTCTTCACACCTTCGGCCGCTTGCTTCGCGACGGCTTCGAAATTCGACTGGGTCACCTCGGTGAACTGCTTGGCGACCTTGGACAGGTTCTCGTAGGAGGCATTGACCGCGGCGATCGCTGACTTGAGCGTCGCGATACCGACCTCGGAGCCCGCCGGGGCGGTCTTCACCATCCTGTCGAGAGCCGCGACGACCTGCTTGTTGAATTCCGCGACCTGCTCTTCCGCGAGCTTGCCGATCTCGGCCTGGGTGGCCGTGGCGGCGTCGTACACGCTCTTCGCGTAGGCGGTCGCCTTTTCGATGGTCGGCTGCGCCATGCTTTCCCTCAGCGCGGCGAGCTGCTGCAGGTCCTTCACCGCCGCGATCGTCTTCGCGTTCTCCACGGTATCGGCAAACGCGCTCCGGGCCGCCTTCAGCTGCAGGTCCAGAATGCGCTCGGCGCCCTGAAACGCGACGCCGGCAAACTTCATTGCCGCTTCCAGATTGGCCTTGTTGATGGCCACCAATTGTTCGGGTGTCTGATACATTGAGAGACTCCTTTCAAAACATCAAATTAAACAGCGACTCGGCTCGAAATTGCTGCGCTGCACAAGTTCCATTATATGATTATAAATCAAGGTGTCAAGGGGTTTTGGTAATAAAATTATTGCGTCGCGGCATAAACGAGCTGCATGACCCCCCTGACAAGGGGTGTTTTCCTTTTTAATCATTGATGTAGCATCACACACGACGACCGATCCAGGAGAACTGCGTTGACCACCCTCTTCGGCAAGATCATCCGGCGCGAGATTTCCGCGGACATCGTCTACGAGGACGAGCACTGCATCGCGTTCAGGGACATCAACCCGCAGGCGCCCACCCACGTGCTGCTGGTCCCGAAGAAGGAGATCGACAAGCTCTCCAGCGCCGCGGCCGCGGACCAGGCGCTGCTGGGGCACCTCATGCTCGCGGCGGGCAAAGTGGCGCGTCAGCTCGGCGTCGGCGACGCCTTTCGCGTCGTCATCAACAACGGCGCCGCGGCAGGGCAGAGCGTATTCCACCTCCATCTGCACGTCCTCGGCGGGCGCGCGCTACACTGGCCGCCGGGATGACCGGGCACTGTGGGGTGAGCCGTACCGTTGAGTTAACAGGGGAGGAGGAATGAACAATGAGTACAATTTTTAGAACGGCAGCTCGATTCACCGCCTTGGGCCTGGCGCTGGTTGCCGGGCACGCGAGCGCGCAATCCTATCCGGACAAGCCGGTCCGGATCGTGGTCCCGTCCTCGCCGGGCGGCGGCATTGATTTCATGGCGCGGACTTCGGGGTTGAAGCTCGGCGAGCGGCTCGGTCAGCAGGTCATCGTGGACAATCGCCCCGGCGCCGGCGGCAGTATTGCCACGACCCAGGTGGCCAAGGCGGCGCCCGACGGCTACACGCTCCTGCTCGGATTCGTCGGCCCGCTCACGATGTATCCGCACGTGGAGAAAGTCGCATACAACCCGCTTCGTGACTTCGTCGGCGTAAGCTTACTGGCGTCCTCGTACCTGGTGCTGGCGGTGCATCCCTCGCTGCCGGTGCGTTCGGTGAAGGAGCTGATCGCGCTGGCCAAGGCGCGCCCGGGCGAGCTCAACTACGCTTCGGGCAACCCCTGGACCCCTACGCATCTTGTGCCGGAGCTTTTCAAATCGGTAACGGGCACCGATATCGTTGTCATCCAGTACAAGGGCAGCGGGCCGGCGGCGATCGGGGTCCTTACGGGAGACGCCCAGTTGGCCTTCTCGAGCGTGACGGCGGTGATGCCGCACGTGCGCTCGAAACGGCTGGTCGCGCTGGCGGTGACGAGTCCGGCGCGCTCGCCGATCGCGCCGGAAGTTCCAACCCTGGTCGAGTTGGGGGTGCGCGGGGTCGACGCGCCGACGTGGTATTCGATCGTGGCGCCTGCGGCGACACCGAGGCCAGTGGTGGGCAGATTACACGGCGAACTGGTCAAGATCACGGCCCTCCCCGATTACCGGGAGCTGCTCCAGAAGCAGGCGCTCGAGCCGACTACGACCACGCCCGAGCAGTTCGCGACCTTCCTGCGCGGCGAGTACGACAAGTGGGGGAAAGTGATCAAGTCGCTCACGCTCCAATGATTTTGCCGGACTTGCATTCAACCTTGCTCAGTATCCTGCGCCGCGCTGTGCGCGGGCAGGCATGACGGACCGCCGGCGAGCATGGTAGGCTGCGCCACCGACGCGTCCTGACGAACGCCCGGCGTGACCATGGAACGAAGAGCAGCATCGATGCGACGAGAATCCCGGCCCGCCCCGGCCAGCGCCGGTCCCCTGTCCTTCGAGCAACTCGGGAGCTACGCGCACGACGGCTACCTGGTCGTGCGCGGGCTGCTCGATGCCGAGCGTACGCGCGCCTTGCGCGCCTGGACGGACGAGGTGGCGGCCTGGGGAGAGCTCCCCGGGCGGCACATGATGTACTTCGACGCGACCGCGCGCGGCCGCCTGCTCAACCGGATCGAGAATTTCGTGCCCTACCACGCGGGCTTCGCCGAGCTGACCCATTCGAGCGAGCTGCGCGGCGCGGCAGCCCAGCTGCTCGGCGAACCCGCCGTCCTGTTCAAGGACAAGATCAACTTCAAGCTGCCCGGCGGCGGCGGCTTCGAGCCCCACCAGGACGTGCAGGCGGGCTGGGCGAAGTACGGGCGCCTGCACCTGACCGCCGCGATCTCCATCGATCGGGCCGGGATCAACAACGGCTGCCTGGAGGTGGCGCGCGGCCACCACGCGCGCGAGCGGATCGGGCGCGAGTGGGAGCCGCTCTCCGCCGCGGAGCTCGGCGACATCGAGTTCGTGCCGGTCGAGACGGAGCCCGGCGATGCCGTGTTCTTCGACTCGTTCGTCCCCCACCGCTCGGCGCCCAATCCCACTCTCCTGCCGCGCCGCCTGCTGTACGTGACCTACGGCCGCGCTGCCGACGGCGATCGGCGCGCCGAGTACTTCGCCGACAAACGCGCGAGCTATCCGCCCGACGTCGAACGCGTGCCGGGCCGGGAATACCGCTACCGCGTCTAGGGCGTGGCCGCGCGGGCGTAGACTCCCGGACCGCCCATTCGCCGCCGGCCGGACTCCAGTGACCAGGATCTTCTTCGACGTCGCGTATCTCTACTACCTGACGCAGTACCGGCCGGTGCAGCGCGCGCTGGAACGCCGCGGGATCGAGGTCCACAGCGTCGTCTACGAGCGCCCGCGGCAGTCAACCGCGGTGGTGCGCGCGGCGATCGCTCGCCTGGGACTGTCGTGCTCCTGGGTGGGATCGCAGGCGGCGGCGCTCGAGATCTATCGTCGCGAGCGCCCCGACTGGGTGGTCTTCGGCCATGGCTTCGCGCTCCTGCGCGAGCTCCCGCCGGGCACGCGCAGCGCCCAGCTGCACCACGGCATCGGCATGAAGGCCGACATCTACGACGCCGACCTGTTCGACATGGACGTGCGCTTCACCGAGGGACCGCACTACACGCGGGTCCTGCGCGAGCGCTTCCCCCGCGCGAACCTGGTCGAGGTCGGCTACGTCAAGGTGGATCCGCTTTTCTGGCCGCCCTCCGAGCGCCCGACGCTCGACCTGGCCGCCCTGGGCCTGGATCCGACGCGGCCCACGGTGATGTACGCGCCGACATCCCTCCCGAGCTCCTTGGGGGCGATGCATGACCGCTGGCCGGAGCACTTCGGCGCCTACAACCTGATCGTCAAGGCACATCAGTTCTCGTATTTCAACCCGCGCTATCGGAGCCACCGGCGCAAGATGGCGCGCTGGGCGCGCTACCCCAACGTGCACGTCGTGAGTCCCGAGGACTTCGACCCCAACCCCTGCTTCGTCGTCTCCGACCTCCTGATCAGCGACGCTTCCTCGGTGCTGTTCGAGTTCGCTGCCATGGACCGGCCGGTCGTGTGGTGCGACTTCTACAAGCTTCCCCTGAGCTATCGCGGCCCCTTCCGCTGGCGCCTCGAGCGCCGGATGGACCACGCCATCGACCGCTACCGGGACATCTGCGCCCACGCGAGGAGCTACGAAGAGCTCGCACCGGTCGTCGCGGCCGAGCTCGCCCGACCCGGACACCACTCCAACATACGCCGCGAGATCACCGCGCAGCTCGTGGGTCGCACCGACGGCGCGAGTGGCGAGCGGGTCGCCGACTACTTGCTCGGCGAAGGCGGACCGAAGCACGACCGGCTCGTGCCGGCGCGCGAGCGGCGGGTTGCCACGGCCGTGATTCTGGCGGCGGGCATGGGCATACGGCTCCACGAGCGCGGGCGCACGATGCCGAAGGGCTTCCTCGACCTGGGCCGCGGGCCGATCGTCGAGGAGTCGATCGAGAAGCTCTTGCGCAGCGGGATCGGGCGCATCGTGATCGTCACCGGCCACTGCCGCGAGCACTACGAGGAGCTGGCGCGCCGGCACCCGGGGGTGATCGAGCTGGTGCACAACCCGCGCTACGCCGAGTCGGGCACCATGTACTCGCTGGCCTGCGCGCGCGAGAAGATCGCCGCAGACTTCCTGCTGCTCGAATCGGATCTGATCTACGAGCGCCGTGCGCTCGAGACCTTGCTCGAGCACCCGAGTCCGGACGCGGTGCTCCTGTCGGGCTTCACCCAGGCAAGCGACGAAGTCTTCGTCGAGACGCGCGCGGGGATGCTCGTGGCCATGTCCAAGGTGCGCTCGCGACTGGGGAGCGAGGTGCACGGGGAATTGGTGGGCATCTCGAAGATTTCGAGCGCGCT
The DNA here is from genome assembly GCA_036398235.1 of Burkholderiales bacterium. GTDB lineage: Bacteria > Pseudomonadota > Gammaproteobacteria > Burkholderiales > SG8-41 > SG8-41. The sequence continues at coordinate 16,203 of DASWHI010000209.1, forward strand.
CTACGAACGCATGCTCGAGATCGCCGACGA
>DASWHI010000210.1:0-2970 GCA_036398235.1 Burkholderiales bacterium
CGCATGGACGCTCTGGTGCTGCCGGGCGGCCCGCTCGGCGTCACCCCCATGCACATGCCGTTCGAGGCCACCCTCACGCTCACCCCCGACACCTACCAGCGCGTGGTGACGGAAACCTGCGTCTCGGCCGCGAAGCACGGCGCGAAAGTCCTGCTCATACTGAACTGGCACGAAGGCAACATTCCCTCGCTCGCGATCGCCGCCGAGAGCCTCCACCGCGATCACGGCATGACGGTGCTTACCGTGCAGGCGTGCTACGTCGCGGCGGAGCTCTACGGCAAGGACTACGGCGGCCTCACGCACGGCGGCGAGATCGAGGCGCTCGCGGTGCTCGCCTGCCGGCCCGACCTGGTCCATCTCGACCGCATCGACTATTCCTCCGAGCACTCGCGCGGCCGCAAGTGGGACAAGCTGCGCCGCACCCGCGCGTACCAGCCGGTGCTGCGCGACATCCGCACCATCGCGCCGACCGGGTGGTACGGCGCCCCCGAGCACGCGACCGTGGACAAGGCGGGGAAGATGCTCGACGGCATCGCCGATGCGATTGCGAAGGAAGCATCCGACATCTTCCGCCTGCTCGACGAGGCGCAGGGCGGCACCGCCGAGATCAAGCACCTCAAGGTGGCGACCTGATGGCGAAAGTGCTGACCCAGGCGCAGGCGAAGAGCATGGGGCTGCCCGGGCGCAAGTCGCTCGAGATCGTGTCCGGCGAGAAAGGCTCGAGCGCGGTTACGCTGCGGCTGGTGGAGATCCCGGTGCCGAAGCCCGGCGAGCCCGCGCGCGCCCCGCATTATCACCAGGGGTTCGAGGAGTGCATCTTCGTGATGGCGGGCGAGGGCTGCACGGACGCCGACAGCGGCAGCTATCCGCTGAAGGCCGGCGACACCATCCTGATTCCGCCCGGGGAAAAGCACGTCACGCGCAACACTGGCTCCGAGCCGCTGAAGCTGCTGTGCTTCTTCCCGGTCGCCGACATCACGAGGCGCACCGCCGAGAAAGAAGCGTGAGTCGTGTCTGACGTCCTGTGCCTGCGGCCGCAGGCCGATTTCCAGCGCGCGGGCGTCGCGCCCCCCGCCTCGCTCACTGTCAACTACCGGGCGAGCGACGATCCGCAGCTCGCCGCGCACTTGAGGGGCGCGCGCGCGCTGGTCATCCCGGCGGTCGGCCCGAAGCTCGCCGGCGCGCTCTTCGAGGGCGGCAGCGTCAAGCTCGTCCAGGTGACCGGTGCGGGAGTGGACCGGGTCGATGAAGCCGCGATGAAGAGGCTCGGCATCGCGGTGGCGAACGTTCCGGGCGGCAGCAACAGCGCGGTGGCGGAGTACGTGCTGGCGAGCGCTCTCGTGCTGCTGCGCCGCCTCGCCTGGGCGGACGCGGAGATCCGCAACGCGAACTACGTCTCGTTCCGCGGCCGCATGATCGCCGACAACCTCCCGGGACTGGAGGGGCTCACCGTGGGCGTAGTGGGTCTCGGGACCGTCGGGTCCGCTGTGGCGGAGGCATTCCATCGCTTCGGTTGCCGGATCGTGTATCACGACCCCGCTCCACGCGGCGCCCAGGCCGCGGCGAGAATCGAAGCGCGGGCAGTGCCGCTCGACGAGCTGCTCCGGACGGCGGACGTCATCACCCTGCACGTGCCGCTCCTGCCGCAGACGCGGAGCCTCATCGGGATGCGGCAGTTCTCGCTGATGAAGCCCGGCGCGGTGTTGATCCAGGCCTCGCGCGGGGGCGTCGTGAACGAGGACGCGCTCGTCACGCATCTCAATTCGGGCCGCCTCGGCGGAGCGGCCATCGACGTCTACGCCACCGAACCGCCCGACCCCGACAATCCCCTGTTCGCGCTCGAGGGCGACACCGCGCGGCGGGTCCTGTTCACGCCGCACATCGCGGGCGTCACGCGCCAGTCCTCCGCCACTCTGTTCCGCGAGGCATGGGCGAACGTCGAGCGCGTCCTCGTGCGGGGCGAGGCGCCGGTGAACCGCGTCTACTGAAAATGGGCAAGACCAAGAGCGATCTCGGGGTTGCGGTGATCGGGGCCGGGCGCATCGGCACGTTGCGCGCACGGCTCGCCGCGAAGCATCCCTGCGTCAGGTTCATCGCGGTGTCCGATCGCGACCCGCAGCGCGCAAAGGCGCTCGCCGACCAGGCGGGCGCCGATTTTCACAGCGGCGACAATTTCGAGGTGATCGAGCGCCCGGAAGTCAACGCGGTGTTCGTCTCAACACCCGAAGGCGAGCACTCGGCGCCGGTGCGCCGCGCGCTCGAGCTGGGGAAGCCCGTGCTGTGCGAGAAGCCGATCGCGTTGACGCTCAAGGACGCCGACGAAATGCTGGAAACGCTGCGCAAGACCGGAGGGAAGCTGCGCATCGGTTACAGCCGCCGCTTCAAGGAATGCTTCCTCCGCGCCAAGGAGCAGATGGTCCACGCGCGCCTCGGGAAAGTGGTCGGCGGGCTCGCCCGCGTCTACAACTCGCGCGCGCAGACCTTCGCGATCCTCAAGCGCGATCCGCACGCGACGCCGGTGCTCGACGTGCTGACCTACTACGTGGACCTGATGTGCTGGTTCCTGGAGGGCAACCGTCCGGTGGAAGTGGTCGCGCGCGGCCAGCACGGCATCTTCCGGGACGCGGGCTACAGCGCGCACGACGCAACCTGGGCGATCGTCACCTTCGCCGACGGCGCGGTGGTGAATTTCGGCATCAGCTATGCTCTGCCGGCGAAATTCCCGACCCAGGGCCAGTCCGACCGGGTGGAGCTCCTCGGCACCGAAGGCACCATGCTGATCGACGACGACCACAAGGACCACCTGCTCTACACGGAGAAGGGCATCCCCCATCCCTACGTGCCGGGCCACAGCCTGGAGCTGGCATTTCTCGGCAGCAATTCCGCGGGCGACTGGGCGCTGGGCGATTTCTGGGGACCGCTCGGGAACGAAACCCGGGCCTGGCTGGACCATCTCGTCACCGGCGCCCC
>DASWHI010000211.1:0-10141 GCA_036398235.1 Burkholderiales bacterium
AAAAAAGCATTCTACACGAAACGGCGTCATGCCGCAGCGTGCACGACAACATTCACGTTAGAATACACGTGCTTATGACAGTACGCCTGGCCCACAACACGCCGATTTATCCTGCTGCGGATGTGCGTGCCATTGAAGCCGCTGCTGCAGCGGCTCCAGCGCCGCTGCAGCTCATGGAAAAAGCGGGACTGGCGGCGGCCGAGATCGCGCGAGAGGTATCAGGCGGCACGGGGAAACCCGTGCTGGTGCTGGCCGGTCCCGGCAATAACGGCGGCGACGCCTTCGTGCTGGCGCGCCACCTCAAGCAGTCGTACTTCAACGTCTATGTAGTCTTTGCCGGAGACGAAAGCAGGCTTTCGGCGGATGCGTCGAAAGCGCTGCGAGCCTGGCGTGCCGCCGGCGGCGGCACGGTGGAGGCGCTGCCCAAGGCGCAGGACTGGGGGCTGGTGGTGGACGGCATCTTCGGCATCGGCCTGGAGCGCGAGGTGACGGGCCGCTACGTTGAATGGATTGCGGCCATCAATGGAATCGGCGTGCCGAAATTAGCCATCGATGTCCCGAGCGGTCTGCATTCAGATACGGGGCGTGTAATGGGTTGCGCGGTTCGCGCAACCCATACCGTCACCTTCATCGCGCTCAAGCCGGGACTGCTCACGCTCGACGGTCCCGACCATTGCGGCGAAATCCACCTGCGTGCGCTCGAGCTGGACCCGCAGAAATTGCGCCCTGCGCGGGGTTTCCTGATCGGACACGAAGTACTGGACGGGACCCTCAAGCCGCGCGCGCGCAACAGCCACAAAGGCGACTACGGCAGCGTCGGCATCATCGGCGGCGATTATGGGATGGTGGGCGCAGCGTTGCTCGCGGGGCGAGCAGCGCTGAAGATGGGGAGTGGGCGAGTATACGTAGGGCTGCTGGCACGCGATGCACACCCTGTCGATACCGACCAGCCGGAGCTCATGCTGCGAACAGCTGATGAAGTGCTGAAGCTCGGACATCTTACCTGCCTCGCCGTCGGTCCCGGTCTCGGCCAGATGCCCGATGCCGCCTTCTACCTCGGCGTCGCGCTCGAATCTCCGTTGCCGCTCGTGCTCGACGCCGACGCGCTCAATCTCATCGCCGCCGACTCCCGGCTCGCTGCAACACTGCGAGCACGCAAGGCGCCTTCGTTGCTGACCCCTCATCCGGCGGAAGCCGCGCGGCTGCTGGGCATCTCTACCCGCGAGGTACAGGCGGATCGCAGGGCCGCCGCAACGGCGCTTGCGGGAAGGCTAGCCAGTCTTGTAGTTCTAAAGGGTGCCGGCAGCGTCTGCGCGGCGCCTGACGGGACCTGGCATATCAACACTTCCGGCAATCCCGGCATGGCGAGCGCCGGCATGGGGGACGTGCTGACGGGCATCATCGCCGCGCAGCTCGCGCAGGGCGCCGATCCGAAGACCGCCCTTCTCGCCGGCGTTTACCTGCACGGTGCCGCGGCGGATCACGCCGTTGCCGGCGGCGCCGGGCCAGTCGGTCTGACCGCGACCGAGACGATCGACGCCGCACGTTCGTTGCTGAACCGCCGCTAGCGGTATCACACAGGCTCAGGACAGGCTTCCTGGCTCGGCTTTTTCATCCGCCTGAGGGCCGGAGCGTAACCCCGGACAGGCCGCCGGCGCCTTTCTCGAGCACGATGATCTCCTGCGCGGTAAGCGCGGGGCTCACGTAACTGCCCTGGATGCGCTCGCAGCCGAGCGTCGACAGCGCGAGCGCGGTCGTGCCGTCCTCCACGCCCTCGGCCGTCACGGTGAGCCCGAGGTCGCGTGCGAGGCGGACCAGCGAACGGGCGATTTTCTCGTGCACCGGCGCCCGCCGCATGTCGCTCACGAACGCCGCCGCGAGCCGCAACTCATCGAGCGGCAGCTCCGCCAGGTTACTGAGCGAGGACGAGCCGGTGCCGAACCCGTCGATGGCAAGACGCAGCCCATGTCCCTTCAGTCGCCCGAGCGCTTCCTTCACCGGCTCGAGGCCGCCGGCAAGCGCCGTCTCGTGGATCTCGACCACCATCCTCTTGGGCGGAACGTCCCAGGTGCGGAGTGCGCGGCCGACGAAGTCCGGAAAATCGATCTGGAGCAGGCCACCCGCCGCGATCTTAAGGCTGAGCGGAACTTGAAGCCCGGCGCGCGCAATCCCGGCGCATTCGCGCAGCCCGTTGTTGAACATCCACCAGGACAGCTCGCGGGTCACGCCGGCGGCTTCGGCCGCCTCGATCGCCCGCGCCTCCGTCACTTCGCCGAGCTCCGCGTCGGTCCAGCGCAGCAAGCCCTCCAGCCCGGAGATCCGGCCGGAGCGGAGATCGAGCTGCGGCTCGAACGCGAGTCGCAGCGTGGCATCCTCGAGCGCGCGGCGCATCCGCGTCGCGTAGCGCATCTTCGCTTCCTCGCTCTCGCCGTGCACCGGATCGTAGAGAACGACGCGCTCGCCGCCTCTGCGCGCGGCGCGCACCGCGAGCTTGCCGTTGCGCACGAGCGTCTGCGGGTCCGCGCCGTGCTCCGGAAACATCGCGATGCCGATCAGCGCGTCGGAGCCAAACGCGCGGTCGCCGATTGCGATCGGCGCTTCGAGCGCGCCGAGGATCTTGTTCGCGGCGAGTATCGCCACGCCCTCGCCGGCAATGCGCGGCAGCAGGCACGCGAGCTGGTCGCGGCTCACGCGGCCCAGCTGGTCCTGCTTGCGCAGCACCCCTTCGCGCATGCGCCGGGTGACGCGCAGCATGAACGCTTCGCCCCTCTGCAATCCGAGCAGGCGATCCACCTGCTCGACTTGCTCAACCTCGATCAGGAGCAGCGCCAGCTGCTTGTCCTCCCGCTGGTGGCTTTCGATCGTCGTGCGGAGGATCTCCATGAACGCCGCGTACTCGGGTGTCGGCAGCGTTCGTACCACGCCGCCGCCGTCCTGGCCGCGCGTGGAAAGCGAAGCGAGCAGCGCGAGCTGCAGGAAGACGAAGCGCTGCACCGCGAGTATGCTTTCCGCGCAGCGCTCCGCGTCTCCGGCATACAACCGGAACGCGCCGCGGGTCATTGCGCTCTGGAAGCGCAGGCAATCGCGCCGCATGCGCTCGATCGGCTCGGCCTCGGCATCGAGCGCCCATTCGCGGAGCGCCCCGTACACCGGCTGGACATCGGCGCCGCCCGAGGACTCCACCTGCGCGAAAGCGGGAGCAAGCGCGCCCGCGGCCGGCACGAACAGGTCCGGAGCGCGATCGCGCACCTGGCCGAATACCGACGCCACCCGCGCCAGGGTCTTCACGTCGGCGCCGAATTCCTCCGCCAGGCGCGCAACAAGCGCACCCAGACCGCTGTCCGGTTGCTCCTCCAGCCCGGCGGCGGCCGGGTCCGGCGCGCCTGCCCCGCCGTCAGAGGAAGAATTCGGCGGCATCGATCGCAACACTGCCCTTCTCGAGGGTGCGCTTGATGCGGTACGGCAGGTCCGGACCCGCCTTCGGCTCCTTCACCAGGTCGAGGATCTTCTGCGGCCGGATCGGGTTCCCCTTCCGATCGAGCACCAACATGACGCGCGGCTGCAGCCTCCGCACCAGGTTCTGCGCGATCACGATCCCGACCTCGCCCGTGTTCATCTCGACGGTGGCGCCCACCGGGTAGATGCCGATGCACTGAATCATCTGGTGGACCAGAGAGCCGTCGAACTGCGTGTCGCGCCAGTCGTAGATCTTGGAGAGCGCATTCGAGGGCGAGAGCGCCTCGGCGTAGGGGCGCGGGCGCGTGAGCGCGTCGAAGCAGTCGACGAGCCCGGCGATGGAGCCGAACAAGCCGATCTCCGGGCCGCGCAGCCCCGCGGGATAGCCGTTGCCGTCGTAGCGCTCGTGGTGCAGCGCCGCCAGCGCCGGCAGCTCGGGGGGCAGTCCATGCGTCTCCTTCAAGATCACGACCGATTGCTCGACATGGGAATGGCAGAGCTTGCGCTCCTCCTCGGTCAACTGGTCCTTCTTCTCCAGCAATCCGGCGGGCAGGCGCACCTTCCCGACGTCCTGCAGCAGCCCAAGCATGCCGAGGAGATCGAGCTGATCGCGCGGCAACTGCAGATAGCGGCCGAATGTGAGCATGTAGATGGAGACCCCGAGCGCGCGGTCGAGCGTGAGGTCGCTCTTTTCCTTGAGTCTCGAGAGCAGCAGCATGGCGTCGGGATTGCGCACCACGCTGTCGGTCATGCTCGTGACGGCTTCGCGCACGCGCGGCGCATCGATCACCTTGCCGACCCTGATCGTGTTGAACACGTCCTTAAGCACGACCTCGGTCCTGCGCTGGGCCGCCCGCGCGGCCGGCAGCTCTACGTCGACGCTGACTTTTTCCTCGTAGGCGACCGTGCGCGTGATGCTCGCGAGGACGCTATCCGGCTTGAGCTTGGTGCCGGGCGGGATCGTCTTGGGCGGGAAGCGATCCGCCGGGTCCGGGGCTTTATCCTGATCGACGTAGACTTTCCTGCAGTATTTTTTCAGCGTTTCGAGCTGCTCCTCGTCCTCGAGCACGAACCCCTGAAACTTGAACGGCGTGTCCGTCCACGGCCGGTCGAGCTCGAAGATGTACATGCCGAACTGAAGCTGTTCAACGGGGACCACTTTTTTCATGGCGGCGGAGCCCGCTCTCCTGGGGGCTCATCCCGAAGCCGGAAACAGATGGAATTCTGCGTCCTGCAGGCCCGGCGCGCAAGCGGCGCCGGTGCGGCGCGAAACGGCTTCAGAACTCGAATACGTGGTTGTTTTGCAAAGGGTGCGGGCGCCGCTCCCCGGGAAGCTCCTCGATCTCCTGCATCGTCAGCTCGATTTCGCTCGGCTTGAGATGCGTGATGTAGATTTCGGCCGGGCGCTTCAGTTTGGCCAGCTCATCGGCGAGCATGGATGGGCACAGGTGGAGGGCGAGCTTCGCCAGCTCGCGGTCCTTGTCCGAAAATGCCGTCTCGATGATGAGGTACTTGAGGTTCCCGATCCGGTTCACCACGTCCCACAGCGCGTCGTTCGGGCCGGTGTCACCGGTGAATACCAGGCTCGCCTTGCCGCTGTCCAACTGGTAGCCGACCGCGGGGACGGTGTGGACCGCCGGCAGCACGGTAATTCTCCGGCCGTCGAGCACGATCACCTTTCCGACCGCGACCTCCTGGTAGCGCAGGAACGGCTGCTCGGGCGTCGGAATCACGGTGAAATCCGGCCAGATGTCCCAGTTGAAGAGATTCTTCTTCAGGATCGCGATCGTGGGGCCGGTCGCGTACACCGTGACCGGTTTGGGGCGCAGCGCGCCGACCGAGTCGAGGAAGAACGCGATCGAGTTGACGTGGTCGAGGTGGGAGTGGGTGACGAAGATGTGGTCGATCAGCGTCAGCTCGGCGAGCGAAAGGTCGCCGACCCCGGTCCCGGCGTCGATCAGGATGTCGTGATCGACCAGGAACGACGTCGTCCGATTCTGCTGCCCGCCGATGCTGCCCGAGCAGCCAAGTACACGCAGGCGCATCGGCTAGCGCCGTTCCAACTTGATTGGCCAAGTGTCCACAAGGACCTCTCTCCCGAATATCGTGCCTCGATCGCGCATCACGGATATCTCGAAATAGTTGGAACGGCACTAGCCCTTCAACCGCCAGCGCCCGGCCGCGATGTCGTCGGACTCGCGGGCCTCGACCCAGCGCGCGCCGCCGCCGGTTTCCTCTTTTTTCCAGAACGGCGCCCGGGTCTTCAGGTAGTCCATGATGAATTCGCAGGCGGCGAAGGCGTCGCCGCGGTGCGCGCTGGCCACCACCACGAGAACGATCTGGTCCGCGGGATTCAGCCTGCCCACGCGATGGACCACCAGCGTGTCGAGGACGCTCCAGCGCGCCTGCGCCTGCGACACGATCTCTTCGATGGCCTTCTCCGTCATTCCGGGATAGTGCTCGAGCGTCATCCCGGCGACCGCGCTGCCCTCGTTGACATCGCGCACCACGCCGATGAAGCTTGCGACCGCTCCGATCGCAGGCCTGCCACGTCGCAGCGCGGCGATCTCGGCGCTCACGTCGAAGTCTGCGGTCTGGATGCGAACGGTCATACCACCCCCATCCTAACCTTCCCCCTGAGGGGGAAGGAATATTGTTAGCCGCCGGTTACGGGCGGAAAGAATGCGATTTCGTCGCCATCGGCGACCGGCGTGTCGCCTGCGGCCACTGCCTGATTGACCGCAGCGCGCACCGGGCTGCCCGGTGCAAGCGCCTTCTTCCACTCACCGCCTCGCGCAACCAATAACGCCCTCACTTCCTCCACGTTGCGCACCGCGGCGGGTAGCGCGATACGCTCCGAGCCGGTGCCCAGCGCTTCGCGCAGCCGGGCGAAATAAAGCACTGTAATCACAGGGGTATTATCGCTCGCCGCCGCCACAATACCAAGCCCTGGCCCGTCATTCCCGCGTAGGCGGGAATCTAGGAATGCCGGGGCGAGCTGCCTGGACTCCCGCCGCCGCGGGAGTGACGTTTCTCATGCCATTTCAACGTGCCGCAGGATGAACGCCGCTATGCCCGGTGCATCGTCGAGATCGAACTGCGGCAGCTTCGTATCCACCCGGCGGTCGGCCGCGATCGCCACGATGTCGCGATCCTGGGGATGGAGCAGCGGCTCGCCGGTCGCGGCGCGGTAGACCTCCAGCTTGGGCACGCGCTCGCGCTTGAAGCCCTCGATCAGCACGAGGTCGCATGGGGAGAGACGCTCGATCAGCTCCGCGAAGCCCGGCTCCGGCGCGCCGCGCAACTCGTGCACCAGTGCCCAGCGCCGCGACGAGCTCACCAGTACCTCGCCGCAGCCGGCATGGCGGTGGCGGTACGAATCCTTGCCCGGCTGGTCCACATCGAAGGCGTGATGGGCGTGCTTGATGAGTGATACCTTCAGCCCGCGCGCGACGAAGAGCGGAATCAATTTCTCGATCAGCGTGGTCTTGCCGCTGCCCGACCAGCCAGCGAAACCGAATATCTTCATGACGCCATTCCGCGGGACCTCGAGCCGCCCCCATCCTGAGCAATCATAACGGACATCTCCATCGATATCGACCCGATCAAGCGCCCATGCGCTGAATCGCGCCTGGGCTTCCGGCGTTGTTCCCCATCAGGAATAACGGGGCGTGCCGTGTTATTGTAACCGCGTGGAACCCTACGAGGTCGCGATCCTCTGCGCGTCGTTCTTCGTCGTAGCCACGCTTTACACGACCGTCGGCCACGCCGGCGCCTCCGGCTACCTCGCCACGATGGCTCTCCTCGGGCTCGCCCCCGAAGTCATGCGTCCGGCGGCGCTGACGCTCAACATCCTGGTCGCCGCGTTCACGGTTTATCGCTTCCGGCGGGCACGCTACTTCCACTGGTCGGGCTTGTGGCCGTTCCTGATGGGCTCGGTTCCGTTCGCGGCGGTGGGCGGAGTTCAGAGCCTTTCGCGCGGGGCGTACTATGCCGCGATGGGCGTGGTGCTGCTGGTCACCGCGATTTACTTCGTCTGGCGCGCGCTCGGCCTGCGCGCCATTCTGCAGGAAGGCGTGGTGCGCGTGAGGAAAGTTCCGGCCGTCTTCATGGGATGCGTGATCGGCTTCATTTCGGGCCTGGTCGGGGTCGGCGGCGGCATATTCCTGAGCCCGACCCTGCTGGTGCTCGGCTGGGCCGGCCCGAAAACGACCGCGGGCATCTCCGCGCCCTTCATCCTCGTCAATTCGGCAGTGGCGCTCCTGGCCGGCTCCCTGACCGTGCAGACGCTGCCGCCCGAGTTGCCGCTGCTCGCCGCCGGCGCGCTTGCCGGCGCGTTCCTCGGCACGTGGCTCGGTCTGGAGCGGCTGGGTCAGAAGGGCCTGCTCGTGACGCTCGCGCTCGTGATGTCGGCGGCGGGCCTGAAACTGATCCTGACGGCCTGAATCAGCCGGACCGGCGCCCGGCGGCGGACTTCCGCAGGTAACCGGAGAAGTGCCGCAGGTCGGCCGCAATGGCGGATGACGACTTGTTCTCCATCGCGCGATAGAGCTTGACGAGACGTTTTCCCAGCGCGGTCACGACCGCCCCTCCCCCGCGCTTGCCTCCCACCTCGGTGACGACCACCGGCCCGGCGAAGCTCCGGTTCATGGCTTCCACGAGCTGCCACGCGCGCCGATACGACATCCCCATTGCGCGCGCAGCCGACGTTATGGAGCCGGTTCGCGCGATGTGCGAGAGCAGCGCCGCCTTGCCCGGGCCCATCGCCGGCTGGCCGGATCCGAGCACGCGCAGGGTGAGGCCGGGGTAGCGAGGCATCGGATGGTGGCTCTCGGGCTGCGGCTATTGTACGCGTCAGCGAGTCATCCCGGGCTGCCGCTGCAACAGTGGAAAGCACGCGGTGCGACGCACGCCCGAATTCGTTTCGATTTGGGTGACTTCGACGCTCACCCCGTAGAGCTCCCGCAGGCTTGCGGCGGTGATTGCGTCCTCCGGTACGCCCATGCGCGCGAGCTTTCCCTCGTGGAGCATCGCCACGCGGTCCGCGCAAATGAACGCGTGATCGGGGTCGTGAGTCGAGAGCAGCACCCCGATGCCCGACTGCGCCAGCGCCAGGATGTGCTGCAGCACGCGCACCTGGTTGCCGAAATCGAGGTTCGCGGTCGGCTCGTCCATGACGATGATGCGGGCGTCCTGCGCCAACGCCCGCGCGATCAGGGTGAGCTGGCGTTCGCCTCCCGAGATACGGGTATAGACGGATTCGGCCAGGTGCCCGATCTGCATGCGTGTGATCGCGGCAAGCGTTGCTTCGCGGTCGCGCCTCGACGGAGACGAAAACAGGCTCAGATGCGCCGTGCGCCCCATGAGCACCACTTCCTCTACGGTGAAGGGAAAGAATGCCGCATGGGCCTGCGGGACGTAGCTCACGAGACGCGCGACCTCCTCGCGCGCCCGTGACCTCAAGTCCACGTCGTCGACCAGCACCGTTCCACCTTGCGGGGGCAGCAAGCCCAGCATCGTCTTGAACAGCGTTGTCTTGCCGCTGCCATTCGGGCCGAGCAGGCACAGCACCTCCCCCGCTTCCAGCGACAGCGACACGCCGGACCCCACCCGCTTGTCGCGGTAACCAAAATCGAGTTGCCTGGCTTCGAGTCTCATTGCCAGCCCCGTCTCGCGGTCGCAAGCTGCCACAGGAAGAGCGGCGTGCCGACGAACGCTGTCAGCACCCCAAGCGGGATTTCGATGCGCGCGACTGTCCGCGCCAGCGTATCGACCCCGAGCAGGAAGCCGGCGCCCAGCAGGATCGAGACCGCCAGCAGGCGGCTGAAGTCCGGTCCCACCAGCAGACGCGCGAAATGGGGTATCACGAGCCCGATCCAGCCGATCACGCCGGAGATCGCCACCGCCGCCGACGTCATCAGCGTTGCAGCCGCGATCACGACCAGGCGTATGCGTCCCGTTTCCACGCCGAGTGCCCGGGCTTCTTCGTCATCCAGAGAAAGCAGATTGATGCGCCAACGCAGCAGCCACATCGGGACCAGGCCGAGCAGCATGAGCGGGAGTGTCGACCAGACGTCGTCCGGGCTGGCGGAAGCGAGGCTGCCCAGCAGCCAGAACGTGATGGCCGGCAGTTGGTTGTAGGGGTCGGCGAGGTATTTCATCAACGCGACACACGCGCCCAGCAGCGAACCCACGACGACGCCCGCGAGGACGAGCACCAGCAGCGGATCATGGCCGCGCACCGCATTGGCCGTGACGTAGACCAGCCCGACCGCACCCAGGCCGAATGCAAAGGCCAGGCTCTGGATCATGATCACGTTGAGCGACAGGAATATGCCGAGCACCGCGCCCACCGCGGCGCCCGCGGACACACCGAGAATATCCGGCGAGACGAGCGGGTTGCGGAACATGTTCTGGTAGGCCGCGCCCGCGGCCGCCAGAGCCGCGCCGATGAGGAGCGCCGCTGCCACCCGCGGCCCGCGGATCCTTAGGACGACTGTCTCGATGGTCGGGTCCAGGCCGTGCTCGACGCCGGTCAGGCGCCCCCAGAGAATGCTCGCCAGGTCGGCCGCCGAAACCGGGAACCGGCCGACCGCGAAGGCGACGATCACGAGCACCACGAGCGCGATGCACGCGCCCAGCACCGCCGCGGCGCTGCCGCGCATTACAGGCGCAGCCACCCGCG
>DASWHI010000212.1:0-37021 GCA_036398235.1 Burkholderiales bacterium
GAGGTGTTCCGCGACGCGCCGGGCGAGGACGAGCCGCTCTTCACCCTGCTTCCCGGGCAGGACGACCTCTGGTATCGATTCACCACGCTCGGCGACGGCATGCCGGGCAACGCGATCCGGGTCGCGCCGGGCGCGCTCGACGGCTTCATCGCCCCGATTGCGCCGGGAACGGACGCGCTCACTGCCAACACGGCGCAGCGCGTCGGCAATACCCTCGTCCAGCGCTCGACCTTCGACGGCGCCGTCGGCAGCCTCTTCATGGGGGATGCCTTCACGCAATCGGGGCGCATCACGCGCTGGGCGCTCACCAGCGGGCCGTTCAGCGACAGCCCCGCCACCGCCGCCGACGACCGGTTCGTCACGCCGGTCCTCTTCAAGGACGCGGGCGACGGGAAGTTCCAGATCACGGGCATCGGCACCGCGCGCCGGATCGCGTCCGACGCCTCGCAGTCGTTCGAGTTCGGGCTCGCATCGGGCAGCGACGCGGTCGGCCCGGGCTACTTCCTCGGCTGGAAGGACGGCACGGCGAGCGCCGACAACGGCGGCGCGATCTCCTTCGATTTCGGCGGCGACGTCGTGCGCTGGTTCGGCGCCGGCCAGGGTTCGGCCCAGAACGTCGAGGTCGGCCGCACGCTGGCGCCCGTCAACGCCACCACCTTCCCCACGCGCACCTACTCGATCGAGGCGCTCGTCACCACGGGCGTCGTCCTCGAGTTCGACCTCGGGCGGCTGCTCGAGCTGGCGGGCGGGGCGAACGGGATCGGCTCCGCGCGGCTCGTGCTCGACGCGCCGGCCGCGGCCGACCCGATCCTCGCGCCGTTCAGCATCCAGGACATCCAGTTCTCCGGCGGCCAGCTCTTCTTCAGCGCCTTCGACTCGGCCAAGGGCGTCGAGCTGTGGGTGAAGCCCGCGGGCGAGGAGCAGATCCGGCTCGTCGCGGACATCGTTCCCGGCATCGTCGGGTCGCTGCCTCTCAACCTCGTCGATCTCGGAGGCACGCTCTACTTCACCGCCAACGCCACCGCGTCCGGCACCGAGCTCTGGAAGTCGGACGGCACGGCGGCGGGCACGGTGAAAGTCGCCGACGTCGCGGGCGCCCCGCAGCAGTTCACGACCCAGCTCGGGCGCGCCGAGATGGCGGCGGGCGCGTCCGGTCCCGCCGACGGCGTTCCGGACATCGACTACCGCTTCGCGCTGGAGATCCTGCGGGGGAACGGCATGCTCGACGCGCGGGAGATCACGATCGCGCGCGACGATTTCCGCCATAACGTGACCGACGAGGAGCTGTTCGTTCAGCTCCAGGCAGCACTTGCGGCGGCGCTCACGGACGAGCTCGCGGGCGACGTCGTCGCCACCCACGACGGCGAGCGCTTCACCCTCGCCGCGGCCGAAGCCGACATCGTGCGGCTCACCGTCAAGAGCGCAGCGGAACTGGGATTCCTCGCCGGCGGCAATCCGGTCCAGGCCTCGCAGCCCTCCGTCGTGCTGGCGGCTGCCACGGCGCCCGCGGCGTTCGAGCTTGCGGAGGACCTCGAGCTTGCGCTCGACGTCACGACCGTCGGCGGCTCGGTGGCCACCCTGAACCTGATACTCGCCGCCAGCGCGACCGCGGGTAACGACGCGGCCGATGACCTCGCCGGCCAGCTCCAGGATGTGCTCGACGCGCAGCTCGTGGCCAGCGGCTTCGCCACCGGTGCGGTCGTGGTCGGGGTGGAGAACGGGATCCTCCGCTTCTCCGTTGTCGAGCCGGGGATCATCGCGCTCACCGTGCACGGCGATACGGGACCCGCCGTCCTCGGTTTCGTCGACGGCAGCTCGTCGGTTCGCAGCGTCACGCTGGAGGCGGCTGCCGCCGCGCCCGCGGACGGCCAGCTGCCGGCGGAGCTTGGTTTCTCGGTCGAGGTGCTGACCGCCACCGGCACGACGCTCGCACTCGACCTCGCGCTCGGCACCCTCGTCACCGCCGACAATCTCCTCCTGTCCGATCTCGCGGGCGAAATTCAGACGGCGATCAACGGCGCGCTGGCCGCCAACGGGATTGCCGGCAACCCGGTCGCCGTGAGCGTGCAGACCGACGCCGCGGATCCGACGATCCAGAAGCTGAAGATCGCGGCCACCGGCTCCTCGATCCTGAGGTTCACGATCGACGGTGCGGAGGTCGTGGGCATCGAGGACGGATCGAGCAGCGCGCGCGTGGGCGACCGGCTGTTCTTCACGACCTCGACTCCCGCGGGCGGCAACGAGCTGTGGAAGCTCGAGGACGGCGCGGTGTCCGAGATCACCGTGGCGGCCGGCGCGGCAAGCAGCTCGCCGGCCGACCTCGTGGACGTCAACGGCGTGCTCTACTTCACCGCGGATCCCGACGGCACCGGAGCGGCCGGCCGCGCCCTGCATCGCGTGGTCGACGGCGCGCTGTCGCCGATCACCGCCGCGCAGAACTTCAACTCGCCCAGCGGGCTCATCAACGCCGGGGGCACGCTGGTGTTCACCGCGCGGGTGGGCACGGGAACCGATCGCGAGGTCTTCAGCTTCGACGGCGCGAGCTTCCTGCAGCTCTCGAACGTGCCCGGCGGGGCCTCCAATGCGGGCGCGCTCGCGGCCCTGGGCGACAAGGTGCTCTTCGCCGCCAACGACAATACGACGGCGCAGAACAGCAGCACGACGACCGTCCTCAACGGGCGCGAGCTGTGGCAGGCCATCCTGGGCGACGACCTGAGCTCGAGCCTGGTGCGGAACATCGGCACGCCCGACACCACCGCGTTCAGCTTCCCGCCGTTCTTCTTCATCCCCGGCACCATCACCAGCTCCTCGCCGGAGGGACTCACGACCGCCGGCGGCCAGGTGTTCTTCTCGGCCACGGACGGCTCGGGCCGCGAGCTGTGGCGCAGCAACGGCACGACGGGCGGCACGTCGCTGGTGCGCGACATCGTCGCGGGGAGCGGCTCCTCGTCGCCCGGCCAGTTCACGGTGGTCAACACCGCGGCCGGGCCGCGGCTCTTCTTCGTCGCCGACAACAAGCTCTGGATCACCGACGGCACGCTGGCGGGGACGAGCCAGATCCAGCTGGGCAATGCGGTACCCGGCCTGCTCAGCGCCGCGGGAGACAAGCTCTACTTCCGCGCGAACAACCGCCTGTGGGTCACCGACGGCACGCAGGCCGGGACGGAGGAGTTCCTGCAGATCATCCCGCCGAAGGCGCCGCTGGAGGTCCGCGTCGTCGCGGGCGAGGGCGACCATCGCGTCAACAACGCCGATCTCAACGCGCCGACCGTCCTCACGCGCACGCTCGAGATCGGGGCCGAGCCGGTGGAAGTGGACATCACGCAGGCGGTGAAGGATGCGGTCGCGCGCGGCGACACCCGCCTCACCGTGCGCGTGGAGAATCCCGCGGGCGAGAAGCCGGTGACGCTCGAGCTGGCCGGGATCCTCAAGGGCGGGCGCACGGGGCTCGAGGTCACCTCGCAGCAGCCCGGGCTGGTGGCGGACCTGCTGGCGGGCGACGGCACCGTCATCGAGACCGGAAAGCCCACCATCGACCTGCGGGCGACCGAGGCGGGGACCTACTACCTGCGCGTGTACAACGCGGGCGGTGCCGTGACCTCCGCGATCCCGTTCGAGATCGCGGTGGATGCGCCGATCCAGGGCTACACGCACCCGATCGCGGACCGAGATCGCATCTCCGGCGAGGACGGCGACGACCTCATCGTCGGCAGCGGCGGGCTCGACCGGCTGCGCGGCGACAGCGGGCGCGACGACTTCGTCGCCGAGCTGCTCGAGGTCCGCGATCTCGACGAGCCGGCCGGTGAGAAGCGCACCGCGCCCGACGACAGCGAGCGCAGCACGATTCCGCCCGAAGGCCCGCCGGTCGACGCGGCGATCTCGATCGTCGATCCGGCGCTGCGCGTGGCGATCGCCGAGGCGCTCGGCATCCCGGTGACCCAGTCCTATCGGCTTGATGCGGCGGGCAACCCCATTCCGCTGATACACGCGGACGACGGCTTCCTGCCCACGCACAAGACGCTCGCCATGGGCGACAACTTCCGCGAGCGCATCCTCGCGAGCGATCTCGCGGAGATCATGATGCTCGACGCCGCCGGCCTCGGGATCCGCAATCTCACGGGCCTCGAGTTCGCGATCAACGCCCAGACGGTGAACCTCGCCGGCAACCAGATCGCCGACGGCGAGCTCGGCAGGCTCACCCCCGCCACGGTCTCGAGCGGGGACGCCCGTGGATTCCCGGTGGGGCTCGCGCAGCTCGAGAACCTGCTGCTCGACTTCAACCTGCTCACGGACCTCTCGGCGCTCGAGGAGCTCACCGCGCTCGACCGCCTGTCCTTCGACGGCGCGCAGACCGGCGCCATCCTCGCCCAGATCCCGCAATTGAGCTGGCCGACTCCCTTCGGTGTGGAGCGCGGGCTCGATTTCCTGTCGCTCGACAACACGCGCGGCCTGACCGGCTTCTATTTCGCACTGAGCGGCGATCTGGTCGCGAACCCCGTGGACAGCGTTGCCGAGGCGCTTGCCAGAGCCGCGAGCCTGGTCACCGTGCGCGTCGATCCCAACGTGGATTTCGACTCGACCGCCGGCGCCTTCGACGGCAGCGGGCTCGAGGACGGCTTCCTCGTGATCTGGCAGGGCAAGATCTACCTCGAGGACGCCGGTCCGGTCACCTTCTACATCGAGAGCGACGACGGCAGCCGGCTCTTCATCGACGGACTCGAGCGGATCTCCACGAACGACGGATTGCACGGGATGCAGGAGCGGGCGAGCGCTCCGCTCAACCTGGCGAAAGGCTTCCACGACGTCGAGCTGCGCTATTTCGAGAACACTGGCGGCGCCGGCGTCAGGCTGAAATACGACCCGGTGCACGGGCCGAAGCAGATCGTGCCGCAGGACGTGCTGTTCCCGAGCACCGCGCTCGCCGACCTCACAGCCTTCGCGGGGCTCAACGAGGACGGCGCGATCGCGCAGCACGACCTCAAGATCCTGAGCCTGAAGGACAACCTCATCGAGGACATCCGGCCGCTGTTCAACCTCGCCGAGCTCGAGATCCTGCGCCTCGAGGGCAACCGCATCGCCGACATCCAGGAGCTCGCCCGGCAGCGCCTGGTGGACGACGGGGATCCCGAATTCACCGCGGTGAGCAGCTGGTATACCAACCTGTACCCGGTTGCCGGGGCGTTCGAAGGCGACTACCACTTCACCGACGGCGTCGGGGAAGGGTCCTCGGCAAGCTGGACGTTCGAGGAGCTCGCGCCGGGCAACTACGAGGTGCTGGTCACCTGGACCGAAAGCGGCAGCCGCCCGGATGCGGTCACTTACGAGGTCGGCGGGTCCGACACCTCCGCGATCGTGCCGGGGCTCACGCTCTTCAACGGCGGATTGGCGCCGGCGCCTGCCGCTCCGGTCGCGGGAATCGGCACCGTCACGATCAACACCACCGATCTCACGATCAGCGGGGACGACGGCGATGCGGGCACCTTCTTCGGGACGCCGTTCGAAGCCGAGATCACGATCGACGGCAAGGCGCGCTTCGTGATCGGCGCCCCCGGCAAAGGCGACCTGCATATTCCCGGCGTCACGATCAACGTCGTCGGCAGCCGGCCGCTTTCCCTCGTGGTGGCGGACGATGTCTTCATCGACGCGAACGCGGTGTTCAACCTGTCCGCCGTGAACGATCAACCCGGGCCGGGCGGGGGTGAGGAGGGCACGGGCGGCGCCGGCGGCTTCGGCGGCGGCGGCGGGTTCAACTTCCTGTTCTTCCATCCGACTCTTGGGATCATCAGCGGCGGCGGTGGCGGTGGTGGTGGCGGCGGCGGCGGATCCGGCGGATTCATCTTCAACGGCTTCCCGGGAGGCGGTGGTCTTGCCAGCGGGTCCGGCGTGTCCGGCGGCTCGGGCGGGACGGGGGCGCCGGGGGCTGCGGGCAGCGCGGGCTTCAACAATCCGGGAAGCGGCGGAATTGCCGGCGTTGGCGGAGTGAGCGGAGCGGCAGGCGGTGGCGGCCTGGGACGGTCCGGGGGCGGCGGCGGATCGTCGAACAGCGGCACTGGTGGCAATGGATCGAGCAACACCGGTGCCTTCGGCGGCTCGGGCAGCCTGGGCGGGACCGGCGGCGCCGGCCGTAATGACGTGGTCAGCGCCGAAATATCCGGCGGCGGCGGCGGCGCCGGAGCGGGCGGCGGCGGTGGCGGGGGAGGCGGCGGCGCCGGCAGCGGCGGGTCCGGCGGCGGTGGCGGCGGCGGCGGGGCGGGCGGTTTCTTCACCACCGGCGGCCGGGGCGGCAACGGTGGAAGCGGCGGCACCGGTGGCGTCGGCGGCTCGGCCGGCGCGGGCGGCACCGGCGGCAAGGGCGGCGCCGGCGGCGGCGCCATGGAAATCCTGACGCGCGGCCGGATCGTCATCGAGAACACGCAGTTCAATGCGAGCGGCGGCACCGGGTCGTTCGATTTCGTGTCGCAAGCGGGCGCTCCCGGCAGCGCGGGCACCGCCGGCTCGGCGGGCAGCTCGGGCGCATTCGGGCAGGCGGGCGGAGGCGCGGGCGCGGCTGCAGGCGGCCGCGGTGGCGCGGGCGCAGCGGGCGGGACCGGTGGCACCGGCGGTTTCGGCGGCCTGGGCGGACTCGGCGGCGGCGGCGCGGGCGGCACGATCAAGCTTTCGGGCTCGGTCGTCACGACCGACAACGCGCGCATCGACGCGCGCGGCGGCGCGGGCGGCTTCGGCGGCTTCTTCGGAAACAACGGCGCCACCGGCCGCTTCGTGCTCGCATCCAACGCGGGCAGCTTCGAGTTCTTCGACCTCGCGACGCTCCAGGATCTGGTGCTCGCGAGCGAGCAGTTCTTCACCGGCCCCACCGAGCTGAATCCCTTTATCGAGGGCCCGGGCACGACGTCCACGCCGCTGCTCCCCGGCCTGAAGGGCGGCGCGGCGGCCTACGGGGTGCTCGATATCGGCGCGGCCGCGCTGCTCGGCAGCCAGGTCTTCGACGCGGCGCCCGAGGGCGCTCCGCTCGCGCTGATCCGGGTCGATGGCGGCATCCCCGGATTGATGGAGGCGTTCGGCGGCTACGATCTGCTGCTGCTCGCCAACCTCACGGACCAGGCCGTCCTGTCTCCGCGCCTGGTGGTCGGCGATCTGGAGCAGCCGGTCGCGTTGCTGCAGGGCGGCTTCCTCACGCTGACCCAGTTCGGCGGCGACGGCACGCCGGATGTGCTCTCGGCGCTCGAGGCCGGCGGCGTCTACGCGCTGCTGATCCCCGAGAACACCGAATTCTTCACGGTCACGGCGCAGCAGAACGCCGTGAATTTCCTCGCCTCGGTCGAGAGCCTCGAGGATGGCCAGGTCCTGTTCGTGCGGCCCCCGGGGTTGACCGTGGACGTGAACCAGACCCTGGCGCCGGCGGGGGAAAGCTTCGGCGGCCGGCCGTGGCAGAGCCTCGGCGTCATCACTGTCGGGCCCGATGCGCCCGACATCGAAGTCCTGGTGAAGGAGGCAACCGCGGGGCTCACCGCCGTGGATGCGGTGCGGCTCGTCAAGGTCGATCCCGTGCTGCCGAACCTGAAGCAGCTGACGCTGAACGGCAACCCGTTGAACGATCGCGCGCACGATCTCTTCGTGCCCGCGCTCCAGTCCGCCGGCGTGACCGTATCGACCGGCGCGGACAACGCGCCCCGGATCACCCAGATCACCCAGCAGGGCGATACCACGACCGCGCTCGATCTGAACGGCGTCAACGACTTCGTCGAGATCGCGCACGCCGATTCCCTCCACTTCGAGCGCGAGCTGACACTCGAAGTCAGGTTCCGCGTGGACGCCTTCGGCAACACGTGGATGCCGCTCGTGCAGAAATCCGACGGCACCGGGTCGGCGCACCGCGCTCTCTCGCTGTGGGTCAACTCCGCCGGCTACCTGCACTTCACTTCCGCGGACGGCACCTTCCAGGATTTCGTCAACACGCCGAACGGCTCGATCCGGGTGGGCCAGTGGTACCACTTCGCCGGCGTGATGGACCGCGACAGCGGACGCCTCGACGCCTACCTCAACGGCGAGCTGATCGCATCGGGATTCGTGCGCCCGAGCGATGCCTTCGTCACCGACAAGCCGCTGCTCATCGGGCAGACTTTCGAGACCAGTTCCGCCAACGCGCCGTTCAACGGCGCGATCGACGAGGTGCGCCTGTGGAGCAGCGCGCGCAGCCAGCCCGACCTCCGCCACGACATGGCGAAGGTGTTGACCGGCGGCGAGGCCGGGCTCGCGGGCCTGTGGCGCCTCAACGAGATCTCCGGGTTCAAGGTCCTCGACGCAAGCCCGAACGCGAACCACGGCCAGCTCGGCGGCACCGCGCCCGAAGGCCTGAGCGGCCCGACGGTCGCCTTCGACGGCGTCAACGATTTCATCCGCTCGCAGAACCTGCGGCCGTTCTTCACGGACGACTCGGTCACGCTCGAGCTGTGGTTCAACCCGAAGTCCGCCGGCGTGGTCGTCAGCGAGCTGGGCCAGGCCGCGATCAATACCGGCTTCCACGACAGCCAGGTCGAGGTGCTCGCCAACGGCCAGGTCCGGATCCGCGTGTTCAACCTGGCGCCGATCACGCTCGGCACGGTGGATTTCAACAACTGGCACCACGTGGTGCTGCGCTACGACGGAACGGCGAACCGCCTCGACGGGTTCCTCGACGGCGTCAAGTCGACGGTCGCGGTGCTAGGCGATCGCCTGGCCGCTTTCGAGGCCAGCCCGGCGAATCTGCAGGTCTACGCGCTCGGCGCGACCGACAGCACCAACCTCGGCAGCGGCGCCTTCTTCAAGGGCCGCATGTCGGACTTCCGCGTGTGGGACCACGCGCGCAGCGATGCCGACATCCTCGCCGGCATTGAGAGCCGGCTGACCGGGGAGGAAAACGGGCTGGTGGCTTACTGGCGCCTGGACGACGTCACGGCGTTCGCGGCGCCCGATTCCTCGCCCAGGAACCTGCCGGGATTGACCTTCAACGGCGTCCTGCCGAGCGGCACCGAAGCGCCCGATCGCTTCCGCGGCCCGCTGCACATCGACGTCGCCGATTCCGACTTCGACCGCATCACGCTTACCGCCGAGAGCAGCGACCCCGACGTCGCGGTGAGCGTGCAGGGCAACCAGCTCTTCATCGTGCCCTCTGGAGTGGGCGGGACCGCGCGCATCACGGTGTTCGCGTCCGACGCCACCGGCACGCCGGGCGACCATCGCGGGCGCGGCGACGTGATGAGCTTCGATTTCACCTGGGACCCGGTGGCGATCTACGGCTCCAAGTGGAACGACCTCGACTTCGACGGCGTGCGCGACCCGGGCGAGCCGGTGGTGGAAGGCGTCCAGCTCTTCGTCGACTTCGACAACGACGGGACGCTCGACGCTGGCGAGCCCATCACCTACACCGACGCGAACGGCGACTACGCGTTCCGCGACCTGCCGTTCATCGCGGCGACGCCGCTGATCCCGCCGGTGCTGGTTTCCAATGAAGCCATCCCGGCGAGCGGCGGCGCGGTCCAGACCGTGGAGTCGGCGGCGGCGATTCTCGACGTGGTCGATCGCGCCGACGCCGAGTTCGCCGTGGTCGCCCGGACCGACGACGGCGCGTTCCATGCCGCGACGTTCGCCCTCACGCCGGCCATGACGGCGGACAACCTGACGCTCGCCGACCTCGCCGGCGATCTCAACGCGCAGTTCGCCGCGGCCGGGCTCGCGAACGTGCTCATGGCGGGGGTCGACGCGCAGGCGGCGCGGCTCACGCTCGAGGTGCTCGATCGGGCACTCGCCGGCAATCCGGTCAGCGACGAATTCCTGTTCGTGGGGGCCCAGACCGAGTTCCTGCTCTCCGAGCGCATCACCCTCGGCGACGGCTCGGTGCGGGAGCTGTTCTCGGACGCGTTCCTGAGCTTCTCGGCGCTGGGCTTTGCCGATGCGCAGAGTACGACGGCGCCGGACGTGCTGCTAGCCGCGAGCTTCACGACCAACGCGGCGGGCGGGCTTCACGACGTCTCCTTCACCGAGGTCGGGGAGGATCGCGTCGTCACGCGCAGCGAGCTGACCCTGCGGCTGCGCGTCGACGACGAGGTGCAGAAGGTCCTGCTGCTCACGCCCGAGATGACGCAGGACAACCTCACGCCGGCCGATCTGGTGGGGGACCTCAACGCGCTCCTCGCGGGCGCCGACCTCGATGACCGGGTCGTCGCTCAGCTGCAGGGCGAACGCATCCGGTTTGCGGGGACCACCGCCGGCGCCGACCGCTCGCTCGAGCTCGCGATCAGCACGCGCACCACCAGCCAGCGCGTCGTCGAGTTCTTCGGCGATGCCTTCCTGACCGAGCAACTGCTCGACGCAACGGTTGCCGGCGGTCTCGGCTTCGGCGGATTGCAGGTCGCGAGCGGCGCCGACCGCTCGTACAGCGTCGCCGAAGCGCCGTTCCCAGGCTGGGCCTCGATCACTAACCCGGTGCCCGGCGGCGGCGGCACGGTCGGCACGCGGCCGGTGGCGTTCCAGGTCGAGGGGCAGATCGTGGAGGGCGTCGATTTCGGCAACGTGCGCATCGCCGACTTCGATCTGGGCGAGGACTTCGACGTTGACGAGGGCGACACGGTGAGCTTCGCGCCGGTCGTCGTTCCCGTGCCCGACGCGGTGCTCACCTATCTCTGGGAAGTGGAAGCCGGCAATGGCCAGATCATCGCCGACAGCACCGATGCGACGTTCAGCTTCGTGCCGTTCGACAACGGCACGTACACGGTCAGGTTGACGGTAACGGACACCTTCCGCGGGCTGACGGCGTTCCCGGACAGCGTGATCGTCACCGCGCACAACGTCGCCCCCACCATGGGCGCCGGAATCGATCGCGCCACGGTCGAGGGCCAGGTGGTCGAGCTGTCGGGCGCGCAGTTCACCGATCCGGGCGCAAACGACACCCATGCCGTGACGATCCACTGGGGCGATACGACGTCGAGCGCCGGCACGATCATGGCGCTTCCCGGGGGCGGCTTCGCGATCGCGGGTGGCCACGTCTACGCGGACAACGGGACGTATGTCGTGACCGTCCGCGTCACCGACGACGACGGCGGGGTTGGCGAGGACCTGCTCGCGATTACCGTCGACAACGCGGCGCCGGTGGTCGACGCGGGACCGGACCGGCTTACGACCGAAGGCGCGCTCCTCGAGTTGACGACGCCGGGGTCGGCGGCGGTGGCCTACACAGATGCCGGCACCGCGGACACGCATGCCGTCACCATCGACTGGGGCGACGGCACGGCGCTGCAGAACGGGAGCGCGAGCGAGGTCCCGTTCGGCCCGCCGGGATCGATCTCCGGCATGGCTGGATTCGCCCTGGGGAGCCACGTCTACGCGGACAACGGCATCTATACGGTGACCGTCACCGTGAGCGACGACGAGGACGCCTCGCAATCCGATTCGTTCCTGGTCACGGTGGCGAACGTCGCGCCCGAGATCCTGGGGAGCGGCCCGCGCAGCGGCGTGGAAGGCCAGGTGTTCGCGCTCGCGAATATCGAGTTCCTCGATCGCGGAACGCTCGACACGCACGCCGGCACGGTCAACTGGGGCGATGGCACCGCGACCGAAACGCTGGTGATCGACGAAACGCCGTTCGGACCGCCCGGGGCGCTCCCGGGCCTGATCGGCACGCTGCACGGCAGCCACGTCTACGCCGACGACGGCGAATACGGGGTCACTTTCACGCTGGTCGACGACGACGGCGGCGTGGCGACTCACGTGCTCCTCCTGTCGGTCCTCATCGACAATGCGAACCCGGTGGTCGACGCCGGCCCCGGCGGCGTGATCCTCGAGGGCGAGATCTTCAGCCTGAACGGCGCCACGTTCACCGATCCGGGCACGGCCGATACCCATGTCGCCGGCGTCAACTGGGGCGACGGCACGACCAGCGGCGCCGTCGTGACGGAAGCGCCGTTCGGTCCGCCGGGAAGCATCGAGGGCATGAGCGGAACGGTCGGCGCGGACCACGCGTACCTCGACGACGGCGTATTCCAGGCGGTCCTGACGGTCACCGATGACGACGGCGGCGCAGGCACGGACGGAGCGCAGGTCACGGTGCTCAACGTCGCGCCGACGGTGGACGCAGGCTCCGACCGCTTCGTGGAGGAGGGCAGCTTCGCCACGATCGTCGCGAGCTACGCCGACCCGGGCTTGCTCGATTCGCACACCGCGACCATCAACTGGGGCGACGGCACCGTGAGCCCCGGGATCATCGACCCGGTCGCGCGCACCGTGAGCGGAAGCCATCTCTATGGCGCCCGGGGTTCCTATGTGGCCGAGATCGTGGTGAACGATGACGACGGCGGGGGCGGGACCGACACCCTGATCGTGAGCGTCGGCAATGCGCCTCCGGTCGTGACCGTTGGCGGCGAGGCGATCGCGCAGGAAGGCGTGCTGTTCGCGCTGCCGCTCACCTTCTTCACGGACAACAGCGCGGCGGACACGCACACTGCCACCGTCGACTTCGGCGACGGCACCGTCGTGGCGGGCGCAATCGACGCGGGCACCGGCGTGGTGAGCGCCTCGCACGTCTACGGCGACAACGCCGCGTTCGAGGTCCTCGTCACCGTGACCGACAGCGAGGGAGCATTCGATACCGGGACCTGGCTAGTCACCGTCGAGAACGTCGCGCCGCTGGCGCAGGGTGACACCTACTCCGTCGACGAGGACGAGGTCCTGCAAGCGGCGGCGCCGGGCGTGCTGGGGAACGACACGGACGTGCCGGCGGACACGTTGCACGCAGTGCTCGTCGCCGAGCCGCTGCACGGCGCGCTCGACCTCCACGCCGACGGCTCGTTCTCGTACCAGCCGGATGCCGACTTCAACGGCTTTGACAGCTTCACTTATCGCGCCGACGATCAGGATGGAGGCCAGTCGGCAATCGCGATCGTCGAGATCAACGTTGCACCGGTTAACGACGCACCGGTGCTGGCGCCGATCGGCGACCAGTCGGCGGACGAAGGCGAGCTGTTGAGCTTCCAGGCGTTCGCCACCGACGTCGACCTTCCGCCCGACACGCTCGCCTTCGGCCTGCTCGTTGCGCCTGAGGGCGCCGCGATCGACGCGACGACCGGGGTGTTTAGCTGGACGCCGAGCGAGACGCAGGGCCCGGCAGTGTACGAGATCACGATCCGCGTCACGGACAACGGCACGCCCGCGTTGTTCGACGAGGAGACGATCGCCATCACGGTCAACGAGGTGAACCTCGCTCCGGTGCTGGCCCCGATCGGCGCGCGCACCGTCGACGAGCAAACCACGCTGAGCTTCACCGCGATGGCGACCGATGCGGACCTCCCGGCCAATACGCTGTTCTTCAGCCTGCTCGGTGCGCCCGAGGGCGCCGCGATCGACGCGACGACCGGGGTGTTTAGCTGGACGCCGAGCGAGGCGCAGGGCCCGGCAGTGTACGAGATCACGATCCGCGTCACGGACAATGGCACGCCCGCGTTGTTCGACGAGGAGACGATCACCGTCATGGTGAGCGAGGTAAACGTCGCCCCGATGTTCGCGCCGATCGGCGATCGCGTGGTGACCGAGGAAGACTTGCTTACGTTCACCATCAGCGCGACCGATGCGGACCTGCCCGCCAACGCGCTGACCTTCAGCGCCGAGGGACTGCCAGGCGACGCCACCTTCGATCCCACCACGCGGACCTTCAGCTGGACGCCGCGCGAAGCGGATGGGCCGCACGAATACGAAGTCACGTTCCGCGTCACCGACAACGGCAGCCCGGCGCTGTTCGATGAGGAAACGATCAGTGTCCGAGTGAACGAGAACGAGCGCATCAACGCCGGCCCGCAGGCGGACGACGGCAGCCCGGACACCTTCCGGCTAGTGCGCAACGACGATGACCTCGAGGGCTACCTGAACGGAGAACTCGTGTTCGTCCGCTCGCTCGCTACGCTGCCGGAAGGCGTCTTCGTCATCGGATCGTCGGACGACGACAGCCTGAGCTTCGATTTCTCGGGCGGCGACCCCATCCCGACGGCAGGCATCAATTACGACGGCGGGGAACCGGATGATTTTGACACGCTGATTCTTACCGGCGGCGCGGTCGGCTCTGTCGTGCACACTGCCACAGGGCCGGGCTCCGGCACGGTGAGCGTGGACGGCAAGCTCATCACCTACTCGAACCTCGAGCCAATCCAGGACGACCTGCTCGTCGCCAACCGCGTCTTCGCGTTCGGCGGGGGCGACGACACGATCAACGTGGCCGTGGGCGGCACACGGACGGTCGTATCGAGCCCGTCGAGTGAATCGGTGAACTTCGTGAATCCCGGCGCCGGCGGCACGGTGACGATCCAGGCCGGCGCGGGCAGCAACACGATCGTCGTCACCGGCGCGCCCGGTTACGAGCTGCTGATCGATGCTGGCGCAGGCAGCAACACCGTGGTGAGCGAGGCGCCGATCACCGGGCTCCTGAGCGGAACTACCGGCAATGACACGATCGAAATCGGCCAGGCAGGCGGGACGGTGACCTTCAACGTCAACGGCGCGATCAGCCTCCTTACCGGCGCGGATTCGATCCTGATCAATGCGCTTGGCGGGGACGACACGGTCAGCTTGGAGGACCTGAGCATCCCGGCCAAAGTCGACGCGGGTGCGGGCAACGATACGGTGGATGCCGCTTCCTCCAGCGGCGACATGTGGCTCATCGGCGGCGATGGCAATGACCTGTTGACCGGCGGGTCGGGCAATGACCTGATTGAGGGCGGCCCGGGCAACGACACCCTGCGCGGCGGCCCTGGAACCGACGTGCTGCTGGGTGGAAGCGGCAATGACAAGCTCATCGGCGGAGCGGGGCAGGACATCCTCGACGGCGGCGCGGACACCGACACCGCGGTGGTCGACCGGATCGCGCCGATCGCCTACTGGAGCCTGAACGAAACCAGCGGCTCGTTCATCGGAGACACCGCCGGCGCTCCGCAGAACGGCAGGTTCTTTGGGCCCAATCCGGATCTCGACGACGCCGGGCCGCCCGCTTCGCTCGCGCCCTTCGGCGCGAAAACCAGCGCCGACTTCCATGACACCACGCGCGAGTACATCGCGGTCGCGCACGATGCCATGTTCGAAGTCGCCCAGGGCACGATCCAGCTCTGGTTCAGAACCGACGACGCCGGTGAAAAGCAGGCACTCTTCGCCAAGGACCGCAACGGCAACGGCACGGGCCAGCTTCTCATCTGGATCGACAACCGCGATCTTAAGGTGAAGCTGGAAAATGGAAGCGGCACGCGCACGATCGACACCAACGGCACCGCGTTCAATAACCCGGTCCGCTCCGACCGCTGGTACCAGCTCACGTTCACCTTCGGCCCGGCGGGGATGAAGCTCTATCTCGACGGCATGCTGGTCGGATCGAACAGCTACACCGGCGGGCTCACCGGCAACCGGCAGCCGATCGTGATCGGCGGCAGCAACAGCACCAACACGAACGACAGCGGCGACCTGTCGCGGCTCCGGATCACCGATCCCTTCGACGGGCGCATCGACGAGGTGGCGTTCTACGGCACTGCGTTGAGCGCCGAGCAGATCGCCCAGACGCGGCAGCGCAGCGCGATGGGCGTGATCCGGCCGGAGGATCTCGGCACGATCGACGGAACCGACACGCTGGTGAGCGTCGAGCAGGTGGCGTTCAGCGATGGCATGGTCGTCAGCGTGCCCGCGGGCTCCGGCAGCGTCCAACTCGCAGCTGCAACAAGCAGCGACGGCAGCGCGGCCGCACTGAGCGGATGGATTTCGACCACGGACTACGGCAACGACAACTGGTCGGATCTGGCGCGCGGCCTGGCCGACAACATGCAGGACAAGATCGACGCCCTCTTCGATCACTGGATCGATGACGGAAGCGATGTCCTCAGGCTTCTCGGCGCAAGATTTGCCTTGTTCTCCGTGGATGGCGTGGCGCCCGGTAAGGATGGCAGCACCGGCGCGCGGCACGCCGCCGCGGTGGCCGACTCCGGCGATTCCGGAGATTGGGTCCTCGCCCGGGACAGCAGCAAGACTCACACATCCGAGAGCGCGAAGGTGAAGGACCACAAGGCCTCGCACGGTTCCCGGGAGGCCCCGGCGAAGAATCAAATGATCGATTGGAACGATTCCTTCAAGGGCTTGGCGTCGCCGGTCCTGTCGTGTGGCAAGTCGGGCACGAACCGAGGCGGGGGGCAGCCGAACCTTTCCGACTTCGGTTTCCTGAAGAAGCCCAGTAAGACCCACCGTTAAGGCAGGACCGCGCGACCGGCCGCTCGGGACCGGCCGTGGCGTGCGCAAATGCCCTGTTTCCGCCTCGGGCGGCGGTAGTAAGATATTGATTTGCCTGCAACCTTGGCCAAGTGAAGTCCGAGATCCACGAGCTCCGCAGCCACCTCCACGTGGCCGAGGCCGCGCCGCGCGGGGCGCCCGAGCAGGCATGGAAGCAATTCGCCCAGGCCCAGACCCCCGAGGAGTTCTGCAACGGCTGGCTGATCATTCAGTGCCATACCATCGGCGGGGTATCCGATGGCGTAGTGATCCTGCAAAAGCCGGGCACCCAATCGTTCGTCCCGGTCGCTTTCTATCCCGAGAACCCGCGTGACCGCCTGCACTTCGCGGATTTGAGCGAGCGCGCGCTCAAGGAGGGACGGGGAATCGTTCAGCCGCAGGAGCAGCCCGCGGACCCCGAGGCGCGCGGGCCGCGCTACCAGCTGGCGTACCCGGTGCGGCTGGATGGCGAAATGCGCGGCGTCGTCGGGATCGACATCGACTGGCGGCCCGAGGCTCAGTTGCAGGCGGCCATGCGCGACCTGCAATGGGGGTCGGCCTGGCTGGAAGTGGTGCTGCGCCGGCACGCCGATCCCGTGGAGGCCGTCACGCAGCGGCTCAAGCTCGCGCTGGGGCTGATCGCGACGCTTCTGGAACATCCGGGCCTGGACCAGGCCTGCGCCGCGTTCACGACCGAGCTGGCGGCGCGCCTGGGATGCGACCGCGCGGCGCTCGGCGTGTTCAGGGGCCGTCGCGTCAAGATCCGCGCCGTTTCCCACTCCGCGCAATTCGAGCGGCGCGCCAACCTCATGCGGGCGGTCGCCGAGGCGATGGAGGAAGCGATCGACCAGGGCGAAACCGTCGTCTTTCCGCCCGAAAGGGAGAATCTCCCGGTGGTGTCCCACGCCCACCAGGTGCTGCTCCGGGAATCGGAAGGCGGGAGCGCCGCGACCCTCCCCCTCACGAGCAACGGCCGCGTCGTGGGGGCGCTTACACTGGAACGAGCGGCCGGCCACCGGTTCGACGTGCCCACTCTGGAAATCTGCGAGGCGGTCGCCGCCCTGGCAGGGCCGATCGTCGAGCTCAAGATTCGCAGCGAGTTGAGCCTGCCCGAGCGCGCCGGGGAGGCGGCGCGTGACATCTGGCAGCGGCTGTTCGGCCCCAGGCACGCCCAGTTCAAGCTCGTCGCAGCCGGAGTTGCCGCCGTCGCGCTGTTTCTCGCCTTTGCGACGGGTGACTTCCGCGTCTCGGCCGCCTCGACGGTAGAGGGCGCTGTGCAGCGCGCGATCAGCGCCCCATTCAATGGCTACGTAAAGCAGGCACCCCTGCGGGCCGGGGACACGGTGAAGGCAGGGCAGGTCATCGGCCGCTTCGACGATCGCGACTTGAGGCTCGAGCGCGCCAAGCTTTCGAGCCAGCGCGAACAGCATGTAAGGCAGCATCGAGAGGCGCTGGCGAAGCACGACCGCGCCCAGGCCGAGATCGTGGGCGCCCAACTCGCGCAGAGCGAAGCGCAGCTCGCCCTCGTGGAAGAGCAGCTGGCACGCGTCGAAATGGTGGCGCCGTTCGACGGCGTGATCGTCAGTGGCGACCTTTCGCAGAGCCTGGGATCGCCGGTGGAACGGGGCCAGGTGCTGTTCGAGATCGCGCCGCTCGACGGCTATCGCATTGCCTTGCGGGTGGACGAGCGCGACATCGCACACGTCGCGCTCGCGCAGCGCGGCGAGCTGGCGGTCGCGTCCATGCCGGGGGAGCGCTTCGGCTTCACGATTAGCAAGATTACCTCGGTCAACACCGCCAAGGAGGGCGTCAATTTCTTCCGGGTCGAGGCCGCGCTGGAGCACCGTGACCTCCGCCTGCGGCCGGGGATGGAAGGGGTGGCCAAGATCCACGTGGACCAGCGCAAGCTGATCTGGATCTGGACGCACACCCTGACCGACTGGGTACGGCTGTGGCTGTGGTCCCGGTTGCCGTGATCTGACTACCCGGCGATCCGCCCGCATGTCCACCGACCTGCACAGCACCTCCTGGTACCGCGTGGCGGCGCTGAGGCCGCGGCTGCGCAGCCACGTCCGCATTCACCGCCATCACTACCGCGGCGAGCTCTGGTACGTCCTCGAGGACCGGGTATCACGCCGCATGCACCGCTTCAATGCGGTATCGCATTATGTGATTGGCCTGATGGACGGCCGCCGCCCGGTCCAGGAGATCTGGGACAGCGCGACGACGAAGTTCGGGGACGATGCGCCCACCCAGGACGAGATGATCCGGCTGCTCGGGCAGCTGCATGCGGCGGAGGTGCTCCAGTCGGAAGTGACACCGGACGTCGCCGAATTGCTGCGCAGGGCGCAACGCAGCAAGCGCCGGATCTGGCTTCAATATCTGCTTTCCCCGCTTTCCATCCGCATTCCTCTCTTCGACCCCGACCGGCTGCTCGAGCGCTGGCTGCCATGGTATCGGCCGCTGTTCGGCTGGGCCGGCGCAATCGTGTGGTGCGTGGTCGTGGGCGTAGCGATAGCTGCTGCGGCGGTGCATTGGTCGGAGCTGACGGAGAACGTAACCGACCGCGTTCTCGCGCCGCAGAACCTGTTGCTCATGTGGCTGACTTTTCCGGCGCTGAAGCTCCTGCACGAGTTCGGCCACGCGTGCGCCACCAAAGCCTGGGGCGGCGAGGTCCACGAGATGGGGATCATGATTCTCGTGCTGATGCCCATTCCCTACGTGGACGCCTCGGCCGCCTCAGCCTTCCGGGAACCGCAGCGGCGCGTGGTTGTCGGGGCCGCGGGAATGGTGGTCGAGCTGTTCGTCGCTTCCCTGGCGCTGTTTCTCTGGCTCGAAGTCGAGCCGGGCATCACGCGCGCGATTCTTTTCGACGTCATGCTCATCGCCGGCATATCCACCGTGCTGTTCAACGCCAACCCGCTGCTGCGGTTCGACGGCTACTACATGCTGGCCGACCTGACGCAGATCCCGAACCTGCGCGCACGCGCGAACCAGTACCTCGGCCGCCTGGCCGAAACACGGTTGTTCGGGCTGCAACTGCCGGAGTTCGAGGCGAGCAGGGGTGAGCGCCGCTGGTACGTGTTTTTCGCGATCGCTTCCTTCCTCTATCGCACGTTCCTGATGATCGCGATCGCGGTGTTTGTCGCCAGCGAATACCTCGTAATCGGCGTCGTGCTGGCGCTGTGGGTGGCGGTCACGTCCTTTGTTGTTCCTCTGGTCAAAGGGATCCAGTACCTGGTACTGCACCCGAAGCTGCGCCGCCACCGCGTGCGCGCGCTCGCGGTCACGGGCACGATCGCGGGCGTGGTCGTGGTATTGCTGTTCCTCGTCCCCTTCCCGCTGTGGACGCGGGCCGAAGGCGTGATCTGGGCGCCCGACGGCGCGCACGTGCGCGCCGGAGCCGATGGTTTCATTCGAAAGGTCCCGGCCGAGGCGGGCGCGAGGGTGAGCAAGGGCAGCCCGCTGATAGTGTCGGAAAACCGCGTGCTCGTCACGCGCGTGCGCGTGCTGGAGTCGCAGCTCCGGATGCTCGAGGCGCGCGCCCAGGCGGAGTTGAGGGTGGATCGCGTGCGCTGGGAGCTGACGCGGGAGGCCATCAGGTCGACGAAGGCTGAGCTGGAGCACGCGCGCCAGCTCGCCGCGGAGTTGACGATCATGAGCCCGGCGACCGGCACCTTCGTGCCGGCGGTGGCAATACAGGACCTGCCCGACCGCTTCGTGCGCAAGGGCCAGCAGATCGGCTATGTGGTGCCGGACGCCACGGTGACGGCGCTGGTGCTGGTTTCGCATGACGACGTCGGCCTCGTGAGAACGCGAACCGAACGAGTTAGGGTCAAGCGGTCCGCGCGCACGTACGACACCTTCGAGGCGTCGATACGGCGCGAGGTGCCCGCCGCGAGCGACAAGCTTCCCAACCTCGCGATGTCGAGCATCGGCGGCGGCCAGGTGCCGGTCAGTCCGGGCGGCGACCCGCGGGATCCGAAGGCGCTCGGCACATGGTTCCAGTTCGAGCTGGACTTGCCTGGAGCGCAGGCCTTCGTCCTTGGCGAGCACGTCTACGTCCGGTTCGAGCATGGCTGGGAGCCGCTCGCCTGGCGCATCTATCGAAGCATCCGGCAGCTTTTCATGAAGCAGTTCACGGTCTGATGACGATCGCCGCGTCTGTTTCCGGCGGCTCCCCCTACCCGGAGCGCGATGAGCCGCGCGAAGGGACGCTCGAACGCCTGCTGACGACCCTGCGCTATTTCACCGGCAGCGCCAGCACCGGTGGCCGCCGCCTCGGGCGGATCGTGGAGACCAGCAATGCCTCTGCAGCCGGCCTGGGATCGCTGTCGAATGCAGAACTCCGTTCGCGCGCAGCCGCTCTGCGGGCGCGGCTCAAACGGCACGGATACACCGATCCGGCGCTTGCTGGCGAAGCATTTGCGCTGGTTCGCGAATCCGCCTCGCGCACGATCGGCCTGCGCCACTTCGACGTGCAGCTCGTCGGCGGCTGGGCGCTGTTGAATGGCATGATCGCCGAGATGGAAACCGGTGAAGGCAAGACGCTCACGGCGACACTCGCGGCGGCGACCGCGGCCCTCAGCGGGCGTGCCGTCCATGTGATCACGGTCAATGACTACCTGGCGGAGCGGGACACGGAGTGGATGCGCCCGATCTACGAAGCACTCGGGCTCAGCGTCGGCTGCATCAAGGGCGGCATGGATCCCGACGCGCGGCGCGCCGCCTACAATTGCGATGTCACCTATTGCAGCAACAAGGAAATTGCGTTCGACTACCTGCGTGACCGCATGGTGCTGGGCGGCAAGCCGCGGGCGATTGCCATGCGGCTTGAGGCGCTGACCGGCGCGGGTGCGCGAGGCCGGCTTCTGCTGCGGGGGTTGCAGTTTGCGATCGTCGACGAGGCCGACAGCGTCCTCATAGACGAGGCGCGAACGCCACTCATTCTGTCGGCGGAGGCCGATCACAGCCAGGAGGAAGGTATCCATCGCCGGGCGCTGGATCTGGCGCGGCAGCTCTCGGATGCGGACTTTCAGGTCCGCGATGATGGCATCGACATCACCGACAGCGGCGGCCGCAAGCTCGAAAAGCTCGCCCAGTCGCTGACCGGTGTATGGAGAGGGCCGCGCCGGCGCGAACAGCTGGTGCGCCAGGCGTTGAGCGCCTTGCATACTTTCAAGCGCGACAAGCACTACCTCGTGCGCGATGGCAAGGTCGTCATCATCGACGAGTTCACCGGGCGCCTGATGCCCGACCGCTCTTGGGAGCAGGGCCTGCACCAGCTGATCGAGATCAAGGAAGATTGCGAAATGACCGGGCGCCGGGAGACGCTCGCGCGGATTTCCTACCAGCGCTTCTTCCGACGCTACGTGCACCTGGCGGGGATGACCGGAACCGCAAGCGAAGTGGCAAGCGAGTTGTGGGCCGTCTATGGCCTGCGGGTGGCGCGCATCCCCACACACAGGCCGGTGCGAAGATCGCGCTACCGGGACCGGATCCATGGCAGCTCCGAGTCGCGATGGCGGGCTGTCGTCGACAGCATCGAGAAGCACCGGATGGCGAGGCGGCCGGTGCTGGTAGGAACGCGTTCCGTGGAAGCCTCCGAGCATCTGGCCTCGCTGCTCGATGCGGCGCACGTGCCGTATCGCCTGCTCAATGCGCGCCAGGACCGCGACGAAGCCCAGATCATCGCGCAAGCCGGCGAGCCGGGCTGTGTCACGGTGGCGACGAACATGGCGGGGCGGGGAACCGACATCAAGCTTGCGCCGGGAGTGGCCGAGAGGGGCGGGCTGCACGTGATCGCGACGGAGTTGCATGACTCCGGGCGCATTGACCGCCAGCTCTTCGGCCGTGGCGGTCGGCAGGGTGACCCGGGGAGCTGCGAGGCGATCCTCGCGATCGAGGACGACCTGGTGGAATCCTTCTTCCCGCTGGCTGCCGGCCGGCTGCGCAGGAGGGACCCAGTCCCGGGGCGCCTCGGCCGCATCGCGTTCCGCGTGGCGCAATGGCGCGCCGAACTAACCCATTCGAGGGCGCGGCGCGACCTGCTCGACCTCGACGACTACCTCGGGGACGTGCTCGCGTTTGCGGGGCGGGGCGAATAGGCGCGTCCCGGGGAGACCCGCGGGGGAGGGGGCGTGCACGGTCCTGTGCAAGAGGGCGGTGGACGCGGGAGACGGGTGAATTCTGCTATGGCGGGACTCGGGATAGCTGTGCTTAAATGGCGGCCCGAGTAGTAACAATTCTCAACAACGTGGTCAGGAGATAGCGATGGCTCAGAGCAAGGCCCCGGAAACGGCGGCGGCGGCAACCAGTGCGGAGGGCATGCGCATCAAGTGGGACGACGCCAACATGAAGAGCTCCTACGCGAACGTGTGCAACGTGACGAGCACGCGCGAGGAAGTGGTGATGCTCTTCGGCGTCAACCAGGCCTGGAACCGCGGCCAGAAGGAAGTCACGATCCAGTTGACCGACCGCATCATCGTCAGCCCGTATGCCGCGAAGCGGCTGATGATGCTGCTCGATGGAGTGGTGAAGGAGTACGAGAAGCGCTTCGGCGCGCTGAACGTCGAAGGGCCCACGCCGCAGCGGTAGTCTCCCGCGCCCGGGCTCATCGCCCGATTGAGGAGTGGACAGGCGTTGCCCGGTGCGTTGCACCCGGACTGGCGTCAACGAAACTGCACCTTGCAGCGTACGCCAGCGGGAAGGGCGCCGTTCCTGTTCGGTAGTTCGAGGCGCACACCGAACGTCCCGCTCGCCGCGTCCACCACCCGGTCGACGATCTTGACCACGGTGTCGTAGCGCCCGCCGACCGGCGCTTCCGGCATGACCGTCGCGCGCTGCCCGGGCCTCACCTTGCCGTAGAGGCTCACCGGGAGTATGACCTCGACGTGCAGGGGGTCGATCTCGGCGAGCTTGAGGATCGGGTCCTTGAAGGTGATCGCGCCGAACTCTCCCGGCTTCAGCAGCACCTCGACCACGACGCCCGAGAACGGGCTGCGGATGGTCCGCATTGCGAGCACCTCGGCAGCGCGTTTGGCTTCGTGGTATGCGATCTTCTGGTTTTCCAGCGCGCGTCTGAACTCCTCGGTCGCAAGCTTATGCTCGGCCTCCGCCTCGTCGCGCGCATTGACCGAAATGAAGTTCTGCTTGACCAGCTCCTCGGCGCGGTTCAGTTTTTTCAGCGTGATGTCCACCCGCGCCCTTGCAGCCCTGATCTCGCCCACCGCCTGAGCACGCGACTGCGCGAGCGCGAACGCGGCGCGCTCCGGGCCGGACTCGAGCGTGACCAGGACCTGGCCCTTCGTCACCGAGTCCCCGCGCTTCACCCGCACCGACTCGATCATCGCTTCCACCGGGCTGCGGATTTCGATGGCCTGCCGCGCCTCGATCATGCAGTCGTACTCGGCCGCAACCACGTCCGTTGAGGCATGGAGAAACGCGCCGGTGCCAGCCAGGATTAGAGGCCACCGGGCGATCCGCGATCCCGCGCGCATCACTTGTTCGAGAGACGTACGTGCTTGCCCAGGTGCACGCAGTCGGCGTCGGTCAGGAGTCCCGCGGCGCGGATGCCGTGAACGGCGAGTTCTTCGTCGCGCTCCTGGGTATCGCCGGTGACGCCGACCGCCCCGATGACTTCACCGTGTGCGTCGCGGATCAGCACGCCGCCGCCTTCCGGAAAGATTTTGCCGCCCGACGCGTTGATCAGGTAGTTCATGAACAGCGGCCGCTCTTCGGTGCGGATGCGCACCAGGCTGGAGGAGCGCCCGAGCGCGAGCGCGGCGTAGGCCTTCCCTAGCGCCATCTCGAACCGCATCATCGCGGACCCGTCTTCCTTCTTGAATGCCTTGACGTGCGCGCCGGGATCGGTGACCGCCACGCTCAAGGGGCGGCAATCGAGCTCCCGCCCGCGCGCGAGTATGGCGTCGATGATGCGATCGGCCTGGTTCAACGTGACTTCGGACATGAGTTTTCAGGTCGCCGTGCGCCGGGGTGATCCCGCATGATAAGTCGTGGCATTGGAAATTCAAACATGTGAAAATACGCGGAAAGGCGGGACGCGGCCGGGCGGTTCCGCACCGGAACGCCGCCATCGAACGAGGAGGGAACCCATGTCAAGACGCCATACGCAAAGCATCGCCATTGCTGCTTTCATCGCGGGCATTGTGGTCGCGGCAGCCGTTCAGCGGGATGCCTGGGCCGCAGAAGCTTATCCGGTCAAGCCGATCCGGCTGATCGTCGGTTACCCGCCGGGTGGCGCCAACGATCTGGTGGCGCGCGCCATGGCGACGCGAATGAGCCCGCGGTTGGGGCAACCGCTGGTCGTCG
This sequence comes from Burkholderiales bacterium, assembly GCA_036398235.1. Classification (GTDB taxonomy): domain Bacteria; phylum Pseudomonadota; class Gammaproteobacteria; order Burkholderiales; family SG8-41; genus SG8-41. Next base: position 24,592 of record DASWHI010000212.1, read on the forward strand.
AGAACCGCGCCGGCGCGGCGGGCAATATCGGCACGGCGCTGGCCGCGCGCGCCGCGCCCGACGGCTACACGCTGCTGCTGGCATCGGTCGCATCATTCGCGATGAGCCCGGCACTGCTCGAGAAGGTCCCGTTCGATCCCATCAATGATTTCGCGCCGGTTACGCAGGCCGTGGTGGTGACGGGCCTGCTGTCGGTCCATCCGTCCATGCCGGCCCGCACCATGAAGCAGTTCGTGGCGCTGGCGAAGAAGCGGCCCGACGCTATCAACTACGCCTCACCGGGCCGCGGCAGCATCGCGCATCTTGCGTCCGAGCTGCTCTGGATCACGGCGGGCATCAAGCTCAACCACGTGCCGTACAAAGGGGGCGGACCCGCGGTGAGCGACGCTATCGCGGGGCACGTCGACGCCATTTTTTCGTTGATATCGACGCAGACGCCGCACGTGCGGTCGGGTCGGCTGCGCGCGCTGGGCGTCACGAGCGCAAAGCGCTCGTCCGCGCTTCCCGACGTGCCGACGGTCGCCGAGTCGGGCTATCCCGGCTTCGAGGCGAGCGGGTGGCTCGGCCTGGTATTCCCGGCGCGGACGCCGACCGCCGCCGTGGACCGCATCCACAAGGAAGCCGTCGCGGTGCTCAATATGCGCGAAGTGCAGGCCCAGCTGCAGGATCTCGGGCTCGATCCGGAGCCGACCAGCCCGGCGGCGTTCCAGGCGCTGATCAAATCCGACCACGCGCGATGGGATAGGGTGGTCAGGGAAGCGGGACTGCGCCAGAAGTGACGCCGTGGGCAGCACGGTCCGCATCGCCTGTCTCCAGACCCATTCCGGCAACGATTTCGCCGTCAATCTCGCGGCGCTCACCGCGATGGCGCGCGAGGCGGCGGCGGGCGGCGCCCGATTCATCTTCTCGCCCGAGTACGTCCTGATGATGGACGGCAGCGGGCGCACGATGCGTGAGAAAGCGCTCGATGCAAGCGGAGAGCCCGCGCTATCCGCGTTGACCGCGCTCTCGCGCGAGCTCGGGGCGTGGCAGCTGGTCGGATCGCTTACGCTGAAGAGCGACGACGGCCGCATGTTCAACCGCTCGCTGCTGATCTCGGACCGGGGAGAGGTGGCAGCCGCCTACGACAAGATCCACATGTTCGACGCCACCCTGCCGAGCGGCACGGTGATCCGCGAGTCGAGCGCCTACCGGCCGGGCGAGCGCGCGGTCGTCGCCGGGACGCCCTGGGGCGCGCTCGGCATGACGGTGTGTTACGACCTGCGCTTCCCGCACCTCTACCGCACGCTGGCGCAGCACGGCGCCGTCATGCTGGCGGTTCCGTCCTCGTTCCAGCGCGAGACCGGAGGCGCTCACTGGCACGCGCTGCTCAGGGCGCGGGCGATCGAGAACGCGTGCTTCGTGATCGCACCGGCCATGTGCGGCGACCATCCCGGACGGCGCATGACCTACGGCCACACGCTGGTGGTGGATCCGTGGGGCGAAGTGATCGCCGAGGGCGGCGAAACGCCGGCAGTGATCCATGCCGAGCTCGACCTTGGCCGGGTGGACGCGGTGCGCTCCCTGCTGCCGTCGCTCTCCCACGACCGGCCGTTCGCGCCGCCCGCGGCGTGATGCCGCTGCTATAATCGTCACGGTGCCAACCGCGGTTCCCTGCCATCGTTCGAAGGAGGAAATTTCGATGAGCTACTCACTCCAGGATTTCGCCCGCGATACGCGCGAGATATTGAAAGCCGGTTCCAGCCGCCCCCAGGTCGAGAAGGTGAAGACCAAGATGGAGCAGCTGCTGATCGACCCGGGCTTCGTGAAGCAGAATTTCGGTGACGACCAGCCGCAGGGGCTGAAGCGGATCCATATCGACCCGACGGGGTTCGAGGTCATGACCTACCGCTATGACGAGGCGCGCAAATCCAATCCCCACGACCACGGGGACTCGTGGGCGATCTACGGCCAGGTTGCCGAGTACACCGAGATGACGCTGTGGGAGCGCACGGACGACGGTTCCGACCCCGATTTCGCCAAGCTCAAGGCGGGCAAGCCCTATCGCCTCGTCCCGGGCAAGGCCGGCGTTTACTACGGGCGCGAGCTCCACTCCACGGCGACCCCGGTCAATACCCGCTACCTGCGTGTCACCGGCACCGACCTCGAGAACATCGAGCGGCTGCGGATCGACGCCGCCACCGGCAAGATCCAGCGCATCTACGGCCGCCAGACCGGGAAGCCTGCGGCCGTGCGCTAGTGCCGTTCCAACTATTCCCGGGTAATCGAGTGAGTCCCGTAAATCCAGACGCCACGGGCAGGGAAGCAGCCCGAGCTTGGCGAAACAAGTTGGAACGGCACTAGGGCAAGCGCTGCTGGAGGCCGCGCGGGGGGCAGGAGGCGCGACCATGCCGACACTCGTTCTCTGCAACGCGGAATCCGGAGCCACGTGCGAGATCGAGCGCGGCTGCGGGCAGGTCTACGTGATCGAGGCGTCTACCGCCGGCGGCCTCGAGGCGCTCCTGGAGGAACTCCTCGAAGCTCCCGGAACGCAGGTGGCGCATGGCGTCGGCGGCATGGTGAGCAACATCAACGTCCTGGAGAACATCGCGCTGCCGGCGGTTTACTTTGGCCTCGCGCGCGAAGAGGAGCTGGAAACGCGGGTCATAGAGGCTTTTGGCGCCTGCGGGGTCGCAGCCGAACACGCTGAAGCTCTGTGCAGGAAGCACCCGGGGGAGCTGGAGCCGTTCGAGAAGCGCCTGGCGGGCTTCGTGCGCTGCCTGCTCCTGGAGCCGGGTCTACTCGTCTATTACCGGTTTCTCGAAGGCCTGACCGGGACGGAGATGGAGCGGGCGGTCGCCCTCGATGCGTCCTATCGCGCACGCCACCCGACGGGCACGAGCGTCTACCTGATGCTGAGCGATGTTCCCGCCCGTCAGGTGCAGTGTTTCCAGCAATACATCATGTGAGAGGCCATCCATGAAACTTGCTTCCGAGATGAGAGAAGGCGCGCGCGATATCACGCTGGCATCGCGGATCTTTCTGGGACTGGGGGTCGTATCGCTGGTGGCGGCAGTCTTGCTGCTCGCCTACAACCAGGGAGCCTTCACCAAGTACATACAGGTCTTTTTCACGGCGGAATCGGCCGAGGGCCTGAACAACGGCATGGCGGTCAAGCTCGTCGGCTTCAAGGTGGGCTCGGTCGAGAGCATCACGATCAACAAGCCCCTGCGCGTAACGGTGGAGCTCAAGGTCGACGCGAATTACGGGCCGATGATAGACGCCGACTCGACCGTTCGCCTCGTCCGCGAAGCGATTATCGGCAGCAATGCGCTCGAGATCCGTCCCGGGTCGGGCAATCGCGGCCCGATCCTGGACAAGTCGTTCCTGCGCTACGAACGCGAGCCTTCGGTCGAGAACGCGGTGATGGCATTGCTCGACCAGATGGTGCCGATCGTGACCGACATCCGGCAGATCACCGCATATCTCAGTGCGCCCGACAGTGATCTGCGCCAGGCCGTACGCAGCGTGAACCGGACCGCGGGCTCGCTCGCCGATGCAAGCATCGAACTGAAAAAATTGATCGAGACGACCACCCAGCGGGTCGAGCAGGGCGAGACGGTCGTGAGCGGCGTTTTCAGCACCGCCGACAAGCTGCTGCGGGACGCGGGATCGAGCCTGGCTCTACTCGACAGCTCGCTCAAGAAAGTGGACGCGGCGGTTCCCGGCATCACCACCAAGCTGGAGCAGACCCTGGAAAATGTCCGTGCGGCCAGCGAGGCGGCGCGCCTGATGATGGCCGGAGAGATGTCCGGCGTGGTCGCCGAGGCGGGCGCCCTGGTCTCCGACACCAGCGAGGTGGTTCGCGGCGCAAAGCGCTCGTGGCCGGTGAACAGCTTCGTGCAACCGCCGCGGGAATCGCTGTTGCGGCTTGACGGAGCGGGCGGTGTAACGGCGGTTCCGGCCGACAGCGGGCGCGACCGTTAGCATGCGCGCGGCGTGTGTCGCATTGCTGCTGTGCCTCGCGCACGGGCTCGTTGCGTGCGGCTCGGCGCCGCCGGCGCCGAGCGACATCGAATTGCGGCGCGAGCGGCTGCTGGATTTGAATGACCGTGCGCAGCGCGCGGTCGCCCGCGGCGAATTGAGGCGCGCCGAGGCGCTCTACCGTGAAGCGCTTCGCATCGCCGAATCGTTCGAGGACTTTCATTCCATCGGGGTCAATGCGCTGAACCTCGCGGCGGTCCAGCAGGCGCTGGGCGAGACCGACGGCGCGCAGCGCGTGCTCGAGCGGGTGCTCGCTGCGCCCGACCGGTTCGAGAGGCCTCTGGTCGCCCAGGCGGCAGGGCTCAGGGCGGCGCTGGCCCTGCAGACGGGCGATCTGAATGCCGCCGCAAACTGGCTGAATCGCGCGGAACAAGAGTGCAAGCCGCCGGCGTGCCGGATCCAGTCGGCGCTGCTCGTGCTGCGCGCCCAGCTGGCGCTCGAACGCGGGGCAGCGGGGGAGTCGCGCGAGCTGGCGGCCCGGGCGCTCGCCGCGAGCCGTGCCGAGGGGAGCCGGGAGGAGGAAGCAAACGCGCTGCGCATAGGCGGTCGCGCCGCCGCAGCACAAGGCGGACACGCAGAGGCCATCGCACAGCTCGACCAGGCGCTCGCCGTCGACAAGCAGCTCGCATTGCCCTACAAGATCGGGCTCGACCTGATCGCGCTTGCCGAAATGGAGTTGATGCGGGGCGAGCGTCAGGCGGCCCGCGGCTATGCACAGCGGGCGCTCGATGTGAGCCGCGCCGCCGGCAACCGGCGGCAGCAGGCGACGGCCGCGCGCATCCTGGAGCGTGTCCAATGAGCGCGCCGATGGAATCGCCGGCGGCAAGCAGCATCGTGGAGCACTCGGCGGTGGGAGCCTCGACGCCGGGGGTCACGCATACGCGATTCACCGGTCGGGCAATCCCGGGTGGTCACCTGCTCTTGCTGTGGCACTGCCTGTCACGGATCGCCCTGCTGCGCAATCCCATGGTGCGGCTGGTGTTCCTGCGCCAGGTTTATTTCGTGGGGGTGCAGGGATCGCGGGCGATCTTCCTGATCGCCATCGCGGTGGGCGGGCTGGCGGTTCCCGGGGCGACCCTTCTGCTTGGGGCCAACAACGGCTTTCTCTACGACATACTGGGATGGGCGCTGGTGACGGAAGCGGCGCCGCTGCTCGTGGCCCTGGTCGTGATCGGCCGCAGCGCGAGCGTGATCTCCACCGAGCTCGCGCTGATGAAGGTGCGCGGGGAACTGCGCCATCTCGAGCAAATGCGGATCGATCCGCGCGATTACCTCGCCCTGCCCAGGATCGCGGCCCTCACGGTGTCGCTGCTGGTAGCCACTTTCTATTACCAGGTCATCTCGGTCGCGGGCGGCTTTGCCGCGAGCGCCCTGGTGCTCAACGTCTCGTTCGCCGAGCAGATGCAGTTGATGCTGGAGGCGTTGTCGCCATTGGGCATCGTGCTTTCAGGAGTGAAGGCCCTGATCTTCGGGCTCGTCATCGGCACCATCGCGTGCTTCGCCGGCCTCTATGCGGGCGAGACCGTGAACGACGTCCCCCGGGCGCAAATCGTGGGCTACATGCGCTCCCTCACCTGGCTCATCCTCATCGACGTGGTATTCGCGATCGCCGCGTTCTGAGCGGGACGCGGCGGCGTGCGGCGCGTGCTACAATTTTTGCGCCGCGATGCGCATTCTCCTCAGCAACGACGACGGTTACTTCGCGCCGGGCATAACGCTGCTCGCGGAGATGCTGTCCCCGCTCGCGGAGGTCACGGTGGTCGCGCCGGAGCGCGATCGCAGCGGCGCCAGCAACTCGCTCACCCTCGACCGCCCCCTGACGGTGCGCCGGTCGCAGGGCCGGGTCCACCACGTCAACGGCACGCCCACCGACTGCGTGCATCTGGCGGTGACCGGACTGCTGAAGCAGCTCCCGGACATCGTGATTTCCGGCATCAATCACGGCGCCAACATGGGGGACGACACGATCTATTCCGGCACCGTCGCAGCCGCGACCGAAGGCTTCCTTCTCGGCATTCCGTCGATCGCGATCTCGCTGGTGACCGACAGCGCGGGCCATTTCCGGACCGCCGGACGCGTCGCGGTCGAGCTCGTCACCCGGCTCCAGCGGCAGGCACCGGGCGAGCCGTTCCTGCTCAACGTCAACGTGCCGGATGTCGACTACGCCGAGCTGCGCGGCTTCCAGGTGACCCGTCTCGGCAAGCGGCACAAGGCGGAGCCGGTGGTGAAGACCACCACGCCGCGCGGGGAGAAGGTCTACTGGATCGGCGCGGCCGGCGGCGCGCAGGACGCGGGGGCCGGAACCGATTTTCATGCGATTGCCAACCAGCGCGTCTCGATCACGCCGCTGCAGATGGATCTCACCCGCTATTCCCAGCTCGAAGCGCTCAGCGTGTGGCTTGCGGGCGAGTGAGCGGCGTTCCTTCGTCCCTTCGACATGCTCAGGACAGGCTCGCTTAGGACAGGCGGGTGAGCCGTGGCGAAGGCCCCAGGCATAGGGATGACCTCGGCGCGCACGCGGATGCGCATGGTCGAGCGGCTGCGCGCGCAGGGCATCCGGGACGAAAAGGTGCTGGCCGTCATGGGGGAGCTGCCGCGCCACATATTCGTGGACGAGGCGCTGGCGAGCCGCGCCTACGAGGACATCGCGCTGCCGCTCGGTTACGGGCAGACCATCTCGAGCCCCCACACGGTGGCGCGCATGACGGAGCTGGCGCGCAATGGCCGCGCGCTCGGCAAGGTGCTGGAGATCGGCACCGGCTGCGGCTATCAGACCGCCGTCCTCGGCCGGATCGCACGGCAGGTCTATTCGATGGAGCGGCTTGCCGCCCTCATCCGGAAGGCCCGCAGGAACCTGCGCGAGGCCGGCGTGACCAACGTTCACCTCCGGCACGGTGACGGCCATGCCGGCATGCCCGAGGTTGCGCCGTTTGACGCCGTGATCCTGACCGCGGCCGCGCCGCGCGCCCCGGAAGCCCTGCTCGAGCAGCTCAATGTCGGTGGTAGAATGATCTTGCCCATCGCGCGCAACCACGAGCAGCACCTGTTTGTCATCGAACGCACGGCCAGGGGCACGGTCGAACGGCGGATGGATCCCGTCGTATTCGTGCCCTTGCTATCGGGAGTGGGCTGAGAATCGTGAATCTCCGCACTTCGAGAAATGCCCTGCTGAGCGCGATCGCCGCCGTGGTCGCCGCGGGCTGTGCCGTGAAGACCGGTGCCCCGGTCGTCGAACGCGCGCCGGGAGCCCGGGCCGCCGCGGCAAAGCCCGCAACGGCAGCGAAGCCCGTGCCGCGGCCGACCGATGCGCGGCCGGAATTCCATACCGTCAGGAAAGGCGACACGCTCTACAGCATCGCTCTCGACTACGGGCTCGATTACCGCGAGCTCGCGCAGTGGAACGACGTTACGGCGACGAGCGTCATCAGCATCGGCCAGCAGTTGCGTTTGAGCCCGCCGGCAGTCGCAGCGCCCACGGCGGTGCCCCTCATGTCCGCTCCCGTGGTGCAGGGACGGCCTCTCGAAGGAACCCCCGTCGCCGGGGGCGATGGCAGCATCAAGTCCCAGCCGCGAGCGGTGCGGGCGCCGTATACCGACCAGACGTACGCCCAGATGGCGAGTCTCAAGCCCGAGTCGTCACCGCGGGACGAACCGCGCGCGCCGTCCGGACCGGGCGGGGAGGAAAGCGTCGCCTGGGGCTGGCCGGCGAGCGGGAAGGTGGTCGGTACCTTCAGCGACAGCGCCAATCAGAGGGGCATCCGCATCGCGGGCAAGCTGGGACAGCCGGTGCTCGCCAGCGCCGCCGGCAGGGTGATCTTCAGCGGCACCGGCATCCGCGGCTTTGGCAAGCTCATCGTGATCAAGCACAACAACACCTACCTCAGCGTGTACGCGCACAACAACGAATTGCTGGTGAAGGAAGGACAGAACGTCGCGAAGGGCCAGAAAATCGCGGCGATGGGCTCAACCGATACCGACCAGGTGCGACTGCACTTCGAGATCCGCCGTCTCGGCAAGCCGGTGGACCCGCTGAAACTCCTGCCCCCGGCATAGCCGGAATTCAAGCGCTGAATTGCCTCACGCGGTGCTGCAGCTCGATCAGGGCGCCGGCGCCTGTCTCCGCGCCGTAGCGCAGGGCGACGTAGAGCCGCGTGATGGCCTCGACCGCGGGCGTGAGCTCGGGCCGCACCCGCTCGACGCGGCACGCATAATCGACCGGGCCCTCGGCGGCTTCGCGCGTGAGGCCGCCGCGGCGCAGCTTGTCGCAGTACTTCCGATACGCGATCGTCACCGGGTCCCGCGCGCGCGACTTCAGCCGGCGCAGCGCGAGCGCGGTAAACATGGCGACGATGACCCCGGCCACGACGAGCAGGATTGCGGTGAGCTTCTCCCACGTCGCATCGTCCAGTCCCGCGTGCGCGAGCAGCGAGCGCTGGCGCTCCGGCGTGTAGCCGAGCACCCACTGGTTCCAGGTGTTCGCCATGTAGTCCCAGGCGAGCCGCGCCTGGCGTAGGAACTCGTAGGGAGTGCGCACCATCAGCGGCAGGGAATCGGTGCGCGGCACGGCCGCGGAGATGCCGGTGTCCACGCGCACCGGCGCGACGGCGAAAGTGGGATCAACCCGCACCCATCCCCGGTTCTGGAGCCACACCTCGGTCCAGGCGTGGGCGTCGGCCTGGCGCACGATCAGGTAATTGCCAAGCGCGTTGACCTCCCCGCCCTGGTAGCCGGTCACGATTCGGGTAGGAATTCCTGCCGCCCGCATGACCACCGCGAAGGAGGACGCGTAGTGCTCGCAGAAGCCGGTGCGGGTGGAGAACAGGAACTCGTCCACCGGATTCTCGCCGAGCAGCGGAGGCTCGAGCGTGTAGACGAAGTTCCTGCGGAACATGCCAAGCATCTCACCGATGATGCCTTCCTCGTCGTCGCCGTGCTTCTGGCGCAGCGCGCGTCCCATCTCCTGCGCGCGGGGGTTGGATCGGGGCGGGAGCCGGAGCGCGCGGCGCACGGCGAAGCTGTTCTCGACCTCGCCGAAGCGGGCGTTGAGAAACGACGTCATGTCGTAGCGCAGGCGGTTGTTGACCGGCTGGACGGAGTAGAGCTGATAGTCGGTGCTGACCACGGAGCGGGGCGGCACCACGGCGGGCAGATCGAGCGCGAACATCCAGCGCCGGTTGTGGGGCTCCAGCGTCACCTCGTAGGCCACCGGATCGCCCGCGGCCTCGATCCCGGGAGCGGTATAGACGAAGAACTGCGCGGACCACGTGCGGCCGTCGAAATCCCACATCACGGGGCCGCGCCAGTAGAGATCCTTGGCCCGGGGAATCTGGGCATCGAACCGCACCCGGAATGCCACGGCGTCCGACAGGACGAGGCTGGAAAGGCTGCCCGGCGTCATGGTGTCGGAGAGGCCGCTCACGCCCGCAAACGCATCGCGCGGCAGGCCCCACAGCGGGCCCGGTACGCGGGGGAACAGGAGAAAGAGCACCAGCATCAACGGCACTGACTGCGCGAGCAGCACGCCGGCGGTGCGCAGCTGCGCGCGGAACGGCGGCTCCGTGCTGGCGTAATTGAGACTCATCATGGTTGCGGTCACGAACACGGTGCACGCGAGCATGTAGAGTCCGGTGGCGATGGTCTGCGAATACAGGAAATTGGTGATGACCAGGAAGTAGCCGAGGAAGCTCAACAGCATCGCGTCACGGTGCGTGCGCGTCTCGAGCAGCTTCAGCCCGAGCATGATCACCAGCAGGGTCACGCCCGCGTCGCGCCCGAAAACGGTCCGGTAGTTCACGAAGACGCCGACGGAGGTGGCGAGCGCGATCATCAGCAGCAGCCAGCGATTGGGCAGCGCGTGGCGCGCGTAGCCGACATAAGCGCGCCAGGCGGCGAGCATCGCCATCAGCGCGATGCTCCAGCCGGGCATGTGGAGGGCGTGAGGTGCCGCCACCAACAGGAGCGACAGCAGCAGCCAGCGCACGTGGCGCCACGCAATAGGCTGTCGCGGGTCGGTCATTTGTGCTCGAAGAGAGCCAGTGTCTCGAGGCAGCGCTCGCGTTGCGCTTCTCCCGCCGCGGGCTCCACCGACGTGCCGGGCACGCGCAGGCCGTACGCGAGCCCCGCGGCGTGCGCATCGAGGACCCAGCGCACCAGGTGCGACAGGCGCTCCTCGACCCCCATCTGCGGCGGCAGCTGCGCCCAATCGAACCACTGCTCGGTCTCGGCGCGTCCGGTGAACTGCTTGGTGAGCAGGCCCTGGTCGCGTGCGGCTGCCTTCCACGCAATATGGCGCGGCGAATCGCCCCGGTGATACTGGCGCATGCCCGAAAAGTCCTCCTGGCCGTGGCCGCGCTCGGTGCCTACCCCCGCGGTGGATTCCGCGGGCGGCATCGGCAGCCCGGAGGCGGCGGGGCGGGGATATACGATGCAGCGCAGGTCGAGGTCCACGTACGCCCAGGAGTAGTAGAGACCGAGCGGAAAGCGGGTGAAAAGGGTCAGCCGCCCCGGCCGCAGGACGCCGCGGCGGGGCGCGGCGACCCCGGCGGTCGCGGGCACCGTGGAGCGCGCCATTACGTCAGCGAAGGACACCTGCCTGCGGTCGTGGGTGAGACCGATGGCATAGCGGTCGGTGTCCCCCTGGTTCTCGAGATGAATCGTGAACGACGCGGTGTCCCCGGCGAACACCGGTCGCGTGCGTCCGCCCGTGATCCGCAGGTTCGCGAGGTTGCGGAACGTGTGGATCATGGCGTTGACGCCGAGGGCGCCGAGCAGGAAGGTGAGGACGAAGCCGAGCCCGAGCGCATAGTTGATCGAGCCGGCAAGCATGACCAGCAGCACCGTGGCGTACACCAGTCCCTGGCGCGTCGGCAGGATGAATATCCGGCGCTGGCCGAGCGTGATCGCGCCGGCCTCGGGCCCGCGCCACTGGAAGATCCAGGTGTAGAAGCGGTTCCGGAGCGCCGCGTACATCGATGATTTACGGGATGGCGACCTGCTTGATCAGCTGGCCGGCGATATCGGCGCCGTTGGCGTGGGTGACCTCGCCGGCGGGAACGAGGCGGTGGCCGACCACGGTGGGGAGCACCGCCTGCACGTCCTCCGGCAGCACGTGCAGGCGCCCCGCCATCAGCGCCCAGGCGCGGGCGGCGTGCAGGAGCGCCAGCGCCGCGCGCGGCGACAGGCCGTTGACGTAATCGGCAGCGCGGCGGGTATGATCGGTGAGCGCCTGGACGTAGTCGAAGAGCGCGCTCGAGGTGTGGATCTGCTGCGCGCGGTGCTGGAGGTCCGTCAACTCCTGCGGCGTCATTGCCGGCTTCAAAGTTGCGAGCAGGTCGCGGCGGTTTTCCCCCTGCAGCAGCGCGCGCTCCGCCTCGCTGTCGGGGTAGCCGAGCTGGATGCGCATCAGGAACCGGTCGAGCTGCGATTCCGGCAAAGGGAACGTGCCGATCTGGTACGAGGGATTCTGCGTCGCGATTACGAAGAACGGCTCGGGCAGGCGCCGCGTCTCGCCTTCCGTCGTAACCTGGTGCTCCTCCATCGCCTCGAGGAGGGCGCTCTGCGCCTTGGGTGTCGCGCGATTGACCTCGTCGGCCAACACGACCTGGCTGAAGATCGGCCCCGAGTGGAACTGGAAGCCGCCGGTGTCCCGGTTGTAGACGGATACGCCGATGATGTCGGCGGGCAGCAGGTCGCTGGTGAACTGGATGCGCTGAAAGCCCATGCCGAGGGAGGTCGCAAGGGCGTGCGCCATCATGGTCTTGCCGACCCCGGGAATGTCCTCGATCAGCAGGTGGCCGCGCGCGAGGAGACAGGTAATCGCGAGCCGGATCTGGCGTTCCTTGCCGAGGATGATGCTCCCGACCTGGGCTACGACGCGCTCGATCTGCCGCGACATCACGGCGTGCTGGGGAAAGTCATTCATCCGGTCGAGTGTGCCACAACACGATGACCACTGGCCAGTAACAGGAGCGCACCGGATCGTGATGCCGGTGCGGGAATGTGCGTTTTCTCACGTCTAGCCAAGCGCCTTTTCGACACGCAGCAGACCGGGATCGCTTTCGTCGGTGCGCGCCCGGAATCCGAGTTTTGCCGCGAACTCGAGCATCTTCCGGTTGCCTGCCAGGATTTCTCCGTACATTTCGCGCATGCCGGCGGCGCGGGCGGCGGCCATGAGCGCTTCCATGATCCGCGTGCCAATCCCTTTCCGCTGCCAGCCGTCGGCAACCGCGATCGCAAACTCGCAGCGGTGGCGGTCGGCATCGACGACATAGCGCGCGACGGCGATCTGGATCTCCCGGCCGTCATGCCCGGTCACGGCGATCAGCGCCAGGTGCCGGTCGTAGTCCACGCGCGTCAACTGCGCCAGCACGCGGGGCGACAGTTCGCGCACGGCATCCCGGAACCGGAA
>DASWHI010000213.1:0-2794 GCA_036398235.1 Burkholderiales bacterium
AGCTCTTCGCCTACGCGCACAAGCACGGCCTGGCGAAGGCGTATTCGGCCAAGGCCACGAATAATTCACACGCGTAACGCAGCAAGAGTGGGGTCAGAATCAATTTTCTGACCTCGCTTGGCGGGTCTGCCTCAGAATATCAACCCCGCACCCATTTTTTCCTCCTGTATTGGTATAGAAAATTGTCGTATCCTATTGATTTTTATGTTATCTTATAAGTAACTGGAACGGGAAAGGGATCCACAACAAGTAAATGCGCGAGTTTCTAAAACACTTCCGGGCGCACTTCCTGGCCGCGGCGTTCTTCAGCCTGATCATCAACATGCTCATGCTGGCGCCGGCGCTCTTCATGCTCCAGGTCTTCGACCGGGTCGTGAGCAGCCGCAGCGGCGAGACGCTGATCATGCTCTTCGTGCTGACGCTGGTCGCGCTGTTCTTCATGGCGTACCTCGACGCCATCCGCACCCGGCTCCTCACGCGGGCGGCGATAAAGCTGGAGAAGCTCCTCGGCCCGCGCGTCCTCGGAAGCATGCTGCGCCAGAGCGCTCACGCCAACCGGTCGCAATCGCAGCACGGGCTGCGCGACATCAACGCATTGCGGGCTTTCCTCACCGGCCCCGGCATCATCGCCCTGTTCGACGCGCCCTGGGTGCCGCTGTTTATCCTGCTCATCTTTCTCTTTCATCCGTGGCTGGGCGCCGTGGCGCTGTTCGGGGCGGTGGTGCTGCTCGCGCTGACCGTCCTGAACGAGAAGCTCTCGCGCCGGTCGCTCGAAGCGATGCAGACCGACGCGCGTCTTGCCGGGCGCTTCGTGGACCAGAGCCTCGGCAACGCGGAGGTCGTCGGCGCGATGGGCATGGTGGGCAACGTAACCGAGGACTGGCGCGAGAAGAGCCAGAAGGTGCTCAGTTCCCAGCTGGAGGCGAACCAGATCGGAAGCTTTCTCACCAGCACGACGCGCTTCCTGCGCCAGATCCTCCAGGTGATCATGCTCGCGGTCGGCGCCTGGCTGACGATCCAGCAGCTCTCCACACCCGGGGTGATGATCGCGGCAACGATCATCCTCGGGCGCGCCCTCGCGCCGGTCGAATCGCTGATCGCCGGCTGGAAGAGCCTGGTCGAGGCGCGCGGCGCCTACGTCCGGCTGAGCGAAGTCTTCGCCGCCGAGGACAAGGCGCCCGATGCGATGGAGCTGCCCCCGCCCAAGGGCGCGCTTTCGGTCGAAAACGTCGTGTTCGGCTTCCGCGGGCAGGAGCTGCCCATTATCCGGCGCGTCTCCTTCGAGCTTCCGGCCGGGGGCTCGCTCGCGATCGTCGGGCCGAGCGCCGCCGGCAAGTCCACTCTGGCACGCCTCATCGTCGGCGTCTGGCACCCGGTAGCGGGAGTGGTGCGGCTCGACGGGGCCGACATCCGGTCGTGGCCGCGCGAGCGGCTTGGGCCCCACGTCGGCTACCTGCCGCAGAACGTCGAGATCTTCAACGGCACCGTGAGCGAGAACATCGCGCGCCTGGGCGAGGTGAACTCCGAGGACGTCATCAAGGCGGCGACCCGCGCCAACGCGCACGAGTTCGTCCTGGCGCTGCCCAAGGGCTACGACACGCAGGTCGGGGAGGGTGGGACGCTGCTGTCCGCCGGACAGCGCCAGCGTGTCGCGCTCGCCCGCGCACTCTACGGGAGCCCGACTCTCGTCGTGCTCGATGAGCCCAATTCCAATCTGGACGCCTCCGGCGAGAAGGCCCTGGCGGAAGCGATCCGCCTGCTCAAGGCCGACCACGTGACGCTGGTGATCATCACGCACCGCCTGCCCCTGCTCGCCCACGTGGACAAGGTGATGGTGCTGATGCGCGGGGCGGTGGAGAAGTTCGGGACGCTGGCTGAATTGTTCCCACGCTCCACTCCGGCCGCGGCGCCGGATACTGCCGGGGGCGTAGTCGCCGGGAAGATAATGCCGAGAGGGTAACGGCATGGCAGACACGAGCGGCGAGCTCCCCAAATCGGCTGCTGCCGGTGACGATGTTGACAGCCCGCGCCGCCTGATCCGCGCTGGCATCGGGGGGATCCTGGTGCTCGTGCTCGCGGTGACGGCCTGGGCCGCGCTCGCGCCGGTCAGCGGCGCGGTCATCGCCCCGGGCTCCGTCAAGGTGGACATGAACCGCAAGACCGTCCAGCACCAGGAGGGCGGCATCGTCGGCGAAATCCTCGTTCGTGACGGCAGCCGGGTCAAGGCGGGCGAGACGCTGATCCTGCTCAAGGACATCAAGGTCGAAGCGGGCATCGAGATGGTGCAGACCCAGCTCGACGGCGAGGTCGCGAAGGCGGCGCGCCTGATGTCGGAACAGGTATGGGCGGACGAAGTGACTTTCCCGCAGGAGCTCGTCACCCGCGAAAGCGATCCCCGCATCGCGGAGATCCTGCGGCGCGAATTGACGGTGTTTCGCACGCGGCGTGAAGCCTACAACACCCAGTTGAAACTGCTGCGTGCCCAGATCCGCGACACCCAGTCCGAGATTCGCGCGCGGGGCCAGCAGATCAAGGCGGATCAGGACTCGGTCAGGTTGGCGCGTGAAGAGTTCGAGTCCAACCAGCGGCTGCTCAAGGACGGATTCATCAGCAAGATGCGAATACTCACGCTGGAGCGCAGCCTGGCCGATGTCGAGGCGCGGCTCGGCGAACACGAAGCTGAGCTCGCGGCGGCACGCGCGAAGTCGTCGGAGTTGCAGCTGAAGGCGGAGAACCTGCGCACCACGATGATGCAGGAAGCCGCGGGGGAAATGCAGAAGACGACGGCCCAGAT
>DASWHI010000214.1:0-7039 GCA_036398235.1 Burkholderiales bacterium
CGGCAGCGGCGGGCCGCAGAACATGAACTCGTAGACCTTGTCGGCGGCGCAGTCGTCGGCGAGGTCCTTCAGGTAGAAGATCTCGCCCATCGTGATCCCGACCATGGGGATGATGATCCAGTGCCACGGCTGGAACGCCTCCAGGCTCTCGTTCGGGCGCACCTCGCAGCCCCAGGTGTCGAAGCAGATCGCGGCGATCTCCTTCTGGTGGATCCACTCGCAGGTCTCGAAGCGCAGGCCCGGCGCGTCGCCCGCGGCATACGCGCCCCAGTCGCCCTGCGCGAGGCAGTGCTCCATCTGGCCGGTGCGCACGATGACGAAATCGCCGCGCCGCACCTCCACGCCCTGCGCCTTGGCGCAGGCGTCGAGCTCGGCGTTGCCGACGCCGAAGCCGTTCTCGAGGTAGTCGCCACCGAGGTGGCGCGGGATGTCGAGCAGCACGCCGCGGCCGATCATGCGGTCGCGCGTCTTGTGGATGCCGTTCTTTTTCGCCCCGGTGGAATCCACCAGCCGCGCGTCGTAGCCGTTCCACATCTTGTCGCCGTAGAAGATGTGCCCGAGCGCGTCCCACTGGGTGCCGCACTGGAGCGGCATCGACACCATGTCGTCGGCGTAGCGGATCTTCCCGCCATCCTGGGTTCCCGCCACCGCGTCGGTGCCGGTCGCGAGCATGGTGTGGATCGGGTTGAAGCGCCCGCCCCAGCCGGTGCGCTGCGGCCCGTTCGAATTGAAATCGAGCCCGAGCGCGAACGCTTTTCCCTTCTTCACCAGCGCGGCCGCCTTGACGATGTCCTGCGGCGTCACGAAATTGAGCGTCCCGAGCTGATCGTCGGGCCCCCACCTTCCCCAGTTCTTCACGCGCGCCGCCATGCTCTCGAGCGTCTTCAGCGTGACGTCCTGCTTGAGCGGGCGCTTCGGCACCATCTTCATCGGCAACGACGGCTTTCCTGCCATGGCTCCTCCCTGCTAGAGCAATTCGATTCCGGAGTCCTTGATCACCTTGCGGAACTTCTCGACCTCGCTCTTCACCACCACGGCGAACTCCTGCGGGGTATTGGCGATGACCACGAAACCGAGCGTGGCGAAGCGCGCCTTGACTTCCGGCGCGTTGAGCGCCCGCACGGCCTCCCGGTTCACCGCGTTGATCACCTTATCCGGCACGCCCCGCGGCGCGAACACCCCGTGCCAGATCTGGAAGTCGTAGCCCCGCACCCCCTGCTCCCCGATGGTCGGCACCTCCGGCAGCACGGGGGAGCGCTGGGCGCTGGTAATGCCGTACGCCCTCAGCTTCCCCGCCTGGACGTGGCTCCGCACCGCGAGCGGCGTCAGCAGGGCGACGTCCACCTCGCCTCCCAGTATCGCGAGCTCGGTGGGCGCACTGCCCTTGTAACGCACGTTGTTCATCCTGATCTGCGCCTGCGCCCACAGCGCGTCGCCCGAAAGCTCGCCGGTCGCGCCGGCGATGCCGACGTTGATCCTGCCCGGCTGCTTGCGCGCGAGCGCGATGAAGTCCGTGAGGGAGCCCGCGCCGATCTTCGGATTCGCGACCACCACCATCCCGCTCGTGACCATCTGGACGATCGGCGTGAAATCGCGCACCGGGTCGTACGGCAGCTTGCGGTAGAGGCTCGCGTTGATCGCATGCGTGCCGCTGTTGCCCACCGCCAGCGTATAGCCGTCGGGCGTCGCCTTCGACGCGATGTCGGTGCCCGCGACGCCGTTGGCTCCCCCGCGGTTGTCCACGATCAGCGCCTGCTTGAGCCCTTCGGAGATCCGGGGAAGGATCAAGCGGATCGCGGTGTCCGAGGGCCCGCCGGGCGGCGCCGGCACCAGCACGCGAACCGGCCTGCCGGTGACGCTTTGGGCCCCGGCGAGCGCGGAACACAGCGCGAAGCCCGCGATCACTCCCAGGAACTGGAATGGTTTTATGGCCGCCTCCCCCTTCCCGCGCCTCGTGAACCGCAAAGCTTACGCTCGCCGCTTGCCGCAAGTCACGACATTTTGACGACGACCTTTCCGAGCTGCGCGTTGCTCTCGACGTAGGCCTTGGCGGCCGGCAGCTCGTCGAACGGAAATACCTTGTCGATCACGGGCGTGATGCGGCCCTCGGCGTAGCCGGGCAGCACGTCGCGGACAAAACCCCGCATCGCCTCGGCGCGCTGCGCGGGGGGCAGCAGGGCATTGGAGACGCCGAAGATCTGCAGCCGCTTGCCGTGCACCGTCTCGAGGTCGATCTCGGCGTGGTGCTGGCCGTCCACGTAGCCGATGATCGCGATCCGGCCCTGGTTGGCCGCCGAGCGCACCAAGTCGGGAAACGCGCTGCCGCCGATGAGATTCAACGAAAGGTTAACGCCCTGGCCGCCGGTCGCAGCCAGCACCTTGTCGGCAAAGCCGCCGCCGGCCGCGGCGATCCCGATGTCGAGGCCCACGCCCTTCAGCTTTTCGAGCTTGGCCGTCGAGCGCGAGACCCCGATCACCTTCGCCCCCAGGAACTTCCCGATCTGGACGGCAACGACGCCCACGCCGGAGGCTGCGCCCGCCACGAGCAGAGTTTCCCCCGACTTGAGCTTTCCGTATCCGCAGATGGCCTCGTAGGCTGTGATCGACGAGATCGGCACCGTCGCCGCCTGCTCCCACGTCAGCCGCTGCGGCACGAGCGCGGCCTGCTGGACGGACATCGCGACGAACTCGGCAAAGGAGCCGCGCGCCCGTCCCAGGACGCGGTCGCCCGGCTTGAAGGCGGTGACGCCCTCGCCGACCGCATGCACCTCGCCCGCGCAGTCCCCGCCTGCGGGGTGCGGCACTTCCGCGCTGTGCAGGCTGATGCTGGCAAGGATCTCGCCGCGGTTGAGCGATGCGGCGCGCACCTTGACGAGGACTTCGCCGGCTTTGGGCTGCGGCACCGGCACTTCGCGCGGCTCGAAAACGGTCTTTCCATTGACGGTCTTGATGTAGTAGCTCTTCATAAGTTTTCCAAATTTTCCCTCCCCCTGAGGGGGAGGGTTGGGGTGGGGGTGCTTTTCTTGAAGTCGGCGATGGAGCGGGCATAACTTCCATCCCGGAGCTTCAAAGCGCGCGTGACCGGCTTCGTGGCGCCGAAAGTGTGGACCACGGCCGAATGCTTGCCCGCGCCGCCGATCACCGCGATCAGCAGATCCTCGGGTCGCTGCACCATGGTTACCGGCGCATCCAGGCCCGCCGTGCCGAGCCGCTCCTTCCACGTCACGCGCAGGCGCCGCTCGATATTCTCCTTCGAGAATCGATTCATCGGCAGGTGCGCATGCTGGTGCAGGAAGCGCTTCGCATCGGCCTTGCTGAACCCGCCGCCGGCGACGGTCTTCGCGTGCTCCGGGCCCATCACGACGAGCGGCTGCGCATCATAATAGACGTCGTTTGCGCCGGTGGCGATCAGGGTGCCGGCGAGGGTGGTCAATATACCTTCGGCGGTGATGCTCTCGTGGTCGTTCACGTTGTGCGGACACTCGGCGCCGATCACGGTGATGGCGCTCGCCTCGCGCGGCAGCCCGCGCTCGACGTGGAGCGGCTCCCACGGGCTCGCTTGCTCGTTCTCGGCGGCGAGGTAGGAAAACTTCGACGGCGCGCCGAAGGTGGACATGTCGCCGAGGCCGGGGATCGCGCCGCCGATGTTGACCAGCGCGAGGCGTATCGCCCGCCCGAGGGTCGCGTTGGCCCGCCAGCCGGGTCCGAACGCGTTGTAGCCGCAATTGATGTCAAGCTCCTTCGCCACCGGGCCGTTGACGATCACGAGCGGCGCGCACGGATGCGTGGTTGCCTGGATGCCGTAGAGGTTGAACGGCTCCTCGCACAGTGCTTCGGTGACAAGGAGGAGCAGCGGGAAGTACTCCGGGCGGCAGCCCGCCATCACCGCGTTGGCGGCGAGCCGCAGTGGCGTCGCTTCGCCCCAGCGCGGCGCAATCCTCGCCACCGGCTCGTCCCACGGCCGGTCGCAGTACGCCAGCATCTGCTCGACGCGCCGCGCGGTTGGCGGAACGACCGGCAGCCCGTCGCTCCAGCCGCGGCTGCGCACCAGTTCGTTCACCGCCTCGAAGTCGTCCTCGCACTCCAGACTCGCACCCGGCGTCTTCAGGAGCTCGACGAGGTTCGTCACGCAGCGCGCTCCTCGATGATTTTCAGCACCTGGGGAAGCACGCGCTGCGCGCGCCCTTCGACCTGCTCGAGGGAGAGCCCGCCGAGCGGATGCGGTATGAGGAGCAGCGGCAGGTCCGGCACGCCGAAGACGCGCGCCTGGGTCTTCCCCAGCGTGAGGAAGGGCTCCGAGACGATTACGGCGGTGGCGAGACCGCGCTTCCGGAGCTCACACATGTCGTGGACACTCCACGACGTGCACGACCCTCAGTCGGCAATCGCACTGACGACGAAATCGGCCTCCGCGGCGAGCCGGTCGAGGATCGGGCCCGGCGCCGGCAGGCTGACGCTGCCCTTGCGCAGCGATACCACGGACGCGACCGGCAACGCCGCCTTCACGCCCTCGACGATGAACCGGAGGAGGTGATCGGCGTTGCCCTTGCTGTTGTCGAGCACGCCGAACCGCAGCCCGCTCCGTGCGGTCCTGCGGCTCGCGGCTGCGACCGCCGCCGCGGGGGCCGGCGCCTCCGGCACGACCAGAACAACTTTGCTCATTGGAATTCCTCAGCGATGCGCCTGCAACATCCTAGCACTATGGAGTTGCTAGAACTCGGACTTGGCGGGAATGACGATCTGGGTCTGGGTGACGATCGCCACCACGCCGCGGTCCGCATTGCGGATCGTGGTCTGCCACACCATCGTGGTGCGGCCGATGTGCAATGGAACCGACACGGCGCGCAATACGGGGCGCTCCCCCGCCCTGAAGAAGTTGGTCTTCGATTCGAGCGTGCCGGTGCGGTGGCCGGGCGGGAGGTTCGCGACGGCGCCGGCGGCGCCCACCACGTCCGCGAACGCCATGATGGCGCCACCATTCACGCGCCCGGAGCGGTTGATGTGCATGCGCCTGACACGCATCTGCGCCACCACTCGCTTCTTCGTGAGCGAGACGAGCCGCACCCCGAGCGCGCGCGGCATGCCGCTTCTCAGCACTCGCGCCGCCGCCGCGAGACCCGTCCCAAGCACCTTCCGCGAACGATCGCCGCGCTTTCTGCTCCCAGTCACGAGTCACGCCTCATCAGTAGTGGCGGATTATCCCTGCCGTGCGCCGTCGCTGGCAACCCGAGCGCGCCACCGTCCGCTGTGTCGGGTTGACCCGGTTCCGTCGCTGCGCTAATTTCCACGACGACGATGGCCGAGCAACCGATCCGGGTTCTTCCGCCGCCCGACCCCAATCCGGTCAAGCCGAAGTACGCGCCGCCGCCGCGCGCGTGCGACGGGCATTGCCATATCTTCGGGCCGGCAAACCGCTTTCCTTACGCGCCCGACCGCAGATATACGCCCCAGGATGCGGGCCGCGAAACGCTCGCCGCATTGCACCGCCACCTCGGGCTCGAGCGCGCGGTCCTGGTGCAGGCGAGCTGCCACGGCACCGACAACAGCGCGATGCTCGACGCGATGAAGTGGTCGAAAGGCGCGTGGCGCGGCGTCGCGATGGTGACGAAGGACGCCACCGACCGCGAGCTCACGGAGCTGCACCAGGCCGGCGTGCGCGGCGTGCGCTTCAACTTCGTCGCGCACCTGGGCGGCGCGCCCGACCTGAAGAACGTCGAGGCCGTGATTCGGCGCGTCACGCCGCTCGGCTGGCACATCCAGCTCCACCTCGATGCCCACGATATCGAGACCTACCGCGAATTTCTCAAGCGCCTGCGCGTGCCGTTCATCATCGACCACATGGGACGCGTGGAGGCGCAGCACGGGCTCGACCAGAAGCCGTTCCGCGAGCTGCTCGAGCTCATGAAAAACGAGCTCGCGTGGGTCAAGGTGAGCGGGCCGGAGCGCATCTCCGCCGCCGGAAAGCCGTTCCACGACGCGATCCCCTTTGCGCGCGCCCTGATTGCTGCCGCGCCCGATCGCGTGCTGTGGGGCACCGACTTTCCGCACCCCAACGTCAAGGTGATGCCGAACGACGGCGAGCTGGTGGATCTCTTCGCGATGATGGTCGAGGACGAGGCAATGCGGAAAAAGATCCTCGTCGATAATCCGGCCAGGCTGTACTGGGCCTGATGGCCTCCTATCCCGAACTCGCAGGCCGCGTGGTCGTGGTGACCGGCGCGGCGCAGGGCATCGGCGCCGCCACCGCACGCGCGTTCGCCGCGCAGAAGTCCGCTGTCGCGGTGCTCGACATCGACGGGGCGGGCGCGAAGAAAGTGGCGGACGCGATCTCCGGCGGCGGTGGGCGGGCAATCGCGATTCACGCCGACGTGACGGACGAGATATCGGTCGAGCGCGCCATCGCCGGCGTTACCGCTGAGCTCGGCGGGCTCGACGTCCTCATCAACTGCGCCGGCGGCTACGGGCGCCTTGCCACGGTGGAGGACATGCCGGTCGAGGAGTGGGACCGCACCGTGGCGCTGAACCTCCGCAGCGTGTTCCTGGTCTCGCGCGCGGCGATCCCGCATCTCAAGCGCTCGAAGGCCGGGCGCATCATCAACGTCTCCTCGATCTCGGGCCGCCAGGTGACCGTCGCCTCTTCACCGGCCTACGGATCCGCCAAGGCCGCCGTGATCCAGTTGACGCGCTTCCTCGCGCAGCAACTCGGCCCGGCCGGCATCACCGCGAACGCGATCGCACCGATCACGACGTTGACGCCGCGCGTGGCGGCGCTGCGCACGGAGGCCGAGATCGAGCGCATCGCTTCGCTGGTGCCGTTGAAGCGCCTCGCCGAGCCCGAGGACCACGCCCAGGCGATGCTGTTCCTCGCCTCCGACGCAGCGGCCTACATCAACGGCATCACGCTCGACGTGAACGGCGGCCGCATCATGATGTAAAAAACGGATTCGCTGCCGGCGCCAGCCGACTAGAACAAGCGCTGCGTCGCAATGCGCGCACCTTCGACGAGCGCTCGCAGCTTGGCAAACGCGACGTCCTCCGC
>DASWHI010000215.1:0-3269 GCA_036398235.1 Burkholderiales bacterium
CCATCACGTAGAGCGCGACCGCGAGGGTGAGCTGGGCGAGCGCCTCCGAGATGGCGAAATCGGCCCGGATCGACGGCATCGCCGGCAGGAACAGGTGGATGGCGAGCGGGCCGATCAAGGTGATCGAGGCGAGCGTCGCGACGAACGCGGGGCCGGGCTTGCGATCGGCGGTCAAGCGGGCAGTCTCCGGGAAGGACGGGGGCGGGAAGGACAGGCGCTGCTACCGATAGCGCGGCGGCGCGCGGTGCGCCAACCGGAAATCCGCATGCGCCTTCGCCGGTTGTCGGCCACCGTTCCTCGGATAAAATCCGCTCGCCCTCCGCTGCCACCGAACTCCAGCCGAAAGAACGCGCATGGCCGGTTCCGACTTCCGCCCTTATGTTCCGAAGCCCGAGCAATCCAAGATCGCCGGCGCCACCGCGCGTGCGCATGCCGAGACGCGGCTGAAAAGCGAGCGTGCCCAAGGCCTGTTCGGCAACTGGAAGCGGATGCTGGCCGAGCCCTTCAAGGGCGTCACTATCGACGGCACCCCGATCGGCGGGCTCTACGCGCTCCGGCCCGAGGGCGCGCCCACCGAGGCGATGATCGACGCCGTCGCGGCGCTGCTCGCCCGGCTCACGCCCGATCAACGCGCCGCGATGAGCTTCCCGGTCGATTCGAACCAGTGGCGCAACTGGCAGAACACCGAGCTCTATGTCGAGCATCACGGGCTCAGGCTCGAGGAGTTCGCCCCGCCGGTGCGCGACGCGGTGATGGACGTCGTCCGCGCCAGCCTGAGCGCCAAGGGGTTCCAGGTCTCGCGCGACGTGATGCGGCTCAACCTGTTCCTGGGCGAGCTGGTCGGCGGCACCCACGTGCTCGGCGAGTGGAGCTACATCTTCTGCCTGTTCGGCACGCCCTCGACCAGCGAGCCGTGGGGCTGGCAGCTGTTCGGCCACCATCTCACGCTCAACTGCTTCGTGCTCGGCAGCCAGATGGTGCTGTCGCCCGCCTTCTTCGGCGCCGAGCCCGCCTATGCCGATAGCGGCCCGTTCGCAGGCACCCGCCTGTTCGAAGACGAGGAGCGCAAGGGGCTCGCCCTGATGCGTTCGCTGTCGGCGGACCAGCAGGCCCGGGCGATCGTCGCCCATGACATGGTGGGCGGCGACCTGCCGCCGGGGCGCCGCCACTTCGCCGACAATTTGCATTTGGGCGGCGCCTACCAGGACAACCGGATCGTCCCGTACGAAGGGATCGACGGCGCGAACCTCTCACGCGCGCAGCGCCAAAGTCTTCTCGACCTCATGGCGGCCTATGTCGCGCCGCTGCCCGAGGGGCCGTTCGCCGCGCGCATGGCCGAGGTCGACCGGCATCTGGCCGAGACGCGGTTCTCGTGGATCGGCGGATTCGGCGAGGACAGCGCGTTCTACTACCGCATCCAGAGCCCGGTGGTGATGATCGAATTCGACCATCACGGCGGGGTGTTCCTCACCAACGCGGAGCCGGCCAAGTTCCACGTCCACACCATCGTGCGCACGCCGAACGGCAACGATTACGGGATGGACCTTCTGCGCCAGCACTACGAGACCGCGCCGCACCACCGCCACCACCACGCGCCGGGGCGGTGAGGCGCGGCGACCTCATCCTTCGAGACGCGATGCTGCGCATCGCTCCTCAGAGCCTGTGAACCTTTGTCTCGGTCGTCGTGGCGATGGTCGAGCTTGACACGATATCGGCGGGCGCGCGGCAGTCGCACGCCCAGCGGGTCCGGCCCGCAGGAGCCGCACCGGATGGATCGAAGGCGGAAGCGTCATCGCGTGTCCGAGCCCGTGATCCCATCAGGCGGCTTGCGCCGCCGCCTGCCGCAAGGCGAAGCCGCGCAGCATGTTGTGCGCGAGGGCGAACCACAGCAGCACGGTGCGCGCCTTTTGCTTGCCGCGCACCAAGAGCCGGTCGAGGCCCATGCGGCGCGCCCAGGCATGGGGGCATTCGGCCTTGCAACGCTCTTTGTACATCGCCGTGCCGGCCTCGCCCGCCATGCGTCGGCGCCAGTCGGCCAAGCCGGGTCCGTCATCGGCACGCGGCGCATAGGGGTCGGTGTCATGCTTGGTCTTGGTGGGCGGGCACCACATCCTGACGCCGCCGGCATGCGCCCGCTCGATATCCTCGTTCTTGGCAAAACCGCCATCGACCAGATAATCGGTTGGCCGGATGCCGCCGGCGGCAAGTTTGTCCAGGGCAGGTCCGGCGAGGCCGCGATCCGAGCCGCTCGTCTCGATATCCACCGCCACGATCACCTGGCCCGCCGGCACCGAGACGATTTGCATGTTGTAAGCGGGCCGATAGCCGCCGTCGGCCATCTTCATCACCCGCGCCTCGGCATCGGTGGTGGAAGCCCGCGGCTCCTTCTGCTTGGCGACTTCAGCCTTGTTGGTCTTCTCGCGGCGCGTCCGCTCCGCCTCGAGTTCCTGCATGCGGTCGAGGGCCGCCTGGGCACGCGCCTCCCGTTCGCGCGCCGCGCGCCGCTGCGCCGCCTGCCGGCGCCGATCGCCCACGCCGGGATCGCTCTCCAGCTCGGCCCGCAGCCGCGCGACGCGCGTGCGAGCCGCCGTCCGGATCTCCTCCAGCCGCCCGCGCCGGCGGAACGAACCCGCCCCCGCCGCGGCCCGCACCCGCATCCCGTCCTGCGCCAGCACATCGAGCGATACCAAGCCTTCGGCGACCAGCGCCGCCACCCCGTTGGCCAGCAGGCGTTCCAACACCCCGGCATGCGCCACCCGGAAATCGGACAGCGTGTGGTAGTTCATCGACACCCCGCCGCACAGCCAGCGATAGACCAAATGCTGCTCGCACAGCCGGGTGAGCCGGCGGGCGCTGCCCACCCCGTCCACCGTCGCCCACAGCCACAGCGCTATCATCAGCTCGGGCGCCGGCGGTGCCTGTCCCGCCACGCCCTCGCGCGCGTTCACCGCGTCGTGCAACTCGCGCAACTCCAGCGCCTGGGCAAAAGCCCACACCGCCCGCACCGGATGGTCCGGGGCAATCAGGTCGTCAATCGCCGCCGCATGCCAGCCAACCTGCCGCCGCTCCGGATGGCGATAGCGCGGCGCCCCCCGCCCCGCAGGCTCCGGCGCAAGCTGCTCGGGCAAGTCCTTGATCAGCTCCCGCTCATGCGACATCGGGCTGCTCCCCAAACCGACCGACGTCAGGGAATCAGACCATCGCGCTCGCTTCAACACCATTCATCGCGCCAAAATGGCGAAAGATTCACAGGCTCTCAGGATGAGGAG
>DASWHI010000216.1:0-10859 GCA_036398235.1 Burkholderiales bacterium
TCGGCGAGGTTTTCCGGGTGCGAGGGATCCGGGTGGTGGTTGGGGAAGCTGCCGTCCACATCGCAATAAAGCTCGGCGACCTCGCAGCCGAGGCGGCGGTAGAGCTCGGGAGCGGTGCCGCCCGCGACGCCGTTGCCGCAGTCCACCACGAGCCTCACCGGCCGGGCGAGCCTGATGTCGGAAGTGATGCGCCGGAGATAGTCCTCGCGGATGTCCTGCGTTCGCATCGTGCCCGCGCCGCGCGCGAGCTTCCCCTGCTCGAAACGAAGGCGTAACTGCTGGATCGCGTCGCCCGCAAGCGTATCGCCCGCGAGCACGACCTTCAGGCCGTTGTACTCCGGGGGGTTGTGCGAGCCGGTGACCATCACGCCGGACTGCGTGCCGAGATGGTGGGTAGCGAAGTAGAGGAGAGGCGTTGCGACCTGGCCGACGTCGGTCACATCCACGCCGCTCGCCCGCAGGCCCGCGGCCAGTGCGGCGGACAGCTCCGGGCCGGAATGGCGCCCGTCGCGGCCGATGACGACGGCGGAGCGCCCGCGATCGCGCGCTTCCGACCCTATCGCCCGGCCGATACTCTCGACGATCGCGGCGGTCAGCGTTTGGCCGACGATGCCGCGGATGTCGTATGCCTTGAATATTTCCGGGGGGAGGTGAATCGGCATGCCCGGTCAATTCCCGGCGCTCACGCTCTTGCCGATCCGCCAGCCCAGGTAGATCACTCCCAGCGCAAATGCGACGAGCACGAAAGCGGTCGCCACCCGCGAAACTTGCGCCAGGAGCGCAAGAGTTCCGCTGGAGAGGCCGACGAACGCGAGGCCCACGACCGGCAGCACCGGCGCGCCGCAGCCCACCACGGAGCAGCCGCCGCTCGAGAAGCCGAGCGCGCTCGCGAAGACCCCGATCGCGCCGCCCTTTCTGCCCAGGCCCGGATCGGGGCGGCCGGAGCCCGCGTCACGCGCACAATGCGCGAGCAGTGCGAAGAACGCCGCGAACAGCAACGCCATGAGAATGAACCGCAGCAGGTCGCTGACCGTGACCGCGAATCCCCAGTCCGTGCCGCCGAATGGACTGTCCGCACTGAACCAGAACAGCGCGAGGCCGGGCAGAAAATCGAGCTTCCGCTGCCAGGTGACATCGCCCGCGGCCAGGAATCGTGGAAGCTCGGGCAGCCAGGGGTTGAAAGTGAAGTAGTCTACCGGCCGGCGCGCCGCGGACAGCACTGCGGGCGGGAGCAGGACCTCGAGCGCGAGAACACCCGCCGCCACGGCGAGCAATACCCCGATCCGGGCACGCAGACCGGTGGCGATTCCGCTCCAGATTTGGATGGCTTCCCGCCAGATCGCGCCGGTGCGCCATGCCGACTCTCGGCGTGCCGGCGCCGCTAGACCTTGAAAATCAGGCTGTTCCAGCATGTTTGAGCGGATCAGGCACGATATCCCCGGAAGGCCGGCTTGCAGGCGGGTTGCCGCGCAAGCGCGTTTTGCCCGATTCGCGCCGCGCTACTGTTCCGCAATCTTCGTTAGACGTAATATTACTCCCGTTGCAGGTGGCGGTTGCCGGTTTGCACGGGCGGTGACTTGCCTTTCCGCTCGCAACTTCAGGAGGAGATTTCCATGGCTGCACCAGTTGATCGTAGAGAGTTCCTGCGCAGTCTCGGGGTCGGAGTCGGAGCGACATTTGGCGCGGCGAGTTCGTTTCCGATCATCGCGACGGCGCAGGCGCAGGGCAAGCCGCGCGGGACCATTCCGTCCACGCCCTTCAAGATCGGTCACATGACCTTCTTCACGGGCCCGGCGGCGGTCCTCGGCGAAGGCATGTACAAGGGCCAGGTTCTGGCGGCGGAGGAAATCAACGCTGCCGGCGGGTTCCTCGGCCGGCGCAAGATCGAGGTCCTCAAGGCGGACGAGGCCGCGGGCACCGACGCCAACGTCAAGGAAATGCGCCGGATGAAGCTGCAGGAAAAGATCGACTTCTTCTGCGGCATTACCTCGAGCGGCAACACCCCGGCCCTGGGCCCGGTCGCGGAGGAGCTGAAGCTGCTCACGATCTTCGTGGACGGCTGCACCGATTTCCTGTTCGACAAGGCCGTGCCGAACCCGAAGTACGTCTTCCGCATCACCAACATCCAGTCGGCTGACGGAGCGGCTTGCGCGCTTGCGGTCGCCCAAACGTGGCCTGACGTCAAGCGGGTCGCGCACATTCACCCCGACTATTCCTACGGCCGCAACGTGTTCGACCACGTCGGTATCGTCTTGAAGAAGATGTTGCCCCGTACGGAGGTCGTGTCTGAAGGCTGGCCGAAGCTGGGAACGACGGACTTCACTTCCCATATCACCAAGGCCATCAGTTCCAAGCCCGACCTGCTCGTCACGTCGGTGTGGGGCGGGGACTATCTGGCGCTGTACAAGCAGGCGCTGCAGCACGGCCTGTTCGACAAGATGAAGGTGGCGACGACCCTCGCCCTCGCCGTCGCGCCCCACGCGCTCGGCAAGGACCATCCGGAAGGTGTCATCGGCGGCGTGCACGCGAATTACCACTTCACCTGGCCGCCCGGAGACCGCTGGCCGCTCAACAAGACGTTCATCCAGAAGTACCACGCACGCTGGAAGGAGTATCCGAATTTCCAGGGCGAGGGCGGCTACACGGCCACCTACATGCTGAAGACGGCGATCGAGAAGGCCAACAAGCTCGCCGGCGGCTGGCCCTCCGACGAGGCGATCATCAGCCAGCTCGAGGGCACGATGTACGCTGGCCCTGCCGGCTACACCTACATCCGTCCCGACAATCACCAGGGATACAAGGACGCCGTGACCGGGTTCACCAAGAACGTGCCGGAATATCCGTTCCCGATTCTGGATCCAGCCCGCGTCATCACGATCCCGATCCGCAACATCACGGCGCCTCCCGGATGGCCGAAGGGGGAGCCGACTTCGACCTACACCTGGATCGACAAGACGTGGCCGACCGCCAAGGCGTAGGCGGGCGCGGGTGACACAGGCGGCATGATCGGGCGGGTGCCCACGGCACCCGCCCGATTTCTTCGAGGTATATCTTCATGATCTGCGGTGTCCGCATGCGGGCCTGCCGCGGCGCCGCGCCCCTGCTCGGTGCCGTATGCCTGCTCGCCGCGCTGCGGGCGGCGCAAGCCGGGCACGAGTCGCCGTTCTACCCGTCCTTCTATCCTCAGGAGATCCGGATCGAGACGCTCGATCCCGGGGCGGCAAAGACGGGGTGGAACAAGGCGCGGGTCCATGTGTACGTCGGAGCGGATCCGTTCGCCGGCGGTGCGCCGCCGGCCGATGCGGCCGCCGTTCAGTGGCTCCACTCGTTCCTGGTATTGACGTTCGACGGCGCCCCGAACCGGCAGAGCCCGGCAAACGGCGCGAAGCGGGATCATTGCGCGAGCGCCGGCCGGGTTCTGGGGGCGCTCGCACCCGGCATCGCAGACTTCGTCGTTCACCCCTATCCGGTCACGCCGTATCACGCCGACTACCTCCAGCACTTCGATCTGGCGCAGGAAGCGCGGGCGCGGCTTGGGGGCGGTGCGGCGGACGGTGCGACGAGCGCCGCTCTCCGGATCCGCGCCCGGGGGGAGCTCGCGCAATCGCTGATTCCAGCGCGCTGGAAAACGCCGGCAAGCGGGTGGGACGCAACGCTGGAGGAGATCGACCTCGATCGGCTCGCGGCGGCGGACGGAGGCATTTTCGGAAGGTGGTCCGGGCCGCCGTGGGCGAAGCAGGGGTGGTACCAGGCATACCGGCTGCTGGGCGGTCAGCCGCAGGAGGGGGGCGAGCGCAAGCTCGCCAACCGGACCGGTGAGCGCCTGCTGAACGGCGAGTACCGCGAGCCGGTGGAGCGCATCAACCTCGAGCGCGCGCTCGTCTCGACGCTCGTCGCCGGCTGCGGGCGGATGGTCATCGGCTACCGGGTAAAGCGCGAGCGCTTCAACTCGGAGTACTCGGTGGGGGTCGAGAACCTCGCCTTTGATTCGCAGTCCGGCTTCGATTCGCCGGTCTTTCCGCGTACCGTCAAGCTCAAGGATTTCATGTGGAACGGCTGGTTGCGGCTGGGGATGGCGGGGAAACCGGCCGCGGCGTGGAATCCCGTGGGCGGCTTGAATGACGGCTTCGGCCGCATGCTGTGGAGCGCCGTGGGCGATCCCGCGCTGCTGCCCGCGCCCCATGGCGGACACTGGATCGCGAATCGCGTCACCGTCGGCCAGAGACCGGTCACGGCCGCGGTGGCGATTCCGCGGGACGCCGTCAGGCCGCAGCCGGGAACCGGAATCCTGCAGCCCGTGGGCACGGGCAGGACCGCGCAGCGGCAGCTGCGCTATTACGTGACGCTGTCGGAGTTCCACCACGGCGTCAGCACCGGCGTGGCCGACATCCTCTATCCGTACATCTTCGCGTTTCGCTGGGGCGCCAAGGGCCCGGTGGAGGATGCTGCGCAGGATCCGTCGGTCGCTCGCGCCACCGCGCTGGTACGGCAGTGGCTCGCGGGCTTCAAGGTGGTCCGTGTCGAAAAGCAGGTCAGGAACTTCGGCGAAGACCTCAAGTTCAGCTACCGGGTGCCCGTGGTCGACGTGTATCTAAACCACCGCCTGGGCGACCCGTGGCAGCGGTCCGGGCGGGAACGGAGCCCGCGCTCGCTCAATGCCGACCCGCGATCGAGCGAGCCGTGGGAGGAGGCGTCGATTGCGCCGCCCTGGTCCACGCTTCCCTGGGAGGTCATCGTGCTCATGGAGGAGGCGGTGCGGCGTGGCATCGCGGCATTTACCGAGGCTGAAGCGAAACGCCGCGGGATACCGTGGCTCGATCTCGCCCGCGACCGGGATACCGGCAAGCGCCTCGCCGCCCTGGTCGAGAGCTTCCGTCTCGAGGCGTACCGGCCCGGCGCGCTGAAGGATCTGGTCAACGAGAACGAAGCGCGTGAGCGCTGGACCGCGCTCGCCCGCTTCCACGCGCAGCACGGTCACTTCCTGGTCACGAACGGGCCGTACCGGCTGCAGTCGTGGTCCGCCGACGCCGCGGTACTGCAGGTGTTCCGGGACTTGAGCTACCCGGTGGGCCTGGGCACGTTTGACGACCTGGGGATCCCGCTCAAGGCGTATGTCTCGAAGGCCGAGAACCGCGGCGCGCGGCTGGAGCTGCGGGCCGATGTGGAGCGCGTCTCCAAGTTTGCGCGCAGCTACGAAATCGTGCGCACCGCGCTCGATCCCGCCTCACGGGACGCCGACGAGCGCGAACGTCTGGAATGCCGTTATGTTATTGTGGGCCCCGCGGGGAAAGTGGTTCGCGCCGGCGCCGAAGCCCTGAACAAGAGCGGGCGGTTTGTCGTGGAGTTCGGGAAACTGACCGAACCGGGGCGCTACCATGTCATGACGCTGCTGGTTCTCGGGGGAAACAGCGTGAATCCGGACATCAAGGTATTCGAGCACCGCGTGGCGGGCGGGTAGATACCCGGCATGGAATTCCTGCTCATTCACGTCCTGAACGCGCTCCTCTACAGCTCGGTTCTGTTCCTGATCGCCGGGGGCTTGAGCCTGATCTACGGGGTGATGCGCATCCTCAACCTCGCGCACGGCAGCCTCTACGCGATCGGAGCCTACGTGACGGCGTGGGCGATCGGCACCGCTGCGGCTGCGGGCGCGCCGAACGCGGTGCTATTTCTTCTGCTGCCCGCCGGCGCCGTGGCGGCCGCGGCGGTGGGGGCCGCGCTCGAGCCGACACTGCTGCGGCCGTTCTACAAGCGCCCCGAGGAATACCAGCTGCTGGTGACCTTCGGCCTGCTGATGATCATCGAGGACTGCCTGCACCTCATCTGGGGCCCGAATCCGCTGTCTGCAGGCAAGGTTTATCAGCTCGCTGGAAGCGTCAACATCGGAACTTCCCGCTACCCGGCGTACAACCTGGCGGTCATCGCGGTCGGCATCCTGTCGGCACTACTGCTGTGGGCGTTCATCTACCGCACCCGCTTCGGAGTGGTCCTGCGCGCGACCTCCCAGAACATGCGCATGGCCTCGGCGCTCGGGGTCAACGTGAACCGGATCTACATCCAGGCGTTCACGATCGGCTGTTTGATGGCCGGGCTCGGCGGAGCGATCGTCGTGCCCGGCCAGTCCGCCGTGCTCGGCATGGGCGTGGAAGCGCTGGTCCTTGCCTTCGTCGTCGTCGTCATCGGCGGCCTCGGCAGCCTGGAGGGCGCATTCGCCGGGGCCCTCATCGTAGGCTTCGTGCGGGAGGCGGGCGTTGCGCTGTTCCCGGAGGTCGAGCTGGCGGTGCTCTACCTCATCGCCGCGGTCGTGTTGCTTGTGCGGCCCGCCGGGCTCTTCGGTCGCGGTGAACGCTGACATGGCCGCGCCCATGCAACGCCCGCTGCTCAAGATCCTCGCCTGGGCCGTCCCGCTCGGCCTCGCGCTGCTGGCGGTCCCCCATGTGGTCGGCCCGTTCCATACGCTGACGCTCATGTACGGTCTCGTGTTCGGCATCGCGGTGCTCGGCTTCAACCTGCTGCTCGGCTACACCGGACTCCTCTCGTTCGGCCACTCGGCTTACTTCGGCGCCGGCGCGTACGCGGTCGCGTTCATGGTCAAGTACTTCAAGCTCGCCTCGATGGAGCTGTTCCTGGCGGGCTCGGTGCTCGTTTCCGCCGTCATCTCGATCGTGTTCGGCTTCGTCTGCGTGCGCTACACCCGCATCTTCTTCGGCATCCTGACGCTCGCGCTCTCCCAGGTGCTGTGGAGCCTCGCATTCAAGTTCTTCTGGGTGACCGGGGGGACCGACGGCCTGCGCATACCGACGCCGTGGCTGCTGGGGATGGATCCCGGCACCGACAAGATGGAATTCCTGGCGTTCCGCTACTACTACTACGTGCTCGCGGTCTTTGTCCTGTGCGCGATCGTCATGTGGGTGATCGTGCACTCGCCGTTCGGCAAGGCCCTGCAGGCGATCCGCGACAACGAGACCCGCGCCGAATTCGTCGGCATCCGCATCCGGCGCTACCGGTTGATCGCGTTCGTCATCTCCGGCGTCTTCGCCGGCCTGGCGGGCGCGCTGTGGGCGCCATTGAACGGGCTCGCGACCCCCGACGTCCTGGTGTGGACGTTCTCCGGCGAGATCGTGTTCATGGCCGTCCTCGGGGGGTTCCATAATTTCATCGGCCCGATCGTGGGCGCGGTGGCGTTCACCTATCTCAAGACCTACGCGGTCGGGTTCACGGTGTACTGGCAGCTGCTGCTCGGCACCGTGCTGGTGGTGCTGGTGCTGGCGTTGCCGAGGGGAATCATGGGGATGGTGGAGTATCTCATCGCGAAACTGCGGAGGCCGCGCTGACATGAGCCTACTCTCCACGCAGGCCGTCGCGAAATCCTTCGGCGACAACCGCGCGGTCAACAACGTCGATTTCACCGTCCGCCAGGGCGAGGTGCTCGCGTTGATCGGTTCCAACGGCGCGGGCAAGACCACGCTCGTCAACCTGATCAGCGGCCTCTACCGGCCCGACAGCGGGCGGATCGATTTCGACGGCAGGGACGTGACCTCCCAGTCGTCGTACGAGCGCATCCAGGCGGGGATCGCGCGCAGTTTCCAGCTCGTCAACCTGTTCGACCAGCTCACCTGCCTCGACAACGTGGCGCTGTCCATCTTCTCGCGCGAGGGCAAGACGCTCAAGCTCGCGACCCTGGCGAGCCGCGACCGCGCGGTGTGGGATGAGGCGCTGGAGGTGCTCCGGCAGTTCGGCCTGGACGGAAAGGCGGCGGTTCCCGCCGGCGGGATCTCCCACGGCGAAAGGAAGCTCCTCGACGTGGCGGTCGCCTACGCGCTCAAACCGAAGCTGCTGTTCCTCGACGAGCCCACGAGCGGGGTCTCCACGCGCGAGAAGGCGCCGATCATGGATATCGTGAGCGCCATCGTCCGCTCGGGGGGCATCACGGTCGTGATCATCGAGCACGACATGGACATCGTGTTCCGCTATTCCGAGCGCATCGTCGTCATGCACCAGGGGGCGATCCTCGCGGACGGGGCTCCCGATGAGATCCGCCGCAACGACCAGGTGACGACTACGCTCCTCGGCACGCACGTCACTGGCGAGGCTGCCTGACATGCTCGACGTCGAACGCATCGATGCCTGGCGCGGCCCGGTGCAGGTGCTGCGCGGCGTGTCGCTGCGCGTGGCGGACGGAGAATCGGTCGTGCTCGTCGGCCGCAACGGTGCGGGCAAGACCACCACCATCGAGACCATCATGGGACTGCTTCCCGCGCGCGCGGGCGCGGTCAACTTTCAGGGCAACCCGATCACCCGGTTGCCGGCGTTTCAGCGCGCCCGCCTCGGCATCGGTTACGCGCCCGAGGACGCGGGGATCTTTCCGGATCTCAGCGTGGCGGAGAACTTTCACATCTGTGAATGGCTGGGCGGAGCGGTTTCCGCCGGCAAGGGGCGCATCGCGGGCGCCGAGGTCGAGGAGCGGATCTTTGCCGTCTTCCCGGAAGTGAAGTCGCTCCTGGGGAGGACCGGACTGCATCTCAGCGGTGGCCAAAAGAAAATGGTCGCGGTCGCGCGGGCGATGGCGCTCGCGCCCTCCATTCTCCTGCTGGATGAGCCCTTCGAGGGGCTCGCGCCGGTCGTCGTGACCCGCTTCATCGACGCCGTGAAAAAGATCAAGTCGATGGGCATCTCGCTGCTCATCGCGGAGTCGAACTTGATGACTGCGACCCGCATCGCTGACCGCCTCTACGCCATCGACCGCGGGGAGATCATCTACGAGGGCAGCCCGCAGGCCGTGCTCAAGGACGAGGCGGTGATGAAGACGATCCGCGGCTGAAGAATTCCAGCACCCGCGCCGGCAGCCAGCCCAGATTGCCGGGAAAACGCCCGCTGACGAAGCCGGCGTGGCCGCCGCCCGGCGGCTGCTCGAGCAGGACCGAGGGAGCGACCTCATGCGGCGCGGGGAGGAAGCGGGCGGGCAGGTACGGGTCGTTCCGTGCGTTCAGCATCAGCACCGGCACCTCGATTCTCGGCAGCCACGGCTTCGCGCTCGCGCGGGTCCAGTAGTCATCGGTGTTGCGGAAGCCGTGCAGCGGCGCCGTGACCAGGTCATCGAATGCGCGCAGCGTCCGCGCGGCGCGCACCCGCGCGGTGTCGTAGAGGCCGGGATAGCGCGCGAGCTTCGCGAGCGATTTGCCTTTCATGCTGGCGAGGAAATGACGCACGTAGAGCAGATTGAATCCGCGATCGAGCGCATTGCCGGCCGCCATCAGGTCGACCGGCGCCGATATCGCGGCTGCCCGATCGACCACTTCGCGCGCGGACGCGCCGGCTTCGCCGAGCCACTTGAGGAGCGCGTTCCCGCCAAGCGACACGCCGACGGCAAAGAGCCGGGGGTGTTCCGGCCGCAGGCGCTTGAGCACCCAGTCGATCTCCGCGCTGTCGCCGGAATGATAGGCGCGTGGCAGCCGGTTCAGCTCCCCTCCGCAGCCGCGAAAGTGAACGACGACCCCGCGCCAGCCGCGCCTCGCCACTTCCGCCATGAGCGCGAGCGCGTAGTGACTCCGCGAGCTTCCCTCCAGCCCATGAAACAGCACAACTAACGGGGTTTGTCCTCGACCCTCAATCCTCGATCCTCGGTCCTGTTTCACCCAGTCCAGGTCGATGAAGTCGCCGTCGGGGGTGTCCCAACGCTCGCGGCGGTAGGCGACGCGCGGCCGCGGCGCGCCGAACACGGCATAGACGGTCTGCGCGTGTCCGCCCGGAAGCCACCATGGCGCATGAAAAATGGGGTCAGAGTCGATTTTCCGCGGCAAGCCTCGCGAACGAGGTCGGAAAATCGACTCTGACCCCATTTTTCACTTGACGTACGCCGCGGCGCTCGTGCCCGACAACTTGCCGAACACCGCGCCGGAAGTAAGCCCCGTGCCGCCGGGATAGTTGTGGTAGAAGATGCCGCCCACCAGCTCGCCTGCGGCGTAGAGCCCGGGGATGGGCTTGCCGGCGGTGTCCTCGACCTCGCCCTCCCGGCTGATCTTGACGCCGCCGAAGCTGAAGGTGACGCCACAGGTGACGCCGTAGGCCTCGAACGGCGGCCGGTCGATGGTATTCGCCCAGTTTGACTTATTGATGCGCAGGCCGGCGGTGCAGCGCCCGTCCTTCACCGCCATGTTGAAGGGCACGTCGGTGCGCACCGCCTTGTTGTACTCCTGGATCTCCTGCAGGCAGCGCGCGGCGTCCACGCCCTCGAGCTTCTTCACGAGCTCCTCGAGCGTGTCGGCGCGGACCTTCGTCACCTGCTTGATGCGGTACTCGTCGCGCAGCACCGGGATGATCTTCTTGTCGAAGATCTGCCACGCGAACATGCCGGGCTGCTCCAGTATGACCCGCCCGTACTTGGCATAGGTGTAGTTGCGGAAATCGGCGCCTTCGTCCACGAAACGCTCGCCGCGGGCGTTCACCATGATGCCCCACGGATAGCTGTGCTTCTGGAACTGGTCGCCCACCGCGAGATCGCCGAAGGGGGGAGCGTTCATGTCCCAGCCGACCGCATGACAGCCCGACCAGTGGCCGTAGGGCATGGCGCCGGCGTCGAGCGCCATCTTGATCCCCTGGCCCGTGTTGTAACGGGTGCCGCGCACCTTTGCCAGGTCCCAGCCCGGGCCGAGATAACGGGCGCGCATCTCCGCGTTGGACTCGAAGCCGTTGCAGGCCAGCACGACGGCGTTCGAGTGAATCTGCACGTTCTTGCCGCGGTGCCTCGCCCGCACGCCCAGCACGCGACCGTTGTCATCGGTGATGAGCGAGACGGCGGGAGTCTCGTAGAAGATCCTGATGCCCTCGCGCTCGCACGCCTTGTGCTCGTTCTCGACGAG
>DASWHI010000217.1:0-3920 GCA_036398235.1 Burkholderiales bacterium
CGACCGACCCGGACGGGCTCCAATACTGACCGCAGGGCGGTCAAGTTGGGGAAGACTGTTTAGCGAGAGAACGATGATACAGATGCAGTCCATATTGGACGTGGCCGACAACACCGGCGCGCGCTCGGTGATGTGCATCAAGGTGCTGGGCGGTTCGAAACGGCGCTACGCCGGCATTGGCGACGTCATCAAGGTGAGCGTGAAGGTCGCCGCTCCCCGTGGGCGCGTCAAGAAGGGCGAGATCTACGACGCCGTGGTGGTGCGCACGGCGAAGGGCGTGCGCCGCAACGACGGCTCGTTGATCAAGTTCGACTCGAACGCCGCGGTGCTGCTCACGCCCAAGCTCGAGCCGATCGGAACCCGCATCTTCGGGCCGGTGACGCGGGAGCTTCGCACCGAGCGCTTCATGAAGATCGTCTCGCTCGCGCCGGAAGTGCTGTGAGAGGAGCGGCGATGCACAAGATCCGCAAAGGCGACGACGTCATCGTGACGACCGGGCGCGACAAGGGCAAGCGCGGCACGGTGTTGAAGATCGTCGACGCGGAGCACGTCGTGGTGGAAGGCGCAAACCGGGTGAAGAAGCACCAGCGCCCGATCCCGATGAAGGGTGTGACCGGCGGCATCGTCGACAAGGACATGCCGCTGCACGTCTCGAACGTGGCCCTCTACAACCCGGCGACCAAGAAGGGCGACCGCGTCGGCATCCGCGTGCTGGAAGACGGCCGCCGCGTTCGTTATTACAAGTCCAACGGCGAAGTGATCGACCGATGAGCGCAGCCAAGAGCAAGGACGCCAGGGACGCCAAGGATCCCAAGGCGGCCCGGGACGCCAAGGGCCAGAAGGACGCCAAGGGCGGTGCGAGAGACGCCCGGGCTCCAAAGGACGCCAGGCCGTCCGCGCCGCCTAAGGAGGCGAAGCAGGCGAAGCCCGAGGCCAAGGAGGCCCCGGCTCCGAAAGAGCAGAAGGAGCGCAAGCCCGAGCGGCCGGCCCCGGTGCCGCGCCTGCAGATCCTCTATCGCGACACCGTGGTGAAGCAATTGATGGAGCAGCTCGGCTACAAGAGCGCGATGCAGGTGCCGCGGATCGAGAAGATCGTGCTCAACATGGGCGTAGGCGAGGCGGTGGCGGACAAGAAGATCATGGACAACGCTGTCTCGGACATGACCAAGATCGCGGGGCAGCGGCCCATCGTCACCAAGTCGCGCAAGTCGATCGCCAACTACAAGATCCGCAGCGGCTACCCGATTGGCTGCAAAGTGACGCTCCGCGGCCGGCGCATGTACGAGTTTCTCGACCGGCTGGTCAACATCGCGATGCCGCGCATCCGGGATTTCCGCGGCATTTCCGCCAGGGCCTTCGATGGCCAGGGCAACTACAACATGGGCGTCAAGGAGCAGATCATCTTCCCCGAGATCGAGTACGACAAGATCGACGCGATCCGGGGCATGAACATCACCATCGCCACGACGGCGAAATCGGACAACGAGGCAAAGGCGCTGCTCGGCGCCTTCCGCTTCCCGTTCAGGAACTAGGAGCCCGCGAGGCAGACCCCATGGCAAAAACGGCCCTGATCAACCGCGACAAGAAGCGCCGCCAGATCGTCAAGAAGTACGCCGCCCGGCGCAAGGAGCTGCTCGAAACAGCGGGCAACCTGAAGCTCTCGCCCGAGGAGCGCTACGCGGCGCGCGAGAAGCTGCAGAAGCTGCCGCGCGACGCCTCGCCGGTGCGGCTGCGCAACCGCTGCGCGCTGACCGGGCGGCCCCGCGGCGTCTACCGCAAGTTCGGGATCGCGCGCGGGAAGCTGCGCCTGATCGCCCTGCACGGGGAGATTCCGGGCGTGATCAAGGCGAGTTGGTAAACAGACAGTTTCGAGTTCCGAGTTGCGGGTTACGAGTTCAGAATCCGGGATCAACGACTCGAAACTGGAAACTCGAAA
Source organism: Burkholderiales bacterium (assembly GCA_036398235.1). GTDB lineage: Bacteria > Pseudomonadota > Gammaproteobacteria > Burkholderiales > SG8-41 > SG8-41. Next base: position 1,937 of record DASWHI010000217.1, read on the forward strand.
CTAGGAACGAAACATATATGCCGATGACCGATCCCATAGCCGACATGCTGACGCGCATCCGCAACGCGCAGCATTCAGAGAAGCTGTCGGTGGCGATGCCCGCGAGCAAGCTGAAGAGCGCGATTGCCCAGGTGTTGAAGGACGAGGGTTATATCGAGGACTTCGCGGTGCGTGAGCAGGAGGGCAGGCCCCAGCTCGAGATCAGCCTCAAGTACTACGCCGGCAAGCCGGTCATCGAGCGCATCGAGCGCGTGAGCCGCCCGGGGCTGCGGATCTATCGTCCCAAGGACGAGCTGCCGAAGGTCATGAACGGGCTCGGTGTCGCAATCGTCTCGACCTCCCGCGGGGTGATGACCGATCGCAAGGCCCGCGGCATGGGGGTCGGCGGCGAAGTGCTGTGCATCGTCGCGTAACGGGAAGAGAGCCATGTCAAGAATCGGGAAAGCCCCCGTCGTGCTGCCGCAGAAGGTCGAGGTGACCCTGACGCCGGGCGAAATCCAGGTGAAGGGCCCGCTCGGGAGCCTCACCCAGCGGATCACGCCCGAGGTCCAGGTCGAGAAGGTGGATAACCGCATCCAGTTCAGGGCGGCGGGCAACTCGCGGCACGCCGACGCCATGTCGGGCACGCTGCGGGCGCTAGTCGCGAACATGGTGACCGGCGTTACCCAGGGCTTCGAGAAGCGGCTGACGCTCGTCGGTGTGGGCTACCGCGCGCAGGCCCAGGGCGACAAGCTCAACCTGTCGCTCGGCTACTCCCATCCCGTGGCGCATTCCATGCCGAAAGGCGTCAAGGTCGAGACGCCGACCCAGACTGAGATCGTGATCAAGGGCACGGACCGGCAGCTCGTCGGCCAGGTGGCGGCCGAGGTGCGCGCCTATCGCAGCCCCGAGCCCTACAAGGGCAAGGGCGTGCGCTACGCCAGCGAGCAGGTCGTGATCAAGGAAACCAAGAAGAAGTAGAGGGAGTCCGCCGAGCCATGTTCGACAGGAATTCTCAACGGCTGCGCAGGGCGCGCAAGACCCGCGCCCGCATCGCCGAGCTCGCCGCGGCGCGCCTCACCGTGCACCGCTCGAACAGCCATATCTACGCGCAGCTGATCGATCCGAGCGGCGCGAAGGTGCTGGCGGCCGCCTCCACGGTCGAACCCGAGCTGCGCAAGGGCGTCAAACACGGGAGCAATGTCAAGGCGGCGGCCGAGGTCGGCCGGCGCATTGCCGAGCGGGCACGGAAGCTTGGCATCGAAGCGGTCGCGTTCGACCGCGCCGGCTACAGGTTTCACGGACGCGTCAAGGCGCTGGCGGAAGCCGCGCGCGAGGCGGGCCTCAAGTTCTAGTGCCGTTCCAACTATGTCCGGCAAATCGGAAGAGTGACGGCGGCACGATGCTAGATGAATGGCGAGTAGTGGTTGAATTGTCGAACTAAGTTGGAACGGCACTAGGAGCTCCAGGGATCCGGGTCATGGCGAAACTACAGGCATCCAAGATGCAGACGGGCGGGGATCGCGGCGACGGCCTGCGCGAGAAGATGGTCGCGATCAACCGCGTCACCAAGGTGGTGAAGGGCGGCCGCGTGCTCGGCTTCGCCGCGCTCACCGTGGTCGGCGACGGCGACGGCGGCATCGGCATGGGCAAGGGCAAGGCGCGCGAAGTGCCGGTCGCGGTGCAGAAGGCGATGGAGGAGGCGCGCCGCAGGATGGTGAAGGTCAATTTGAAGGGCGGCACGCTGCAGCACGCGGTGATCGGCCATCACGGCTCCTCCCGCGTCTACATGCAGCCCGCGTCCGACGGCACCGGCATCATCGCCGGCGGCCCGATGCGCGCGGTGTTCGAGGTGATGGGGGTGCAGAACGTGCTCGCCAAGTGCCTGGGCTCGACCAATCCCTACAACGTGGTGCGCGCCACCATCAACGGCCTGACGGCGATGACCACGCCGGCCGAGATCGCCGCCAAGCGCGGCAAGAAGGTCGAGGAAATCACGGGATGA
>DASWHI010000218.1:0-5394 GCA_036398235.1 Burkholderiales bacterium
TTCGATATTCCGGTCGGCGTGAACGGCGACTGCTACGACCGCTACCTGGTGCGCATCGAGGAGATGCGGCAGTCGAACCGCATCATCCGGCAGTGCGTGGACTGGCTGCGCAAGAATCCGGGGCCGGTGATCACGGACGACCACAAGATCGCCCCGCCCTCGCGCCTCGCGATGAAGGCCAACATGGAGGAGCTGATCCATCACTTCAAGCTCTTCACCGAGGGCATGCATGTGCCGCCGGGCGAGGCGTACGCGGCGGTGGAGCATCCCAAGGGCGAATTCGGGATTTACCTCATCTCCGACGGCGCCAACAAGCCCTACCGGATGAAGATCCGTCCCCCCAGCTTCGCGCACCTGTCCGCGATGGACGAGCTGGCGAAGGGCCACATGATCGCGGACGTCGTGGCGATCATCGGCACCTTCGAGGTCGTATTCGGCGAGATCGACCGGTAATGAACGCGCCGATGACCCTGTCACCCGACGCGCTTGTCCGCATCGACCGGGCGATCGCCAAGTACCCGCCCGACCAGAAGCAGTCGGCGGTGATGGCGGCGCTCACCATCGCGCAGGATGAGAAGGGCTGGCTTTCGACCGAGACGATGGACTTCGTCGCGGCCTATCTTGGTATGCCGCCGATCGCGGTGTACGAGGTCGCCTCCTTCTACACCATGTATGACCTCAAGCCCCCCGGCAAGTACAAGATCGCGCTCTGCACCAACCTGCCGTGTGCATTGCAGGGTGCGAACGTGGCAGCGGGGCACCTCAGGGAAACGCTCGGCATCGGCTTCAACGAGACCACCGCGGACGGAATGTTCACGCTGAAGGAGGGCGAATGCTTCGGAGCGTGTGGCGACGCACCGGTCCTGCTCCTCAACAACAAGCGGATGCTGTGCGCGATGACGCCCGAGAAGCTCGATGACCTCCTGAAAGAATTGAAGTAATGGGCCTCCCGACCCCTCCGTTTTCGACCAACCTGTTCAGCCCCGAGGCGATCCTCATGAAGGGCCTCGACGGCATGAACTGGCGGCTGAAGGACTACGAGGCGCGCGGCGGCTACGCGGCGCTGAAGAAGATCCTCGCCGATAAGATCCCGCCCGAGCAGATCGTCGCGGAAGTGAAAAAATCCACCTTGCGCGGGCGCGGCGGCGCGGGTTTCCCGACCGGGCTCAAATGGAGCTTCATGCCGCGGCAGTTCCAGGGCGCGAAGTACCTGGTGTGCAACTCGGACGAGGGGGAGCCGGGAACCTTCAAGGACCGCGACCTCCTGCGCTACAACCCGCACATCGTGATCGAGGGCATCATCATCGCGGGCTACGCGACCGGCGCCCCGGTCGCCTACAACTACATCCACGGCGAGATCTGGGAGGTCTACGAGCGCTGCGAGGAAGCGGTTGCCGAGGCGCGCGCGGCGGGCTATCTCGGGGCGAATATCCTCGGCTCGGATTTCAGCTTCGAGCTCCACAACCATCACGGCTGGGGCGCTTACATCTGCGGCGAGGAGACCGGCCTGCTGGAATCGCTGGAAGGCAAGAAGGGCATGCCGCGATTCAAGCCGCCGTTCCCCGCGAGCTACGGGCTCTACGGGAAGCCCACGACGGTCAACAACACGGAGACGTTCGCAGCCGTGCCGTGGATCGTCCTGAACGGCGGCGAGGCGTTCCTGAACCTCGGCCGGCCCAATAACGGCGGCACCAAGATCTTTTCCGTGTCGGGCGATGTCGCGCGGCCCGGCAATTTCGAGGTGAGGCTCGGCACGCCATTCGCCAGGCTGCTCGAGTTGGCGGGCGGCATGAGAGGCGGGCGCAGGCTCAAGGCGTGCATCCCGGGGGGCTCATCGATGCCGGTGCTGCCGGGCAGCATCATGATGAACACCGACATGGACTACGACTCGATCGCCAAAGCCGGCTCAATGCTCGGCTCGGGGGCGGTCATCATCATGGACGAGACGCGCTGCATGGTGCGCTCGCTCCTGCGGCTGTCCTATTTCTATTTCGAGGAGTCGTGCGGCCAGTGCACGCCGTGCCGCGAGGGCACGGGCTGGCTCTACCGCATGGTGGACCGCATCGAGCACGGCAAGGGCCGGCTCGAGGACCTCGATCTCCTGGATAACGTCTCCGACAACATCGCCGGGCGGACGATCTGCGCGCTGGGCGACGCCGCGGCATTGCCGGTCAAGAGCTTCATCAAGCACTTCCGCGACGAGTTCGTCCATCACATCGAGCACAAGAAGTGCCTGGTGCCCGACTATCTATGAGCGCGCTATCAACCACCTTCACCCCCGCCCCTCCATCCCCTCACTCCTTCCCTCTCTCCCGAGGGGAGAGAGGAAGGGTCGAACCTCCCTTCTCCACTCGGGAGAAGGGAGGGGATGAGGGTGGGAAAGGGGAGATTCGAGAGTCGCGGAGCGACTGATGATAGAGATTGAAATCGATGGCAGGACCATGGAGGTCGCCGACGGGGCGACGATCATGGATGCGGCCAACCAGGCCGGGATCTACGTTCCGCACTTCTGCTATCACCGGAAGCTCACGATCGCCGCCAACTGCCGCATGTGCCTGGTGGAGGTGGAGAAAGCGCCGAAGCCGCTGCCCGCCTGCGCGACGCCGGTCACCAAGGGCATGAAGGTCCGCACGCATTCCGAGCAGGCGGTGGAGGCCCAGAAGGGCGTCATGGAGTTCCTGCTCATCAACCACCCGCTCGACTGCCCGATCTGCGACGAGGGCGGCGAGTGCCAGCTGCAGGATCTCGCGGTCGGATACGGGGCGAGCGGCTCGCGCTACGGGGAGCCCAAGCGAGTGGTGACAGACAAGGACCTGGGCCCCCTGATCTCGACCGACATGACGCGCTGCATTTACTGCACCCGTTGCGTGCGCTTCGGGAAGGAGATTGCGGGAATCATGGAGCTCGGCATGATTGGCCGCGGCGAGCATGCCGAGATCATTACCTTCGTCGGAAAGACGGTGGATTCCGAGCTATCCGGCAACGTGATCGACCTGTGCCCGGTCGGCGCGCTCACCTCCAAGCCCTTCCGGTTCACCGCGCGCACCTGGGAGCTCACCCGCAAGTCCTCGGTGAGCCCGCATTGCGGCCTGGGCTCGAACCTGACCGTGCAGGTCAAGCAGAACCGCGTGATGCGCGTGCTGCCGCGCGAGAACGAGGCGATCAACGAGTGCTGGCTGTCGGACAAGGACCGCTTCTCGTATGAGGGCCTCAATTCCGAGCAGCGCCTCGCACGGCCCATGCTGAAGCGAGACGGTGCCTGGAAGGAAGTCGAGTGGCAGGTCGCGCTCGACTTCGTCGCCGGTGAGCTCAAGCGCATCCGGGACCAGCACGGCGCTGCGAGTATTGGAGCGTTGGCGACGCCCCACCAGACGCTCGAAGAGCTGTTCCTGCTGGGCAAGTTCGCGCGCGAGTTTGCCTCGGGTAACGCGGATTTCCGGCTGCACCAATCCGATTTCAGCGATGACGACCTGCGTGCCGGCGTGCCGTGGCTCGGGATGAAGATCGCGGATATCGGCGCGCTCGACCAGGTGCTCGTGGTCGGCTCCACGCTGCGCAAAGACCACCCGCTCATCGCGCACCGGCTGCGCCAGGCGGTGCAGCGCCGCCACCTGCATTTGAATTTGATCCATCCCGCCGACGACGATCTCATGATGCCGGTCGACCACAAGGCGATCGTCGCGCCCGCCGCGATGCCCGACATGTTCGCGCAGGTCGCAAAGGCCGTAGCCGAGACCAGAGGCATCGAGTTGCCGCAGGCCGTGCGCGGTGCCGTCGGCGGCGTCGCGGTATCGGCGACCGCCCGGAACATCGCGGCGAACCTCGCCGCCGGCAAGAACGCCGCCATTTTCCTCGGCAATCTGGCTCAGCACCACCCGGCCGCCTCCCAGCTGCACAAACTGGGCCTCGTGCTGGCCGATATGCTGGGTGCGAGATTTGGCGTCCTGGGAGAGGCCGCTAACAGCGTCGGGGCCTACGTTGCCGGCTGCCTGCCACCCGGCGGGAAGACCGGCCTCAATGCCGCGCAGATGCTTGCGCATCCGCTGAAAGCCTATCTGCTGCTCGGCGTGGAAGCGGAGCTCGACACCCACGACCCCGGGCAGTCGGTCGCGGCGATGAGATCCGCGGAGCTCGTGGTTGCGCTGAGCCCCTACCAGCATGGGGCCGTAGACTACGCGCAGGTTCTGCTCCCCATCGCTCCGTTTACCGAGACTGCCGGGACCTTCATCAACACCGAGGGCGTGGTGCAGAGCTTCCAGGGCGTGGTGCGGCCGCTGGGCGAGACGCGGCCGGCGTGGAAGGTGCTGCGCGTGCTCGGAAATCTGCTTGGGCTGGCGGGCTTCGATCACGACAGCGCTGAGGAAGTGACGCAGGAGGCGCTCGGCGGGAGGAGCGTGGGCGCGCTGCTGGACAACCGGCTGCTGGATGTGCGCGTTGACGCAATCGCGCCGCCGCGGGCGAGCGGAATCCAGCGCATCGCCGAGGTTCCCATCCATGCCGCGGATGCGATCGTGCGCCGGTCCCGGTCGCTGCAGCACACACGGGACGCCGCGCCTCCGGTTGCGTGGATGAGCCGCGCGCTGTTCGAGCAGCTCGGCCTGCGCGAGGGTGACGCGCTGCGCGTGCGGCAGGGCAGGGGAGAAGCGTGGGTGCCTGCCGCGATCGACGACCGGTTGCCGGCCGGATGCCTGCGGCTCGCGACGGCGCGGTCCGAGACCGCGGCGCTGGGCGCCATGTTCGGCACGGTGACCGTAGAGCGCGTGCCCGCGCAGCAGAAGGTGGCGGTTTGAGCACGGCGCTGCAGCCCTTCGTCAGCCTCGGCAACTGGCTCTGGGGCATGCTGGCCGCAGCGGTGGCGTGGATCGTCGGCCAGGAGCTTGCACCGGCGGTGCTCTACGCGATCAAGACACTGCTGCTGATCCTCTGCATTGCGGTGCCGTTGTTGCTGAGCGTGGCCTACCTCACGCTGTGGGAGCGCAAGCTGATCGGCTGGATCCAGGTCCGGATTGGCCCCAACCGCGTAGGCCCGCTGGGGCTGCTGCAGCCGATTGCGGACGGCTTGAAGCTCCTGGTGAAGGAGATCATCGTCCCGACCGGGGCCAACAAGTTCCTGTTCGTGCTGGCGCCGATCATGGCCATCATGCCGGCGATGGCGGCGTGGGCGGTGGTGCCGTTCAGCCCCGAGCTCGTGCTCGCGGACATCGACGCGGGGCTGCTCTACGTCATGGCGATTTCCTCGCTCGGCGTCTACGGCATCATCATCGCGGGCTGGGCATCCAACTCGAAGTACGCCTTCCTCGGAGCGATGCGCTCGGCGGCCCAGATGGTGTCCTACGAGCTGGCGATGGGGTTCGCGCTGGTGTGCGTGCTGATGGCGGCGCAGAGCCTCAACCT
>DASWHI010000219.1:0-12255 GCA_036398235.1 Burkholderiales bacterium
GGCGCCGCCGCCTATCCGCATCCGGCGGCCGCCCGTCACCATGCTACAAACCTCCTACTTCCGCTCCCCCTCGCAACGTGACACTTTTCACGAACAAATAAGCGTATCTCTCTAGATACGCAAGCAAAACCGCCGCAAGTATACCCCTCTAACGGACTCTTGACCAGCCCCGGAATCGATCGCGCTACTTCTTGCCGAGTGCCGCACTGCCGAGGTCCCAGATCGGCAGGAACACGCCGAGCGCGAGGAGCAGCACCAGCACGCCGAGCCCCACGATCAGTATCGGCTCGATCTGCGCAGCCAGGTTCTTGAGGGAGTACTCGACGTCGCGCTGGTAGAGCTCCGCGATCTCGCTCATCATCGAGTCGAGCTCGCCGGTCTCCTCGCCCACCGTCAGCATTTGCAGCACCATCGGCGTGAAAATGCCGGCCGCCGCCGCGGTGCGCCGCAGCGATTCGCCGCGCTCCACGCCCTCGCGCATTCCCTCGATCCTGCGGCCCATGTGCGCGTTGTCCACCGTGCCCGCCACGATGGTGAGCGCCTGCACCGCCGGCACGCCGCTGCGGACCGCGAGCGCGAAGCTGCGCGCAAAACGCGCAAGCGTCGCGTTGAGTATGATCGGGCCCGCAATCGGGATCTTCAGCTTGAATTCGTCCCACACGAGCCGTCCCCGCCCGGTATTGATGTAGAAGCGAAAGCCGAACGCCAGCACGATGAGGAAGGCAAGCAGCGCGGGCCAGTAGGCCACCGTGAAATTGGAGAAGGCGATCAGCCCCTTGGTAATCAGCGGCAGCTCGGCCTTGAAGCCCGCGTACACCTTGGCGAAAGTGGGGATCACGAACACGTTGATGATCATGATCGCGACCGCCATGGTGATGATGACGAACATGGGATAGCGGGTCGCCGAGCGCACCTGGTCGCGCATGAATTTCTCGAATTCCAGGTGATGAAACAGGCGCAGGAACACTTCCTGCAGCGTGCCGGTGAACTCGCCCACGCGCACCATGGCCACGTAGAACTCGTCGAACACCTTGGGATAGCGCGCAAGGCACGTGGACAGCTCGTGCCCGCTCTCGAGGCCTTCGCGCAACTCGCGCATCACGCGCGCAAGGGCCTGGTTCTCGCCGGATCCCTCGAGGCCCTTCAGCGCGCTCATCATCGGCACGCCCGCCTTGAGCAGGGTGTTCATCTGCCGGCTGAACAGCAGCACGTCGGTCGGGTTGAACTTCTTTTCGGTCAGCCGCTCGAGCAGTCCCGGCTGCGCCTCCCCCGATGCGGCCGCGGCCGTGACCGTAATCTCGATCGGCGTGACGCCCTGGCTGACCAGCGCACCCGCGACGACGCTGCTGCTGGCGCCCTCGAGCTCGCCCTGCACCAATTGCCCGCGCTCGTCGCGCCCCGTGTAGGCGAATTGCGGCACGCCTTAAGTTTCCAGTTTCGAGTTTCGAGTTTCGAGTTGGTAGGCGAAGTGCCGCATGTCTCAGGTTTCCAGTTTCGAGTTTAGAGTTTAGAGTTCGAAATTCACGGTCAGCGCTTGAACCTCGTTCCCTTGATCCCGGACCTGCGGAGATAGCCCATCAAACCGTTGATCATCTTTGAAACCTCGTCGACATCTTTGATCAACTCGTCAAACTGATGCCGATCAATGTAACTCTGGTCATGGGCCACATAGAGTTGCGCCCGCATTTCGCCGGCCGACCCTTTGGCAATCGCAAGAAATTGCACAAACTCTCCGGTGCCTCCTCGTTCAAAACCCTCGGCAATATTGGACATGACGGAGACTGCGGCGCGCCGAATCTGGTCACGCAATCCAAAATCTCTCGCCAACCGACCATCATTCGTGATCGAGTAAATACGGTTACAGAGCGCCCTAGCCTTCTGCCAAGCCTGGATTTCTTCTACTTGCTTGAAGGTAGCCATTCCGCCAACTCGAAACTGGAAACTCGCAACTCGAAACTCGAAACTAGTCTTAGTCCTCAAGCTGGTGGCTGATGCGCATCGCCTCGTCCACCGTGGTCCTGCCGGACGCCGCCAGGATCGCGGCGTGGCGGCGCAAGGTGTTGCCGGCCATCTGCTCGCGCGCCGCGTTGATGAACGCCTGGACGTCGTCGGAGTTTGCCGCCGCCACCACCGGGTTGGTCATTTCCAGCATCTCGTAGACGCCGGTGCGTCCGGAGAAGCCGGTGCCATTGCAGTGGGAGCAGCCGCTGCCGCTCACGTAGCGGTGGCGGTCCACCGCATCGCCGAACTCGAGGCGCAGCCACTCGCGCTCGTTCGGAGCCAGCTTGTGCTCCTTCGCGCAGCTTGCGCACACGACGCTCACCAGGCGCTGCGCGAGCACCAGCTGCAGCGAGAGCGCCACCATGTAGCGCGGCGCGCCCATGTCGATCAGCCGCACCGGCGTCGAGACAGCGTCGTTGGTATGCAGGGTGGAGAACACCATGTGGCCGGTCATCGCCGCGCGCATGCCGGTCTCGACCGTCGCCTTGTCGCGCATTTCCCCTATCAGGATCACGTCCGGGTCCTGGCGCAGGGCGGAACGCAGCACGCGCTCGAAGCCGAGATCGATTTTCTCGTTCACCTGCACCTGGTTGATGCCGGGCAGCCGGTATTCGACCGGGTCCTCGACGGTGATGATCTTCCTCTCGGGGGTATTCAACTCGGATAACGCGGCGTAGAGCGTCGTCGTCTTCCCGCTGCCCGTGGGGCCGGTCACGAGCACCATGCCGCTCGTGCGATTAATCACCGTGCGCATCCGTTCCACCATTTCCGCCGGCATGCCGATCCTGTCGATGCCGAGCACGCCGGTCGACTGGTTCAGGAGCCGCATCACAGATGACTCGCCATACTGCGTGGGCATGGTCGAGAGCCTTACGTCGATCTGGGTATTGCGCACTCTCACCCCGAAGCGCCCGTCCTGCGGCAGCCGCTTCTCCGAGATGTCGAGGCTGGACATGAGCTTCAAGCGCAGCGCCAGGGCGGCGGCGATCTTCGGATCGGCCTGCGTCTGCAGGTGCATCACGCCGTCGATGCGGAAGCGGATCTGCAGTTTCTTCTCCTGCGGCTCGATGTGGATGTCGGACGCCCGCTGCTGCACCGCGTCCTCGAACACCGTCTGCAGGAGCTTCACCACCGGCGCTTCTTCCAGCCCCGGCGTCACTGCCAGCGTGCCGAAATCCACCACGTTGGTTTCACCCAGCTCGGCCCCAAGCTCCTGCGCGAGCCCCGCGATCTGCTCGGTCCGGCGGTAGATGCGATCCAGGGCGCGCACCACCTCCGCTCCCGCGACCACGGCGATCTCGACGTTGCGCTTCAGTATCCGCACGATCTCGTCGTATGCCGTGAGATCCGTGGGGTCGGCCATGCCGACCTGGCAGGCCGCGCCGGTGTCCTCGAGCACCAGCGCGCGGAAGCGCCGTGCCGCCGACTCCGGCAGCTTGAGCACGACCTCGCGCTTGATGTTGAATCGCCTGAGGTCGACGTACGAAAGGTTGAGCTGGCGGGCGAGGGCTTCCGCGAGCTGCTCCTCGGTGATGATCCCCTTGTCGGTCAGGACGCGCCCCAGCCGGCGTCCGAGCTGCTTCTGCTCCTGGAGCGCGCTCTTCAGCTGCTCCTCGGTCAGCAGCTTCTGCTGGATGAGTATCTGCCCGAGACGGAGCTTCTCAGCCCGGGCCGTCCGCCGCTCTGACTGTTCAGGTTGCAACGCCATCATTGAGCTCCATGCCCTTGATCTATAACCCTATCTTGTTTTGCTGCCATCGGCAACCCAAGCCGGCTCGGCCGCGCGAAGGAACGTGGCGACAAACGGCTCCTCGCGGCGGAGGAACACTAGTACTCGCTCTTTTGCTCGCGCGCGAGAAGCTCCTGCACCGCCGCGCGCGCCTGCCGCGGATCGTCGAGCACCCGGCAGACCGCGCGCGTGATCGGCATATCGACCTTCAAGCCATCCGCCAGCCGCGCGACTGCCCTTGCCGTGTATACCCCTTCCGCGGCGTGGCCCAGTTGGGCAAGCGCCGCGGCGAGCGGCGTGCCGCGCGCGAGCGCGAGCCCGACCCGCCGGTTGCGCGAAAGATCGCCTGTGCAGGTGAGGATCAGGTCGCCCGCTCCCGCGAGCCCCATGAAGGTCTCGGGCCGCCCGCCGAGCGCGACCCCGAGGCGAGTCATCTCGGCGAGACCGCGCGTGATCAACGCGGCACGGGCGGAGAGCCCGAGCCCGAGCCCGTCGCTCACGCCTGCGGCAATCGCCATCACGTTCTTCACCGCGCCCGCCACCTCGACGCCCGTCACGTCCTCGCTCAGGTAGACACGCAGCGCCGGGCCATGCAGGGCGGGCGCCGCGGCGTGCGCGAAGTCGCTGTTGGACGAAGCGAGCGTCAATGCAGCCGGGAGCCCGCGTGCCACCTCTTCGGCGAAGCTCGGGCCGGAGAGCACCGCACGCGGCACCGAAGCCGCAAGCTCCTCGGCGCAGACCTGGTGCGGCAGCTTGGCCTGCTCGCTCTCGAAGCCCTTGCACAGCCAGATGATCGGAGCGCTGCGCCCGGCCGCCTTCATCCGCCTGAGCGTTTCGCGCAAGCCATTGGTCGTCACCGCCGCCAGTGCAAGCTCGGCGCCGTCGAGGGCGCGGGAGAGATCGTCCTCCAGCACGAGCGGGGGGGGCAGGCTGATGCCGGGGAGATAGCGCGAATTACTGCGGCCCGCGCGCAGCGCCGCCACGAGGGCCGCGTCGCGCGCCCATAGGCGTACCTCGTGACGCGCGCACAGATTGACGCTGATCGACGTGCCCCAGGCGCCCGCGCCGAGTACTGCGATTCTCATCTAAGGGATGGGGGATGAAGGATCAGGCGCCCCACACTTGGGAGATGCGGATGAAGCCCGACGGGCCGTCGCGGTGCCGGACCTTCAACCAGCCGCCGCCCGCCACCTCCAGCAGCTCGAGCAGCACGTTCTGCTCCGCCTGGAACGCAACCGGTGCGTTGTCGTCGGCCGCCTCGCGCACCTGAACGACCGGCTGTCTCACCAGGACGGTGCGCCTGTCGGAGAGCAGCTTGCTCTCGATCCATGTCATCTCGCCGCTGGCATCGCGCACCTTGCTCCAGCCTTCCACCACGACCACGACTTCGAACGGATAGCCGTGGCTCACCACGTAGAGCTTCTTCGCCTTTGCCGAGGGCGCGTCGTAGAGCACCGCGGCATTCTCCGCCACCGACCGGAAATCCGCGGCGCCCGCGTGAAATGTCCCGAACAGCACGAATACGAGCAGAAGGGAGACGGCCTGCACCGCCGCGCGCGCGTTGCACGAAAGATTCAATGCTGGCGTTCGCACACGAGTCACCCGTCACGATTCGCCATCAAGTGGCGGGCGGCGTTTCGGCCGGCCGCTGTTGCTGTTGTTGCTGCCGCTGCTGCTGGTAGAGCGCGTCGAAGCTCAGGTGATTCAGCCAGAACGGCGGGAAGCCGCCGCGGGCCACCGTGCTCGAGATGCTCTCCCGCAGGTACGGGAACAGGATGTTGCCGCAGGTGACGCCGAGCACCGCATCGAGCTCCTGCTGCGGAACGTTGCGGATCTGGAACATCCCGGCCTGCGCCACTTCCACCAGGAACGCGGTCTTGTCCTTCAGCTTCGCGGTCACGGTGGCGGTCAGCACCACTTCGTAGAGCCCGGCGTCGAGCACCCGCGTCTCGTTGTGGAGGTTGATGTCGAATTTGGGCGGCTCGCGCTCGGCGAAGACCTGGGGCGCGTTCGGAATCTCGAGTGACAGACCCTTGAGGTAGATCCGCTCGATGTTGAAGAAGGGTTGCTGCTCGCTCATCGTAACGGTCCGATCAGGTTTGACCGGGCTCGCCGCGCAGCATGCCGTCCAGCCGGCCCGCGTGGTCGAGCGCAGCCAGTTCCTCGAAGCCGCCGACGTGCGTCTGCCCGATGTAGATTTGGGGCACTGTGCGCCGCCCCGTTTTCTCCATCATCTCGACCCGCCGCTCCGGCTCCAGGTCCACGCGGATCTTGTCGATCGCCGCCACCCCCTTGGAACGCAGCAGCCGCTCGGCCATCTGGCAGAACGGACAGACCCCGGTGCTGTACATGGTCACCTTCTGGGACATTCAGCTTTTCTCGAGCGGCAGATTCGCCTGCTGCCACGCCGCGATCCCGCCGCGCAGCGCGAACGCCTCGGCGAACCCCTTCTTGCGCAGCATCGCGCTCAGCGACGGCGCCCGCGACCCGGTGCGGCAGCTGACGATGATCGGGCGCGTCCGGTACTTCTCGATTTCCTTCAGGCGCTCGGCGAGCTGCGCCTCGGGGACGTGCTTGGCGCTGGCGATGTGCCCGGCGGCGTAGTCGCCGGTGTCCCGCACGTCGAGCACCAGTGCGTCGCGGCGGTTGATGAGCTGCACCGCCTCACTCGCGCCGACCTCGTGCGACATCCGGAACGGCCGCGAGACGAGCGGCCACAGCAGCATCGCGCCCGAGGCGAGCGCCAGCCCGAACAGCAGCATGTTGAACGGGCTTTTCTGGAGAAATACCAGGAACTGCTCCAACGTGAATCCTCTGGTGTTTGGGCGCGTCACCTCGCGTCCTGCGACGCGCGCCCTTCCGCGATTTTTGAAGTCGCCAATTTTAGCAGAGGCGTCATCTCGGCGGGGTAGCGTCGCGCGAGACTCTCGAGCTCGGCAACGACCGCCGCGCGCTCGGAGGGATAGGCTCGCAGCGATCGTTCGAGCTGCTCGCGCGCGGCAGCGGCGTCCCCCGCCAGCGCCAGCAGTAGCGCCTGGCGAAAGACCAACACTTCAACTGGCACAAAACGTATAACGCGTGTGACGAGCGCCAGCTTGTCCCCCAGTTGCTCCTGGTCCACGCTGACACCGTAGGCGATCGCCAGCTCGACGTATGGCCTCAGCAGCGGCTCTTCGTGCACTCCCATCAACGCCTGGGCGAACGCTTCGTCGCTGGACGATTGCGGCGCCCGCGGCCCCGCGCTGAACACCAGTCGCTCGAAATCGCGATACGCCGGAATCACCGCAGCGAGGTTCACGCAGCCCACAAGCACCACCAGCGCCACCGCCGCTCGCGCCGCGCCAGGGGAGCGCACGGCAAGGGAGCGTTGCGCTCCGAGCCCTAGGAGCAGCGCCGCAGGGCCGAGGAAATAGGCATACCACAGGGGGAACTCGAGCAGGCTGTGGATGCCGATGACCGCGAGCAGCGAAAGCAACCACCACCATGCGGCATTGAAATTCACGCGCCTCAACCCCCAGAGCCAGGCAAGCACGGGACCGACGATGACAAGCGTGCCGGCGACCCCGGTTTCCGCCATGAGCTGGAGCACGATGTTGTGCGAGTGATTGAACAACCCGCCCGCCAACGGCGCATCGTTCGCAGCCTGGTACAGAAAATGGTGCCACGTGAATTGCCCGAAACCGGCACCGAGGACCGGGGACGCGAGAAACATCTGCCACGCCTCGCCCCATTTCTCCAGGCGCGGGCCAACGCCCCCCGCCACTTTGAACAGCCGCTCGGCAGAGGTGATTGTTGCCGGGCCTTCCGGTGGCGCCAGGAACGGCAATGACACCAGCAGCTCGGCGGCGATGAAACCGGGCAGGAGCCAACAGGCGAAGAAGGCAAGCCTGCGGCTGGTGCCGTCGCGCCGGAGGCGGTGCAGCACCAGAGCGAGCGCTATCAATGTGACGAGATAGAGCCAGGGGCTACGCGAGCCGGCCAGCGCCAGCACGACCAGGTAGACCACCGCGCAAGCTGATGCAATCACGCCCGTGAGATTCCCTCGGCCGTAGAGATAGGCCACGGACGCGAGCGACAGCGTCATAGACGCGGCGTAGTGATTGGGCTGCCCGAGATTGCCGTAGACCGCCGTCCCCGCCTTTTGGGCGACCAGAAAATCGAACGGAGTCGAGAAGTGGTAGTGCTGCACGAGGCCGATCAGCGCGTGAACGAGCCCCCCCACCAGCAGAAACCAAGCGAGCGTTCCCGCAATCGAGTCAAGCGCCAGCCGGCGTCCCAGCACGTGCCCGAGCACGGCCATAAGCGCTGCCCACAGCAGGTAGAGTCCCGCCGTGTACGCCTGCTCCGCATACGGCACCCGGTCGAGCGCGACTTGCAGCGCCAGCAGTACGGCGAGCCCGAGCGGAGCGAGCGCGATGATCGGCACCGCCGCATCGCGCCACGCGTTCCGGCTGAGCAGCGGAGCCGCGGCGGCGAGGCCGAGCGCGAACGCCAGCCACTCGCTATAGAAGCTCGTGATCGGGAACCGGTGATAGGGCTGCAGGAACGGCAAAGTCCACGCCAGCCCGGTGAGCAGCACGGCTGCGCGCAGAAAGTTGGGCCGGTCGGAATGGTCTAAAATCGCCATTCAGAAAACTGCGCGTCCGCACGCCTGCGCCATCATGAAAGTCACCCCGGTCCTGCTGATCATACTCGACGGCTTCGGTCATCGCGAGGAATGCGAGCACAACGCCATTTGCCAGGCGCGCAAGCCGCACTGGGACGTCCTGTGGCGCACGTGCCCTCACACGACCCTCGACGCGTCGGAGAAATGGGTAGGCTTGCCCAAGAACCAGATGGGCAATTCCGAGGTCGGGCACATGAACATCGGCGCCGGGCGCGTCGTCTACCAGGACTACACCCGGATCGAGAACGCAATCGAGACCGGCGAGTTTTCCCGCAACCCGGTGCTGGTGAAGGCGCTCGAGACCGCGCGCGGCGCCGGCCGCTCGCTGCACCTGCTGGGCCTGCTTTCTCCCGGCGGCGTGCACAGCCACGAGTCACAGATCCATGCCGCGCTCGGGATGGCCGCGCGCGCCGGCGTGAAGGAAATCCGCGTGCACGCGTTTCTCGACGGGCGCGACACCCCGCCGCGAAGCGCCGAAGCGTCGCTCGTCGCGCTCGAGCGGCTGTGCGCGGAGCTCAAGGCCGGGCGCATCGCCTCGATCTGCGGCCGCTATTACGCGATGGACCGCGACAGCCGGTGGGAGCGCGTGCGGCCGGCCTACGACCTCCTCACCCAGGGAAAGGCGGCGCAGCGCGCGGGAACCGCCGTCGAGGGCCTGCGCGCAGCCTACGCGCGCGGGGAATCCGACGAATTCGTCCACGCCACCGCGATCGGCGCCGTGGCCGCGCGGATGGAGGACGGGGATGCGGTCGTGTTCATGAATTTCCGGGCCGACCGCGCCCGCCAGCTGACGCGCGCGCTGACCGATCCCGGCTTCAGCGGCTTCGTGCGCGAGCGCGTTCCACGGCTAGGCACCTTCTGCACGCTCACGAGCTACGGCGAGGACTACTCTCACGTCCCGGCGGCGTTTCCGCCGCAGAGCGTCGCCAACGGGTTCGGGGAGTACATCGCGGCGCGGGGCTTGAAGCAGTTGCGCATCGCCGAGACCGAGAAATACGCGCACGTCACGTATTTCTTCAACGGCGGCGTGGAGGCGCCGTATCCGGGCGAGGAGCGCATCCTCGTCCCCTCGCCCAAGGTCGCGACCTACGATCTCAAGCCCGAGATGAGCGCGCACGAGGTCACCGACCGGCTGGTGGACGCCATCCGCAGCCGGCAATACGGCGCCATCATCTGCAACTTCGCCAACGGCGACATGGTCGGCCACACCGGCAATCTCGCCGCGACGATTCGCGCCATCGAGGTGCTCGATGAATGCATCGGGCGGGCGGTCGCCGCGATGCGCGAAGCCGGCGGCGAGGTGCTCATCACGTCGGACCACGGCAACGCCGAGACCATGCTCGACGCCGCGACCCGGCAGGCGCACACGGCGCACACCCTGAACCTCGTGCCCCTGCTCTACGTCGGCGGGCGGGCGAAGATCGCCGCGCGCGGCGCGCTGCAGGACGTCGCCCCGACGCTGCTCACGATGATGGGCCTGCCGCAACCGCCGCAGATGACCGGGAAATCCCTCATCGCCTTCACGTGAACGCGCATACCGCGAGCGCTCTTTTCCTGCTGCTCCTGCTGGCGAGCCCGGCCGCGGAGCCGGCCGCCGCCGGCGCCAAGGAGAAGGAAAAGGAGCTGCGCGAGCTGCGCGGACGCATCGACGCGCTTCAGAAGCGGCTCGCCGCGGCCGAAGAAACGAAGAGCGAGGCGGCCGACGCGCTGCGCGAGTCGGAGCGCGCAATCTCGGAAGCAAACCGCGCGCTGCGCGAGCTGGGGGGCGAGGCGCGTCAACACCAGAAGCGGCTTGCCGAATTGAATGCCGAGTCACGCCAGCGCGAGAAGGCGCTGAAGGCGCAACAGGCAATGCTGGCGGATCTCATCTACCGGCATTACCTCGGCGGCCAGGCCGAGCCGCTGAGGCTCCTTCTCAACCGCGAGGATCCCGGCCAGATCAGCCGCCGCCTCCACTACTTTGGCTACATCTCCCGGGCGCGCGCCGAGCTCATCGCCGAGCTGCGGGCGGGCCTCGCACGGCTGCGCGAGCTCGCGCGGGAAGCGGAGCAGAAAGCCGCCGAACTCTCCGCCGTGACTGCCGAGCAGCGGGCGCAGCGCGCCCGCCTCGAGCGCGAAAAGCGCGCGCGCAACCAGGTGCTCGCGAAGATTTCGCGCGACATCGAGCTTCAGCGGCGCGAGATCGGCACGTTGAAGCGCAACGAGACGCGGCTCGCCCGGCTGGTCGCAAGCCTGGCAAAGCTGATGGCGCGCTCCAAGCCCGCGCCGCGGCTGCGCGGCGAGCGTGCCCCGCCGGTTTCGCTCGACAGTGCCTTTGGCCGGCTCAAGGGCCGGCTGAGCCCGCCGGTCCGCGGGGAACTTGCGAACCGCTTCGGCAGTCCACGTTCAGATGGCGGAGTGCTCTGGAAGGGACTGTTCATCGCGGCCCGCGCGGGCGAGGAAGTGCGGGCGGTCGCGGACGGCCGCGTGGTGTTCGCCGACTGGCTGCGCGGGTTCGGCAACCTGCTGATCATCGACCACGGCGACGCGTTCATGAGCCTCTACGGCAACAATGAGGCGCTTTTCAAGCGGGTGGGTGACATAATTCACGGCGGCGAGGCCGTTGCGGCGGTGGGCAACAGCGGCGGCAACGCCGATTCAGGTCTATACTTCGAACTCCGGCACCAGGGCAAGCCGCTGGATCCCCTGGACTGGGTCAACATCAAGTAATTCTCGGGAGCAGGCAATGCGCAACAAGCTGCATCAAATCGGACTCCTGGCGATCGGCGCGCTGATCGGCGTCGCCATCAGCCTCAATTTCTCCGCGGTGGCGCAGAAGGCGGCGACCGCGCCGCTGCCGATCGAGGAGCTGCGCGCGTTCACCGAGGTCTTCGGACGGGTGAAGAGCGACTACGTCGAGGCGGTGGACGACAAGAAGCTGATCACGGAAGCCATCAACGGCATGCTGACCGGCCTCGACCCGCATTCCGCCTACCTCGATCAGGAGGCGTTCCGCGAGCTGCAGGTTGGTACCCAGGGCGAGTTCGGCGGCCTCGGCATCGAGGTCGGCATGGAGGACGGCTTCGTCAAGGTGGTGGCGCCGATCGACGACACGCCCGCCGCGCGCGCCGGCCTCAAGCCCGGCGATCTCATCATCAAGCTCGACGACACCTCGGTGAAGGGGATGACGCTGAACGAGGCGGTCAAGCGCATGCGCGGGCGGCCCAACACCCCGATCACGCTCACGCTCGTGCGCAAGGGCGAAGCCAAGCCGCTGGTGGTGACGCTGACACGCGCCGTGATCAAGATCCAGAGCGTCAAGTCGAAGCTGCTCGAGCCCGGCTACGCGTACTTCCGCGTGACGCAGTTCCAGGAGCAGACCGGGGAGAACCTCGCGCGCTCGATCGAGCGGCTGTTCAAGGAAAACCAGGGGGCGATGAAGGGCATCGTGCTCGACCTGCGCAACGATCCCGGGGGCCTGCTCAACGGGGCGGTGGCGGTATCCGCGGCCTTCCTGCCGGCCGGCTCGCTGGTGGTGTACACCGACGGCCGCACCGAGGACTCCAAGATGAAGTTGAACGCTCGCCCCGAAGACTATCTGCGCGGCCGCATGAAGGAGGACTTCAACCGGAGATTGCCGGAGGACGTGAAGACCGTGCCGATGGTGGTGCTGGTGAACGGCGGGTCCGCCTCCGCCTCCGAGATCGTCGCCGGCGCGCTGCAGGACCACAAGCGGGCGGTCATCATGGGCCAGCCGACCTTCGGCAAGGGCTCGGTGCAGACCATATTGCCGCTCGGCAACAACACCGCGATCAAGCTCACCACGGCGCGTTATTACACGCCGAACGGACGCTCGATCCAGGCCAAGGGCATCATGCCG
>DASWHI010000220.1:0-1962 GCA_036398235.1 Burkholderiales bacterium
CGGCGTCACCGAGCGGCGCGCGATGAGCTGCCGGGCGAGTTCGAGAGTGGGACCGGACATCTGCCTGGAGTGCGTGACGAGTGACGCCTGACGAGTGACGACCGGGTAGCATCTTAGCAGAGCAGGTAAAATGCCCGCAAAACACAACCACCCCGTCTGCTTCGCATCCACCCCTCCTTGAAAAGGAGGGGAGGTTTTATTTTCTCGGGCGCCGCGCGTGACCAACCTGCTCGTATCGCACCAGCTCCACGCCGCTCACGGCGCACGATTCCGCGGCGGCGGCGGGAAACGACGAGCGGGTGCTGGCGATCTTTCTCGACAACCTGGGCCGCTGGCAGCGCGGCGAGCCGCTGGTGAACGAGGTCGGATAGGCGGGGGTCAGGGCCGACCGCATCACGCCGCAGCGGGCCGCTGGCGCCCCCGGTGCGCGCCACTTAGAATGGTGATCCGGCCCCAAGGATCCCAACAACCGAAGGAGGAGTGATGAAAACACCGTACCCTATTCTGGGATGCGTGCTGCTTGCGGCAAGCGCGGGCGCGCTCGCCCAGGCCTGGAGCCCGCAGCGGAACGTCGAAATCGTGGTCGGCTCCGCGCCTGGCGGCAGCAACGACAAGACCGCCCGCACGGTCGAGCGGGTCCTCATGGAAAACAAGCTCGTCAATACATCGATCGCGGTCGTCAACAAGCCGGGCGGCGGAAGCAGCATCGCGTTCACCTACGTCAGCCAGCGGCCGGGCGATCCGCACACGCTGCTCGTCGGCACGACGGCGCTGCTCACCAATCACATCACCGGCCGCAGCAAGCTCCGCCACACCGACTTCACGCCGATCGCGTCGCTCTTCAACGACTACGTGGTGTTCGCCGTGAACGCCAATTCGTCCATCAAGGACGGAAAGGACCTCGTTGCGAAGCTCAAGAGCGACCCGCAGTCGATCGCGATCGGCTTCGCCACCGCGCTCGGCAGCCACAACCATATTGCGGCAGGACTTCTCATGAAGTCGGCCGGAGGCAATGTGCGCGAACTGAAGACGGTCGCCTACAAGGGTTCCTCCGAAGCCATTACCAACCTGCTCGGCGGGCACATCGACCTCGTCACCACTGCCGCCGGCAACGCCGCCGGACACGTCGCGGGGGGCCGCATGCGCGTGGTGGGCGTCGCCGGGCCGCGCCGGTTCGACGGCGCGCTCGCCCAGGTACCCACGTGGAAGGAAATGGGGATCGACCTGGTCTACGGGGGCTTCCGCGGCATCGTCGCGCCGAAGGGGCTGAGCGCGGAGCAGGTCGCGTTCTGGGAAGGCGTCCTGCGCAAGGCAACCGAGGTTCCCGAGTGGCAGGAGAACCTGAAGAAGAACTACTGGTCGAACGATTTCCTCGCCGGCAAGGACTTCGCCAAGGAGCTCGACGACACCTATGGCGCGATGAAGTCGGTGCTGGTCGAGCTCGGGCTCGCCAAGCAATAGGCCATGGCTGACCTCGTCCTGCTGGAGCGTCCCGCCGAAGCAGTGGTGCTGTTGCGCATCAACCGCCCCGAGGCGCGCAACGCGCTGAACCTCGAGGTGCGGAAGCTCCTCGCGAAGCACCTGGCGGAATGCGGCGAGGACACGACGACGCGCGCCATCGTGCTCACCGGCAACGAGAAGAGCTTCGCCGCCGGCGCCGACATCAAGGAGATGGCCGATCTCGGCACCATCGAGGCGCTGCAGCGTGGCGTGCACAAGCTGTGGCGGGCGATCGCCGGCTGCCCGAAGCCGGTGATCGCAGCGGTGAGCGGCTACGCGCTCGGCGGCGGCTGCGAGCTCGCGATGACCTGCGACATCATTGTCGCCGGCGAGTCCGCCCGCTTCGGGCAGCCCGAGGTCAACATCGGCATCATGCCCGGCGGAGGCGCCACGCAGCGCCTGACGCGCGCGGTGGGCAAGTACAAGGCCATGAAGTACATCCTCACCGGGGAACTGTTCTCG
>DASWHI010000221.1:0-2404 GCA_036398235.1 Burkholderiales bacterium
GTGCTGAAGAAAGTGCGCGGCATCGCCTTCACCCATTTCGATGCCGAGGACGTCGTGCGCCACCCGCTGGTGCAGCGCATCGTCAACGCCTACGGGAATTACAAGGCCAAGGCCCCGGATTCCAGAAAGAAAAGCGCGCCGCCGCAGCGCACCCCGGATGCGGAGCCATGAACCCGAAGCTTGCCCTCACCGTGCAATACGCGGTCAACGCGCGCGGCCTGCCGTCGCGGGCGCGGCTCAGGCGCTGGGCGCGCGCCGCGCTCCAGCGCGATGCGCGGGTTACGGTGCGCATCGTCGGGACCAAAGAGGCGCGCGCGCTCAATCGCAATTTCCGTGGCAAGGACCGCCCCACCAACGTGCTCACCTTCATCCTGCGTGAACGCCCGCGCCTCGAGGGCGATATCGCGTTGTGCGCCCCCGTGATCGCGCGCGAGGCGCGCGCCGGACATAAAAGCGCGGCCGCGCATTACGCACATCTCATGGTGCACGGAGTCCTGCACCTGCAGGGCTACGATCACGAGACGGAGCGCGACGCGCGGCTCATGGAGCAGCGCGAATCCCGGGCGGTCGCCCGTCTCGGGTTTCCCGACCCTTACGGGGGTGACCGGTGATGGCGGACGTTCCCGCCCCCAAGCCCTCGCTGCTCGAGCGCTTCGGCGCCTGGCTCGCGCGCGAGCCGGAGGACCGGGAGGAGCTGGTCGAGCTGCTGCGCTCCTCCTACGAGCGCAACCTGCTCGATGCGGACGCGCTCGCCATGATCGAGGGCGTGCTGCAGGTCTCCGAGATGCAGGCGCGCGACATCATGGTGCCGCGCGCGCAGATGGACGTCATCGACATCAAGGAGTCCCCCGACCAGTTCATCCCCATGATGATCCAGACCGGGCACTCCCGCTTCCCGATGATCGGGGAGAACAAGGACGACGTGATCGGCATCCTCCTCGCCAAGGACCTCCTGCGCTATTACGCCGGGGAGGAGGAGTTCAACGTGCGCGACATGCTGCGCCCGGCGGTCTTCATTCCGGGCTCGAAGCCGCTCAACGTGCTGCTCAAGGAGTTCCGCAAGAACCGCAACCACATGGCGATCGTGGTGGACGAGTACGGCGGCGTCGCGGGCCTGATCACGATCGAGGGGGTCATCGAGCAGATCGTCGGCGACATCGAGGACGAGTACGATTTCCAGGACGTCGAGGACAACATCGTGCCCGAGAAGGGCGGGCAGTACCGGGTCAAGGCGCTGACGGCGATCGCCGACTTCAACGCCGCGTTCGGCACCCGCTTCGGCGAGCAGGAATTCGACACCATCGGCGGCCTCGTCCTGTCCCGCTTCGGCCGCATGCCCAAGCGCGGCGAGAGCATCAGCTTCGATAACCTCGTCTTCAAGGTGCTGCGCGCCGACAGCCGGCGGCTGCACCTGCTGCAGGTCGCCCGGAAGAAGTGATCGTTCCGGTTTTCCGTGCGTGTTCTGTTGACAAGCGGGTACGAGCGCAAATCAGCCTCCTCCCCCCTTGCGGGGGAGGATCCCAGCCTTCCCCCGCAAGGGGGAAAGGAGCGCTTTATAGCGCTCTTCCTCGCGTTTCTCCTCGGCGCGGTGACCGTGCTGGGGTACGCGCCCTACTACATGTTCCCGCTGCCGGTGGTGACGCTGGCGGGATTGTTCTACCTGTGGTCGCAGGCCGGGAATCCGCGCGCCGCCGCATTGAGCGGCTTTGCGTTCGGTCTCGGGCTGTTCCTGTTCGGGGCCTCGTGGGTTTACGTCAGCCTGCACGATTTCGGCGCCATGCCGGCACCGCTCGCCGCAATCGCGACACTACTCTTCTGCGTGATCCTGGCGCTCTTTCCCGCAGGAGCGGGCTACGCCTGCACGAGGCTCCACGCTTCGCGCGCCATCCGCTTCGGCCTGCTCGCCCCCGCGGCGTGGACGCTCGCGGAATGGATGCGGGGGTGGGTGTTTACCGGCTTCCCCTGGCTCGCGGCCGGCTACTCCCAGATTCCGGCGAGCCCGCTAGCCGGCTATGCTCCGCTCCTTGGAATATATGGCGTCACGCTTGCCGTCGCGCTCACGGCCGGACTCATCGTCGTGCTGGGGCAGCGCGCCACAGACAAGGCCCGGGTCATCCTTCATCCTTCATCCTTCATCCTTCTCGCCCTGTGGGCGGTCGGCTGGGGGTTGAGCCAGATCACGTGGACGACGCCCGTAGGCGCGCCGTTCAACGCGAGCCTGCTGCAGGGCAACGTCGCCCAGGACCAGAAATGGCGCGCGGAGCGCGTGCGCCCCACGCTGGAAATCTATCGTTTGCTGACGGAGTCCGCTCCCGGCAAGCTCATCATCCTGCCCGAGACCGCCCTGCCGCTGTTCCTGGAGCAGGTGCCGCAGGACTACCTCGCCGCGCTCGCCGCCAGCGCC
>DASWHI010000222.1:0-3350 GCA_036398235.1 Burkholderiales bacterium
GCCGCGGCGAGCGCGAAGTCGAGTGCCACGCGCTCGGCTTCCGTGTAGAGCGGGCTCGTGCGGTACTCCCAGATCGCGGCGAGTTTCTGCTCGCTCACGCCGAGCCGGAGCGACGCCCCGGCGGTGTGCGCCATTCAGTAACGGCAGCCGTGGGCCCGGCTCGCGACGTGCGCCACCAGCCGCCGGAAGCCGACCGGCACCTCGCCCTCCGGATCCCACACCGCGGCGGAGAGCTGGGCAAAAGCCTTAACCAGCTTCGGCTTCCTCTGCATGATGAGCGTGCTGTTCGGAACGAAGCCAAGGTTCCTGATGTTGTTCTGGAACGCCTCCTTGAGATCCGGATTGGCGTCCACGGGGAGCGGCGCGAGCCGCGGGTCGGGCCTCATGCGTTGGTTCATCGCTTCTCCTTTCATGGGTCGAGGCAGCGCAGCAAGACCGCCCTGATGTCGTCGAGCGCGGCACGGTCGGGATTAGCCTTCCCGACCAGCCGCAGGCCCTGTATGCCGGCAACCAGAAACCGGGCGATCGCGTCGACATCCGCGGTTTTCGCCAGCTCGCCGCGTGCCTGCGCGCGCGCGAGCGCCTCGCGAAACGCGGCCTCGATTCGCTCGAGACTGCGGCGCACCCGCGCCGCCATCGCGCGGTCTTGCCGCGCGAGCTCTGCGGCGCAATTCCCTATGAAACAACCGACTCTGCCCGAGCCGGAGACAATTCGCTCGATCAGGCCGTCCACGAACGCGGCGACCGCTTCGCGAACCGGAACGGGCCGGGACAGCGCCGCGGTGATGCGCGCTATGCCCTGCTCCTCGTAGCGGCGCAGCGACTGATCCAGCAGCTCGCGCTTCCCCCCGAAGGCAGCATAGAGGCTCGACCGGCTCAATTTCGTCGCCGCGCACAGGTCGTCGAGCGTGGTCGCCTTGAAGCCCTTAGCCCAGAACGCCTGCATCGCGCGTTCCAGCGCGGCATCGGTGTCGAACTCACGGGGTCGTGCCAAGGCGGAACCTCCGGGGCCAGATTCGTTCTGTACTATACGATCCAGAATAACAGATATCAACGATTTTTCCGATCTCCACCTCGCAGCCCGCCTCGTGACGCGAATAGGATCGCGAGGCCGGCGCTGTCAAGCCTCGGGCCCCGCACGAGATTCCAAACTACAACCCTGTAAGGTTTTAGGCGTTACTCCGGTCTAGCGTCATTGATGGGGCAAGGAGCGTGTCTGTCCGCGCCGTCTATCGGATAGCGGCAATATCGCAGTGTGCCGGCAGATACGACGTCAGGACTCTCAACAGAAACGTATAACCCGATCAAGGAGATAGAGCATGCGTTTCGACCTCAAACCGACGACGCGGTCCCTGGTTTCGGCCGGCGTGTTGTCAGCAGCTCTCGGTGCGCCCGCCGGCTTTGCAGCGGGTCCCTGCAGCCCGTGCGGCGCAAGGCCGAGGGCCTCGCGCTCGGCCGCCAATCCCTGCGCCGCAAAGCATCCGTGCGCGGCAAGGAATCCATGCGCAGCGAAAAACCCCTGCGCGGCGAAGAATCCCTGCGCGGCGAAAAATCCGTGCGCCCCCAAGAGCCCATGCGGAGCGAAAAGTCCTTGCGGCGCAGGTGACCGTGTGGATCCCAAGCGGGTTACCCGTCCGAAGGGTACGAAACCCTATCAGGGCAATCGCGCCGAGCTCGTCAAATCCGGCGCGGCGCTGTGGAATGACACCAAGCTCAGCACAAACGGCCTCGCGTGCAACACCTGTCACGTGAATAATGCCGCGTTCAGCCCAGGCTTCGCCAAGCCCTATCCGCATGCGGTGGCGATGGCGGGCGAAAAATCCGGGTTGAAGCGGATCACGGCCGAGCAGATGGTGCAGTTCTGCATGATCGTGCCGATGGCGGCCAAGCCTCTCAAATGGGAGTCGAAGGAGCTGGCGGCGCTGACCGCCTACACGCTCGAGGTGCAGAAGAAGTTCAAGCCGAATCCCTGCGCGGCCAAGAATCCATGCGCGGCAAAGAATCCGTGTGCGGCAAAGACCAATCCCTGCGCCGCCCGGAATCCGTGCGCGCCAAAAAGGTGAAGCAGTCGGCCGTATTTCACCGTTCGCCGATCCCGCAGGTCGACCTCGCGCCGGGGATCGGCGGCGTGCCCGAGCTTCGCGCGCCGGAGCTCGACGCGCTTCCGGGCCAACGCCTGCGTGCCATGTTGATGGCGGGCGTGGAGGTGCTCGAATGCCGGCGCGTGCTCGAGCGCGGGGGCATCAACCTGGTAAGCGAGGTGCTGCGCGGTCAGGGTGATTTCGTGGAGTATGAGCACTACCCCACGGACGATGTCTACGATAGTGAGTCCTGCTCGCAGTATTACTACCACGCTCACCGCGCCGACGAGCACGGACATTTCCACACGTTTCTGAGAGTGGGCGCTGCCCCCAAAAAAGGGGATGACTCGCCCGCAGCGGTCGGCTCCGATCCGGGAGAGGCCGTGCATCTGATAGGGATCTCCATGAATGCCTACGGCTGGCCGATCGGCTTGTTCGCGACCAACCACTGGGTCTGCGGCGGCGCCTGGCTACCGGCCGGGGAAGTGATCGGGCTGCTGCCCCGCTTTCGCATAGACCACGCTTATCCATCGTGGCCGGTCAATCGCTGGATCGGGGCGATGGTGGTGCTGTTCCAGCCGCACATCGAGGCCTTGTTGACCCACCGCGATGCGGTGATCGATGCCTGGGCGAAGGCCCATCCCGACAGAGACGTGCTCGAAAACCGGGAACTCGAGGTCACGGGTCATCTGCCGATCTCAGTCGAAGAAACGATACGCGAAGTGCGCGCTCGTGCCGGCGTCCGCTGTTCGACCTGATGGCGTTGCTGCGTTATCCAACGGAGATTCGACGACATGAAGCGACTGCTTGATGCCCGCATGCTTTCCTGCTGTAACGGACTCGCCGCATTCGTGCTGAGCCTCGCCGCAGGACCCGTGGCAGCTGCCCAGATCGTTGATCTGACCCAGGTGCCGTGCCAGTTCCTGGAGAGTGAAGGCGGCACGGACCGCGGCTACCGATCGCGCTCGATCAAGGACTGCGAGGCGATCAACGCGAAGACCGGCAAGCAGCGGGTCGCCGAGGCGAAACCGCTTGAACTCAAGCCCGGCAAATACGTGTTTCGCGTGACCAACAAGAACGTGCCCTACGAGCTGGGATTCTGGCTGCGGGGTGCGTCAGTCGCGGGCCGGGTGGCCCTGCCCAGCGTCTCCGGCGGCGGTCTCCTGCCGGGGAAAACCCAGGACTACGCGATTGAGCTCAGGCCAGGCAGGTATGTCTATTCCTGCCCGCTCAACACGACGCCGGATTACAAGCTGGTGGTGAAGTAGC
>DASWHI010000223.1:0-30693 GCA_036398235.1 Burkholderiales bacterium
TGATGCTGCCGGCGGAACTGTTCGACAGCGTCGCCGACAATCTGATCGAGAACGCCGTCAACAAATCGGCTGCCGGCGCGGCCCTTCAGGTGCGGGTGACGCTTTCAGTAGCGCGCGGCGGCACGCTGACGGTCTGCGACAGCGGCGCCGCGATCGCGAAGAGCACCGAAATGCAGCTGTTCGAGGCGCCGGTGCCCTCCCCGAGCGGGCTCGGCGTTGGGCTCTACCATTCCGCGAAGCAGGCGGCCCAGCTCGGCTACCGCCTCGCGCTCGCCTCCAACCAGCCTGGAATGGTGTGCTTCGTGCTGACTCGGGAGGGAGCAGAACCCTAGGGCAACTGCCCTGCCGCGACCAGCCGGTTGAACAGCACGGGAGGTGAAATCCAGGTCACGATATCGTCGAATTCCGAGGCCGGCACGTTTGACTTGGTGCGCATGACGAAGACGCGGTCGCCGCCGGTGAACGCCTCGGAATTTTCGGCTTCGTCCGCGCTGACGCCGCCGCTCGTGGCCGCATTGCCGCCCAGCGACCAGATGACTGCGATGGCGTTCGTGTTGAGAGTTGCTGCTGCCGAGGCACAAGCAGTGGGGGACGATCCGGCCGCAGTATTGCAGACATTAAGCAGACCTGAGCCTACTATGTTGGACATGCCCGCGGCGCGCATGCCCAGCGTATTCGTGGGCGGATTCGGCAAGGTGGTAAATGGCCTCGGGACGCCGTTGACAGTCTGGTAGGAAACCGCATAGCGGATGCGGTTCTGCGTCAGCCCCCACGCGTCCACGGCAAAGCCACTGGCATCCGCGGGCGTAAAGCCGAGCGTGGCCGCCGGCAGGAATCCAATGTAAACGTTCGTTCCGGCCGCTCCGGTTACTGAAGTGTGGCAAAGGCCATTCGCGGCACTCCCGCCTGGGGAAAAAAAGTGCTCCTGCCCATTGCTGGTATCCGAAGCGGGGCAAGGAAACCGGCCGGTGGCCGCCGCGTAGCCGACCAGCGCCTCGCGCGCCTGGTCCAGGATGCGCTGGGTAGTGTCGATATTCCGGCTCTCGAC
Source organism: Burkholderiales bacterium (assembly GCA_036398235.1). GTDB lineage: Bacteria > Pseudomonadota > Gammaproteobacteria > Burkholderiales > SG8-41 > SG8-41. Next base: position 1,049 of record DASWHI010000223.1, read on the forward strand.
CTGGGTGGCGAGCGGAACCAGGATGCTGGTGAGCAGAAGAGCGATGATGAATACGGCGATCGCGATCTCGACCAGCGTGAAGCCGCGAGCGATGTGCCGCACCCCGGTGCGGAAGCGTGAGTCCGGCGAAATCCTAGGGTCTGGTGTAGAGGCGGTTGCGCGCATACGCGGTGGACGAGGGCCTGACGTAGGTGTTGTCGTTGTGATCGGCGTTTTCCGCATCCTTCAAGTACTCGGCCCAGTATGCAGCGGTACCGGGAGCATTCAAGGGACGCGGGACACCCTGTGGCGCCGGCCCGGGCGTGATCAAAATGACATTGGTACCTGGAACGCCGTCAAGTGTCAGCGTCCCTCCGCTCTTGTTCTGGGATTCGTCGGGCGCGACGGCGTAATAGATGACTTTCCACCAGTCGTTGTTCGAAAGCCAGGCCGGGATAGCGATGCCCAGGTTGATCGGGGGACCGGGGTCGGCGGGGGGCGGTCCCCAAATGTGCGGGTCACCTTCCCCCAGCGGCAACCAGCCGCGGAACACGTCATTGTCGCCTTCATTGTTGAAATCGTTGTCCCCCCACGTGTAGCAGCCGCACGTATTTCCGGCCGCGCTCTTGTAGAGATCGAGAAGCGCGAGCATCTCGCGGGCGACCCGAATTTCAACCAGCGGCATCAAGTCTGCCGTCGTGATCGCCATTACCCTATCGTTGAAGGTGTCCGAGCTCGGCGCCGAAATGAAGGGCCCATTGATGGTGGAATTGTTGACGGTCGCGGCGGTTTCCAGGTAGTTCGCGGCGCACAGATTGAGTGCAATATTAGTCCCCGTCGTAGGGCACAACGCAGTAGCCGTGGTATCCCGGTTCTGCGCTCCGAACGATACACCGGGCGCGAACACGACGGCGATTGCCTCGGTGGTGATCGTGCTCGCCGTGCTGTCCCGATAGACGGTGAGGTTGCCCTTGGTGTCGCTGTTGATGGGGTTGGCGTTTACGCCCCAGATCCGGAACGGGCCTGCGATTGCATACCAGAGCGTCTCGCCCGCACCGTCCTTTGGCTCTGGTATCCCGAGCGTCTTCCAGGGCACGCGTCCCAGTGCTCCCGCGGCACAGTTGCCGTCTTCAAAGCCGTCGTTATTCATGTCCGGGCAAGGAAGTTCGCCGGGGCGCGCATTCGGGAGCGCGCCCGACGAGGTACGCTGAACCGACCAGCCGATCAACGCCTGCTTGACATTGGCGAACGCTGCCGCCGTGTCCTGGTTGCGTCGGAGCTCGATGGCGGTGGTATCGACGATGCCGAAGACGAAGAGCGCGGCCACGATTCCGACCAGCATCACCACCAGCAGCATGGCCTGGCCGCGCTGAGAACGGCAACGGGCGTGTCGTGTGCGGTGCGTGTCGAAAGACACCGCGGTCACGGTTGCGCCGGCGCCGCCGGGGCCGGCGCGGCGCCCGGCCGGGCGCTTGCCGTCTCCGTCAGCGCCCGGGAGATGGCGTCTCCAATACGCTGGGCTTCGCGTTCCTCGCGTTCCCGCTCCGCGGCGCGGTCGGGCGCGGGCGGCCTGGCGGACTTGGCGTCCGCTGCCGGCTTGGCCGCCGGCTTGGGCTCGGGCTTGGGGGGTTCTAACCGGCGCGAGTATGCTTCCTCGACGGCGCCCGACAGCAGCTCGACACTCTGTCCGGGCTTGAGGCTGACGCTGCGTCCGGACTGGGGCACCTGCAGCGTGACGCTGCCGTCCGGCCGCACCCGCCCGACGATCGCGGCGGCGCCCGCCGACTCGCGGTCGTGCACCGGCTGGTTGTTGATCCAGACAGTGGTCTTGCCGTCGCTGCGGCGCAGGACACCGCTGTAGGTGATGGTCTGCGGGACCGGCGTGGCTTCTACCTCGGACTTCTCGGTCGCGACCGCGGCGCGCGCGCGCTGGCTGCGCGCGACGTCGAGCGAAGCGCGCTGCGCAGGGGTGAAAAACAACCGGCCGAGCCGTTCCTGGGCGGACGCCGGCACCGACACCGCCGTTGCGGCAAGCGCACCGCACGCTACAAGGCTGATTTTCCAGTCACGTGTCACAGGGCTGTCCTGAGCGGGCCTGTCCTGAGCTTGTCGAAGGATCGAAGGGTCACTCGTCACGGTTTTTTCTGCGCTCCGCCCGCGCCCACTCTCACCGTAATCCAGGAGAGGTCGCATTCCGCGCTGACGTTCGGCTGGTAGCGGATCACGCCGCCGGTGTCGATACGCCGCAGCTGGCACTGGTCGATGGTGAAGATCCCTGCGCCCTCGCGCGCGAGCGCATCGAAGAATCGCCCCAGGTCCGCTTCGTGCAGCAGGCGGAACCGGACGCGCATGGCCGATTCATTCAGCGCGAGCGACCCGGGGCTGAATTCGGAGGCGAATGCGTAGGATTTCTGTGCCCCGATCTGGTAATCCACCCCGAACAGGTCCGCCTGCTGGTTGGCGAGCCGCAGTCCATCGAGCCAGTCGATGCGTTGCTCGTCGCCCACGAATCCGGTGCGCTCCAGCTGGCGGAAGCCGTCGATATAACGCACGATGATGTTCTTTTCCTCCCCCGATTTCTGCAGGCGGGTCCGCGCATCCTTGAGCTGGACCTGTTGCTGCGCAAGTTGCTGACGCGCCGAAACCATCAGGCGCCCGGAATAATAGACGGCCAGCGCGCCGATCAGCGCCACGGCCGCGAGCACGAGGAGCGGATTTCGCAACGCCTGAAGGTCGGCCTGGTTCATCTTGCGGGTGTGAGGACCAGTAGTAGTTTGAATTCCGCCGCGACGCCCTGTTCGGGGTTGTCGAGCGTGTTGCCCGAGAGGGACAGCGCAGGATTGACATTGAGGGGAAGTTTCATCACCCTCGCCTCGGCGACTTCCGGCTCCTCGCGCAGCCGGTCGGCGAAACGGTTGATGGTGTCGATGGCGCCGCGGTAATCGCCCCGGAACGGCCGGACCTCGCCATCGATGAGCGCGCTCTCCTTGCGCTGCCCGGCGGGCCCCGGGGCGGCTGACGCCCGATCGGGCGGAGCGGCTTCACGGCCCCCCGAGCCCTCGACAGGAATTTCCGCGATACCGTATTTCCAGCCAAATACCCGGATGACGATGGCGGGGCTCCTGTCCAACGCACGGCCCAGAAGCGCCATCACTTTTTGGGGGGAATGGGCGGTGGCCCGTAGCCGCTGTGCGATCTCGACCGTTTTCTTCAGGTTCTCGGCCGAGGTCGGGGCCTGCGGAAACTGGCGCGTAATCTCCTGGTACTGGGCGGCCAGAATCCCGGTCTGGCGTGCGGCGTCTTCCCGGTCCCAATTGAGCTTCACCGTGTTGTAGAGGTTGATGCCGGTCCACACGGCGGCCGCGGCCGCCAGGGCGCCGCATCCTGCAAAGATGGCACGCCGCGCCTGAAAGCGCTTGTAGCCCACCATCGCGTTTGCCGGCGCGAGGTTGCTGGGCGGCGTCTTCAGCCCGAGCAGGTGGAGGTAGATCGAATAGGGCGAAGCATCGAGCAGCGCACTGTCGAGGCCGAGGCGGCTCGCCAGCTCGCCGCGGCCGATGCGCGCGCATTCCAGGCTCGGGTTGTCGCGCGCGATTCCCGCAGCCTCCTCCTGCAGCTCGTCGCCGCGGTCGATCAGCAGCACCGTGAGGTGCTCGTCGAGCGTCATCGTGCGCAGCGCGTGCAGGTAGAGCCGCGTATTGGAAATCTCTTCGGTGAAGTAGCGAGTCCGGTTCTCGGGCCTGCCGCCGTCCCCGCGCGTCAGCCGGCTCAGGCGGAACTGGCGGTCGCGGAAGAAGGTGAGCCGCAGTCCTGTGGCGTGCTGCGCGACCAGCAGCAGGTTGGTCGCTTTCACCTCGAGCCTGCCGAGCAGTTCCGCGCTTACCGTGGGCAGCAGGTAGATCCCCGCGATCGGCATCCCGCGCGCGGTCACTGCCTGCAGCCAGTCCGCGATCAGGTCCGAGTTGGTGAGCGCCGAGAAGAGATAACGGTCGTCGCGTCGCTTGCCGGTGTCGCGGCCGAGCGGCGTGGCCGCCATGTACGGCGTATTGCGGTAGTGCTGCCTGAGCTTGCGGCTGACCATGTCCGCGCGGTCGCTACCGAACGCGTGCGGCAGGGTCTCGAAGCGGTAATCCTCCTCGACGGCGTCCACCATGATGTAGGCGGGCGTGTCGGCGAGCCGGGCGAGGTACTCCTTGAAGTCAGCCTGGCCGCCTTCGTCATTGGCGAAGGTCAGGCACTCGGCGATCCTCCCGCCGCGCCAGTGCGCGGCCGTGACGACCGGCGCCGAGACGCCGATGAGGAGCTTGTCAGCCATTCAGGTTCCGTGAGTGGTGAATGGTGAATGGTAAGGGGTCGCGTCCCCCGAACCCCGGAATATCGTCACGATTCGCCATTTAGCATCCACGAATCAATGCGTTAGAACTTGATCTTGCCCAAGATATCATACACCGGTCCCAGCACGGCCCAGACGACGAAGGCGAGCAATCCTCCCAGTACGACGGTCATCACGGGACCCAGCATTTTCTGTGCCCTGTCCACGGACTCCCTCACGTCGCGGTTGTAGAAATAGGTGATATTCATGAGCGCGCTGTCCAGCGCGCCGGTGCTCTCGCCCACCCGCAGCATGCGAATGACAAGCGGCGGGAAGACCCCCAGGTTCTGGAAGGTCTCGCTGAGGCTTTCCCCGGCGGTGATCTGCTGACCCGCCCGCACCAGACCGTCCGAGATGACCCGGTTATTCACGACGTCTTCGCTCGTCTTGATGGCGTCCAGCACGGTGATGCCCGACCGGTAGAGGAGCGCGAAGACATTCGCGAAGCGCGACAGGATGATCTTGAGGAGCGTCGGCCCGACGAGCGGCAGGCGCAGCTTCGCATAGTCCCACGTGTAGGCGGCCCGCGGGCTGCGCTGGACCGCCATGGCCAGAACCGTGAACACCACGACCGGAAGCCCGAAAACCACGTACCAGTAGTGAGTCATGAAATCCGAGATTGCGATGAGCACCCGGGTTTGCGCGGGAAGGGCGAGTCCCATGGTCTTGAACAGCTGCGCGATCTGCGGCACGAGGAAGATCAGGAGCGCGACCAGCACGCCGAGCACGACGATGAGCGTCAGGAGCGGCAGAATCAGCAGCCGGCGCGTCTGCGAAATGAGCTCGTCGAGCCACTTGAGGTTGTCCGCCAGGTTCTTGAATACCTCCGGCAGCTGGCCGGACAGCTCGCCCGCCCGGACCAGGCTGACGAATACGTTGTCGAACACCGTCGGATGGTTGGCCATGCATTGCGAGAGCACTTTTCCGCCTTCCATGTCCTCGGTCATCGCGGTCAGCACGTCCCGGAAGCGCGGGTTGCCGATCGATTCGCGCATGTCGCGCAGGCCGTCGAGAATCGGAATGCCGGAGCGTGCCATCTGCTCCATGTCGAAGCAGAAATTGATGAGGTCCTGGCGCGTGATCTTGCCGCCGGTGCCGAACAGGCGGGCTTGGCGCTCGACCTGCCGGAAGGTGATGAGATCGAGCCCCATGCGCCGCAGGCGCAGCTCGAGGTCCACTTCGTTGACCGCCTCGAGTGCCCCGCGCGCCTGCTGGCCGGTCTTGTCGACTGCCTTGTACTCGTAGGAAGGCACGGTTCCGCGCTAGCGGTAGCGCCCGGTCAGATCGATCTCGCGCGCCACCTCGGTGAGGCTCGTCGTGCCATCGATCGCCCGCTGCAGGCCTTCGTCCGAGAGCGAGCGGAAGCCCTTGTCCAACGCCACCGCGCGCAGCTCTTTCGCCGTCGCTCTGCGCGCCACGAGCTCGTCGAGGTCGCTGTCCATTACCAGCAGCTCCATGATGGCGCTGCGGCCCTTGAAGCCCTTGTTGTCGCATAGCTTGCAGCCGACCGGGCGGTGCAGAAACGAGACCTTTTCCCCTGCGGGCCCGAGCAGCTGGCGCTCCTCCCGTGACGGGGCGTAGGCTTCCTTGCAGTGCGTGCACAGCACGCGCACCAGGCGTTGCGCGATCACCCCGATGATGTTGCCGGCCATGATGTCGGGCTGAATTCCGATGTCGAGCAGGCGCGGGAAGGCGCCGAGCGCCGAGTTCGTGTGCAGCGTGGTGAATACCTGGTGGCCGGTCATCGCGGCGCGGAACGCCATCTCGGCGGTTTCCTTGTCGCGCACCTCGCCCACGAGGATGATGTCCGGGTCCTGGCGCATGATGGAGCGGATGCCGTCCGCGAAATCCATGCGCGCGACCTCGCCCACGGAGGTCTGCCGCATCAGGGTCAACGGGTACTCGACCGGGTCCTCCAGCGTCATGATGTTGACGGTCTCGTCGTTTACCTGCGCGAGCAGCGAATAGAGCGTCGTGGTCTTGCCGCTGCCGGTCGGGCCGGTCACGATCAGGATGCCCTCGGGGCGCGCGAGCATGAGGTTGATCTTATCCGTGGCCGGCTTGGCGAGCCGCATGCGGTCGAGGCTGATGATCGATTTCTCGCGGTCGAGCACGCGCAGCACGATGTTCTCGCCGTAGATGGTGGGCTGGGTGGACACGCGGAAGTCGATCGGCCGGCCGTTCAACGTGAGCGAAAGCCGCCCGTCCTGCGGCGCGCGCGTCTCGGCGATGTTCATCGCGCTCACCACCTTTACCCGCACCGTGATGCCCGGCAGGTAGGTCTTGTGCAGGCTGCGCACGGTCTCCAGCACGCCGTCGATGCGGTAGCGAATGCGCAGGAAGGCATATTCCGGCTCGAAATGAATGTCGGAGGCGCCGCGTTTGACCGCGTCCACCAGCAGCGCATTGACGAGCCGCACCATCGGCTGCGTGTACTCGTCGCCCCCGCCTGCCACCTGCAGGCTCTCGTAGTCGATCTCGCCGGTCTCGATCTCCTTCAGGATGCCGTCGACCGAGAGCTCGTAGCCGTAGAAGTGGTCGGTATAGTCTTCGAGCTGCGCCTCGCTCGCGAGCTGCGTCTTGATCTCGATCTGTGGGCCCAGCATGGCGCGCAACTGGTCCATCGCCACCACGTTGAAGATCTCCGTGGTGGCGACGGTGAGCACCTGGTCCGCGGGATCGTAGGCGATCGGCAGCACGCGGTTGCGGCGCGCGAAGTCCTGTGAGACGAGCTTCAACGCCTCGGGGTCGGCGACCACCTGCGCCAGGTCGATCGCCTCCTGGCCGATGGTGCGCGCCATGATGTCGCGGATGGCGCTTTCCGTGACGAAGCCGAGCCGCACCAGCAGGCGGCCGATGGGGATGTTGTTGTGGCGCTGCTCGGCGAGAACGATCGAGAGCTGATCGGTGGTGATCAGCCCCTGCTGCACCAGCAATTCGCCGAGGCGGAGTTTCTTGCGCTGTTCGGCCATGCGAACCGGTCCACTTTCCAGAGAGCCGGCTATTCTACCTGCGCGACGAGCTTGCCGATGCGCTCCTGGGCCTGTGCGAGGTTGAAGTTGGCGCGGCCCCTGACCGCCGCCAGCTGCATCGCGCGCTGGTAGTAGCCGAGCGCGAGCTTGGGCTGGCTCACGTGCTCGAGGCCGACCGCGAGGTTGTAGGCGTAATCGGGATTGGCCGGCTCGAGGTGGTGCGCCTGGAAATAGGCGTGCTGCGCCGCCGCCCACTGCGACTGGTCGGCGTACAGGTTGCCCAGCGTGAAATACAGGTGCGCGGAGGGCTCGCGCGCGATGAGCTGCTTGAGTTTAGATTCGGCCGCGACCGGATCCGCGCGACCGAGCAGCGCGATCAACCCGCTTTGCGCGAACGCGTTCTGGGGTTCGAGCTCCAGCAGGTGCAGGTAGCGCCGCGTGGCCTCGTCGCTGTCGCCCCGCCGCACCGCCACCGCGGCGAGCCCGAGCAGCGCATCGAAGTTCTTCGGATCGGCGCCGAGTACGTCGCCGTACAAGCGCTGCGCCTCGTCGAGCTGTCCTGACTGCAGCGCGGCGTAGGCCCGGGGGAGCGCCGGATTGAGGACCGGCTCGGCACTGCCCGCGCTCACCACGACCGTATTGCGCGCCGCGGGTTCGTCCGGCGCAGCGGCAGCCGGGACCGCGGGCCGCGGCTTCGGACGCCGCGCCGCCGCCTCGGACTCGGCAGCAGCTTCCTTGAGCAGGGGTGCCGCCGGAAGAGGGCCGGCCGGAGCGGGCGCCTGGGCGAGCGGCGCCGCCGGCCCCTTGGCGGGGGCGAGCAGCGACTGTTCGATGAACAGCCCGGGATGCGCGATCTGCAGATAGACGTAGACGCCGAAGCCGAGCGCGAACACGCCGGCGATCGTTCCCAGCACCGGGAGCGGATGCGCGCGCACGTAAGCGACCACGCCTGGCCTGGCAGGCCGGCTCGCAGCGGTGGCGTGAATGATGGTGCTGGCCTGCGCCTGGGCCTGCTCGCGGGCAGTAGCCGCCGCGGCAACCGGGCGCGGCGCGACGTCCGCCCTCGGTGCGGCGGGCGCTTCCGCCGCGATCGGTTCCAGCGAGAGTTCCTTTGCCGGCGGAGCGGGCGACGCCGCCTCAACGGCGACGGGCTCGGCGCGCGCATCCATCCGGTCTTTGGCGGCCTTTTCCAAGGCCTTCATCAACAGGCTCATTGCGGCGCGGCGCTGGTCTTCGCTGGAGCGGGTTCCGGTTTCGGCAGGAAACGCTGAAAGAACTTGAGCTCGTCGCTTTCGAGTGATGGGTTGGCGACGACGATCGGGCGCAGGAATATCATCAGCTCCGACTTGATGACGCCCTCGGCGCGAAAGCGCAACAGCTCGCCCGCCGCCGAAAGCGCGTCGGCTCCCGGAATCTGCTTGCGGCTCCGCTGCGTGCTGTCCTGCATCAGTCCGCCCAGGACCACCGTCTGGCCGCTGCCGACCTGCAACACGGACTCCATTTCCCGCACCTGGACTTGCGGCACTGGGTTGGGGATCGGGGCGATGCTGCAGGTGCCGGTTGGGTTCTGACCGCACGGATTGGCAAGCGAGGGGTTGGGGTCGTTCACGAATGGCGTTTGCGGATTCAGACGCGTCACCGTCGGCCGCACGGTCAGCGAGACTCGGCCGTCCTCATTGATCTGCGGCGTCACGCTCATCACGACGCCAACCGCCACCGTCTTCGCCGTGGTCGAGAAGCTCTGCAGCGTGCTCCCCTGCACGCCCTGGGAGGTCGATGAGCTGACCTCGAAGTACACGACGTTGTCCACCACCTTGAGCAGCGCCGTCTGGTTGTTGAGCGCCATCAGCTTGGGGCTCGACAGCACCTGGGTGTCGCCGAACTCCTGCAGCAGCGTCACCATCGCGCTGATGTTGCCAACGCTGGAAGTCGGGTTGACATAGCCAAACTGGAATAAGTTAGCAGTGCCCCCGCTGAGCCCGGTGCCGAAACCAGGGAAGGTCAGATTCTGTGTCAGCGTTGGCCCGCTCCCGGGACTGACCGGCAACCGGCTCCAGTCGACGCCTCCCTGATATTTCTCGGACAGCAGCACTTCGACGATGGTGGCCTCGATCAGCACCTGGCGCTGCATGGCGTTGATGATGCTGTCTAGATGCTGCTGCACCAATTGCTGCTGCTTCTCGGTCGCGTTGACGGTCACCGTGCCGGAGATCGCGTTGACCACCACGTCGTCGGGAAGCAGGGAAGCCTGCTGCTGGGCGCCGCCGCTGGTGGAGACCACCGAGGATGCCAGCGAAGACGCGCCCTGCCCGGCGCGGCTCGCCGCTTCCATCTGCTTGACGCGCATCTCCTGCTCCTGCTTGATCAGCGCGAGGCGCTCGCCCTTGGCCTCGGCAGTCAGGCTTTGCAGGCGCGTGGAATTTAGGATGGAGCGGAGGTTGTCCCGCAGCTGGTCCCAGAAGTCGTTCTTGGAAACGGTCCGCACCACCGTATTCGAGCCGCTGGTGCCCGCGCCCGCGCCGCCCGCGGCACCGCCGGCCCCCCCGCTGGCGCCACCGACTACGGTCAGCTCGCCGGAAACGCCAATGGTCGAACTCATATCACGCGCCATGTTTACGTAGTTGACGCGGTAGGTCTTGACGTACGGAGTGTCGGGCGACACGACGATGGTGTTGCCCTCGAGGCGGTAGCGCATGTTGGACTGCTTGCTGACGCGCTCGAGGATCGCCGGCAGAGTCTCGTTGACGGCGTTCAAGCTGACGAGCCCGCTGATACCGGGGTGCACGTCGATGTTCTGCTTGGTGTCACGCGCGAGCGCGACCAGCAGGTCCTTCACCGGCACCTCACTGACGACCACGCTGTAGGTTTGGGGCTTGACGGCCGGCTTGGGAGGCGGCACGAGGTCGCTCACCCGGGCGGGCGGCGGAATGGCCTTGTCGGGTTCGGGCTTGGCCTCGGGCCTCATGATGTGGCCTTCGGAGGGCGGTAGGTAGGGCTTGATGTTGGCGCAGCCGGAAACGGCCAACACCATCGACCCGACAAGAGCGGCGGTGGCGCGTGCGGACAGGGAACGCAAGCCGGCTACGGCATGCGGCGGAACTTTTGTCGGATCCATCGCTTCTCCCTGCGCAAAGCCCACTTAACGCGCCACATATCCGATGGCGCCGTGCTCAGGACGCCTGCTGCCGCCTGAGTTCGCCGCGGATTCCCTCCACCGTGCGCAAGATCGGCTGGTTGGCCTTGAGGCCTTCCGGCAGTTTCTCTAGCACATCCTGTGCCGAGCGGCGATCGCTGAACGTTCCGTAAAGCAAGGTCAGCAACGGGCGCCCGTTTGCGCTAGTACGATACACAAAAACCTTATTCATTTCAACGAATTTGGATAAGTCATTGAGGTGCAGCTTTAGCTGTGTTGCATCCTCCGTCCCAAGCAGCTGGATGCTGTATAAACGGCCCGATTCCGTCGCAAGCCACCGTTCGGTGGCGGCTAGCCGGGCTTCGAGTAAGTCGGATTCCGTTGCCGTCGTGACTTCGGTCACGTTTGCGCGCTCTGCCGCCACGTTTTTGCTCGGGCCCATGACAACAGAGGCACGGGCAGGAGCCTCGATCACTCCAGACGGTGCATGAGGACGCACATTGACTCGAGATGTCTTAGAAGATTCAGAGGCTTGCACATCGATTGCCGGAGCGGAGGGGGTCTGTGCTTCGGGCCGCGGGGCCGGCTTGCTCGACGCCGCCCCGGTCACGGGAGCAACCGCCAGTTGGGCGGAACTCGGAGTGCCGGGCCCAAAAACCATATACCCACCGATACCCAGTAGCGCTCCAGCGGCGAATACCGCCGCGCCCCACAGGAAGCGCGGCGCGGCTTGCGGCCCCGCGTCCTGGCTGAACTCGCTGTCCCGGATGGCCGCCTCGACGTGCTTGGGGCGAACCGTGTGAGTGTTCTCGGAGAACGCCGCGAGCAGCGCCTTGTCGGCGATCAGGTTGACGCGCCGGGTCAATCCGAGCGAAGCGCGCGCGACCTGCTTGACCACCGGGTCCGAAAAAAGGTCGGGCCCGTGGTAGCCCGCCGTGCGCATGCGGAACATCAGGTACTCGCGAATGTCGCCCGCGCCCAGCGGTTCAAGCCGGAAACCGTGCGTGATGCGCTCGCGCAGCGGCCGCAGGTTGGGCTGCCGCAGGCAGTCGTCGAGCTCGGGCTGGCCGAAGAGCACGATCTGCAGCAGCTTGTCATTGTGCGTCTCCAGGTTCGAGAGCAGCCGGATTTCCTCGAGGGTGGCGAGCGGCATGCTCTGCGACTCCTCGACGAACACCACGACGCGCTTGCCCTCGGAATAGCGCTTGACCAGGAAATCGTGGAGCACCTGCATGACTTCGAGGCGCGGCGCGCTCCGGTCCACCGCGAGCTGCAGCTCGATCGCGATGGTGTGCAGGATTTCCTCCGGCGAGACGCTCGGGTTGGCGATGTAGACGGTCTCGACCTGCGGCGGCAGCCGCGTCGGCAGCATGTGACACAGCATGGTCTTGCCGCTGCCGACCTCGCCGGTGACCTTGATGATGCCCTCGCCGTGGGTGATGGCGTAGATCAGCGCCTCGAGGATCGGCCCGCGGTTGCCGCCGGCGAAAAAGAACTCCGTGTTCGGGGTGATCTTGAAAGGCGCCTGGTTCAGTCCGAAATGGCCGTAATACATCGTTATCCCCCCGGCCGCGCGCGTCGAGGGCGCCGCGGCGCGCCGTTGTTGCCGCTATGGACTCTTGGTGGCCGGCTGCGGCACCTTCGCCGCATCCTCGGCTTCGCCGTAGCTCTGCATCCTGCTGTAGAGGGTGGTGCGATGAATGCCGAGCATCTTTGCCGCCTGCGTCAGATTGCCCTGCGTGATCATCAGCGCCGCCTCGATATAGCCGCGCTCCCATTGGGCGAGCGTGTTGTCGAGGCTGAAGTTCTTGTGCAGCTGCAGGTGGCGCCGGGCGGCGTCCAGCACCGACTTGAAGTCCTGGCCGACCGCGAGGCCCGGCAGCTCGACATCGAGATTTTCCAGGTCGAGCTCCGGCTGCAGCTCGGCGGTGGTGACCCTCCGGCCGGCGCATTTCGTCGTGAGGCGGATCACGATGTTGCGCAGCTCCCGCGCGTTTCCCGGGAAACCGTAGTCGAGCCACGACTGCAGCGCGCCGGCATCGAACTCGAACGGGTCCACGTGTGCCTGGCGCGCGTAGAACTCTCGGTAATGATCGAGGAGCACCCGCTTGTCCTCGCCCAGCTCGCGCAGCGGCGGCACGTTGATGGTGAACACCGACAGGCGGTGGTAGAGGTCGGCGCGAAACCGGCCGGCGCGGATTTCCTGGCGCATGTCTCGATTGGTGGCCGCCACCACGCGCGCATTGGAGACGCGGCTCTGGGTCTCGCCAACGCGCTGGTACTCGCCGTTCTCGAGGACCCGCAGCAGCTTGGCCTGCAGCTCCAGGGGCAGCTCTCCGATCTCGTCGAGGAACAGGGTGGAATCCTTTGCGTCCTCGAAGTAGCCCGAGCGCGCGCTGGTCGCGCCGGTGAACGACCCCTTGGCGTAGCCGAACAGCGTCGGCTCCACCAGATTCGGCGAGATCGCCGCGCAGTTCAACGCGAGGAACGGGCGCCCAGCGCGCTGGCTCATGCGGTGGAGCGCGGTCGCGACGAGTTCCTTGCCGCTGCCGGATTCGCCTTCGATCAGCACCGGGAAGGGCGCATTCGCGAACTGCGAGATCTGCTGGCGCAGCTTCTCGATGAGCAGGTGTTTCCCGAGGAGCCCGGCTTCCGCGGGCGCGCCGATCTCCGCCTCGCGCACCTCGAGCGCACGCGTGAGCAGCGCCTTGAGCGTATCCGGCTCACACGGCTTGGCGACGAACTCGATCGCGCCGAGGGTGCGCGCGTGGCGGGCGTTGGTTTCGTCGTTCTGCCCCGAAAGCACTACGATCTTGATGCCGGGGGAGTAGGCGAGGAGCTCGCTGATCAGCCGGAATCCCTCGTCGGGCCGGTGCGGGGTGGGCGGCAGCCCGAGATCGACCAGCGCGAGCTGGGGCGCGTTGTCGAGCTGGCGCAGCAGGCTTTTCACACGGCTGCGCGAGTCCGCGACATACACGGTGAAGTCGCGGCTCAGCACGAAGTTGAGCGTATCCGTGATCAGCGGATCGTCGTCGACGATCAGCAGATCGGGTTTGGCGGATTCAGCCTGCTTTGCTGGCGACGCCAATCAGTCGGTCCTCTCCCGGGCGTTGGGTTGCGGACCCGCGTGGGCTCGCGGGATCACCTAGCGTACCACGTTACGCCTGCTTGCAATTGTATAACAAAGGCTTAGAGCCCCTAACACAATAAAACGCGCGATGCGCTGTCACGATTTTGGCTCAGGGCGCGAAGCAAGGCCCGCCGCTTAGACCGACTCAGCAAGGGACTTGCGACAAAGCCATGGGCCAAAACTCGTGCCAGCCCCTGAGATGCCATTGGAAATCCTGATGCCTGCGCCGGGGTTGTTGCCAGAATCGGCGCTGACTTTGTCGCTCGGCTTGCCAATATCGACATATTGGCTGCACCTCGCTTCGCGTCATCACCAATTCTGGCAGCAACGCACGCGTGTTTCATTGTGTTAGGGGCTCTCTTACCGCTCGCCGCCCGCCTCTTCAATCTGCGATGCAGGCGAGAAACGCCTCCTCCAGGCTCGATGTGCGAGTGCTTATGGTCAGTTCCGACGGGGTGCCTGCGAAGCGCAGCCGGCCGGCATGCATCACCGCGAGGCGGTCGCACAGGTCGGCAACGTCCGCCAGCGTGTGGGACGTGAAGAAGAGGGTCCGTCCGGAGCGGCGCAGCGCGATGAGCTCGCGTTTCAGCAGCGCCCGGGCCTTGGGGTCGAGGCCGCCGGTCGGCTCGTCGAGCACATAGAGGTCCTTGCCGGAGAGGAGGCAGGCGGCGAGGCCGAGCTTCTGCATCATGCCCTTGGAATAGGCGCGCGCGGGGCGGTCGAGCGCGGCCGGCTCGAGGTCGAGCGCAACGAAGGCGCGCACCGCCTCGGCCTCGTCGTAGCCGGCGCGATGGAGGCCCAGCATGTACTGCAGGAAGTCGCGGCCAGTCAGGTAGAACGGCGGATTGAAGCGCTCCGGCAGATAGGCAATCCGGGCGCGCGCCGAGGTGGACGTGTGCGGAACGCTGAAGATCTCGATGGCGCCGCCGTCGGCGTCGCAAAAATCGAGCAGGCACTTGATCAGCGTGGTCTTGCCCGCGCCGTTGACGCCGATCAGCCCGAAGAATTCCCCTCGCCGCACGTCAAGCGAAAAGCCGCTCACCACCGGCGCGCCGCCGAAACGCTTCTCGACCTGCGCGAAACGCAGCGCGATCTCGCTCATATCGAACGGCAAATTAGCCCAAAGGACGGGATGCGACAACCTGTTGCTGCATCTAAGGGTGAACGGCCGCCAGCCGCGAGGTGTTTTTCGAGGCGCCGCCCGAAGTTGATTGTTGCGCTGTGGGGGGTGGTTTAAAATCAGCCTGCCTTTGGCGCGCCCGCCCCCGGCCCGATGGAAAACCTCGTTGAAATCAAGGACGTCAACTTCGCGTACGACGTCCGCCCGGTGTTGAAGGGCATCAACATGACCGTGCCGCGCGGAGGGATCGTGGCAATCATGGGCCTCTCGGGGTGCGGGAAGACCACGCTGCTGCGCATGATCGGCGGCGTGCTGAGGCCGTCGACCGGAACGGTGACGGTGGCCGGCCGCGCGATGAACCGGCTCGGCGAAGAGGAGCGCTATCAGATGCGGCGCAAGATGGGCATGCTCTACCAGTTCGGTGCGCTGTTTACCGACATGTCCGTTTTTGACAACGTCGCGTTCCAGATGCGCGAGCACACCGAACTGCCGGAGGCCATGATCCAGGATCTCGTGCTCATGAAATTGAACGCCGTGGGGCTGCGCGGCGCGCAGCACATGATGCCTTCCGAGCTCTCGGGCGGCATGGCGCGGCGCGTGGCGCTCGCGCGCGCGATCGCGCTCGACCCCATGCTCATCATGTACGACGAGCCGTTCACCGGCCTCGACCCGATCTCGATGGGCGTCATCAGCAATCTGGTGCGGCGGCTCGGCGACGCGCTGGGTGCGACCTCGATCGTGGTCACGCACGATGTCCAGGAATCGCTCAAGATCGTCGACTACGTCTATTTCATGTCGGACGGGGTCGTCGTTGCGCAGGGCACGCCGGACGAGATCCGCAACTCGCGCGCGCCGTTCGTGCACCAGTTCGTGTGGGGCGAGATGGACGGTCCGATGCCGTTCCATTACCCCGGTGCGCCGTATGCCGCGGACCTCGAGCTGGAGGCGGCCCATGGTGACTGAGCAGCTCGGCAAGGGCCTGCGCATCGTCGGCCACCGGGTGATCAACGGCATCTGGCGGCTCGGCTTCGCGAGCCGCTTCTTCCTGTTCACGCTCGCGCGCTCGGCCACGAGCTTCCGCCGGTTCCGCGGGCTGACGTTCCGGGAGATCTACTTTGCGGGGGTGCTCTCGCTCATCATCATCATCGTGTCGGGCCTGTTCGTGGGCATGGTGCTGGGACTGCAGGGCTACGAGACGCTCCAGAAGTACGGCTCATCGGAGGCGGTCGGCACGCTGGTCGCGCTCTCGCTCACCCGCGAGCTCGGTCCCGTGGTCTCGGCGCTGCTGTTCGCGAGCCGGGCCGGGTCGGCGATGACCGCCGAGATCGGCCTGATGAAGGCCACCGAGCAGATCTCCGCGATGGAGATGATGGCGGTGGACCCGATCGCGCGCGTCATCGGGCCGCGGTTCTGGGGGGGCGTGCTCTCGATGCCGCTGCTGGCCGCGATGTTCAGCGCGGTGGGCGTTTTCGGCGGGTATCTGATCGCGGTGGTCGTCATCGGCGTGGACGAGGGCGCGTTCTGGTCGCAGATGCAGAGTGCAGTCGATTTCCGGCAGGATATCGTGAACGGCGTGATCAAGAGCGTGGTGTTCGGCGTGGCGGTCACCGCGATTGCATTGTTCGAAGGCTACGACGCACCGCCCACCGCCGAAGGCGTTTCGGGCGCCACGACGCGCACGGTCGTCACCTCGTCGCTTGTCATACTGGGGCTCGATTTCGTCCTCACCGCTTTCATGTTCAAGGGGATTTAGATCATGGACAGGACCTTGCTTGACCTGTGGGTCGGCATCTTCGTTGCCGCCGGAATCGCGGCCCTCTTCGTGCTCGCTCTGAAGGTGGGCAATGCCAGCGACACGTTCAGGACCGGGGCCACCTACAGCCTCGTCGCCGAGTTCGACAACATCGGCGGGCTCAAGGTGCGCGCGCCGGTGAAGAGCTCGGGCGTCGTGGTGGGCCGGGTTGACAACATCCAATTCGACGGCAAGAAGTTCACTGCCCGCGTGGTGATGAATATCGACAAGCGTTACGAATTCCCGAAGGACACCTCGGTGTCCATCCTGACCTCGGGGCTGCTCGGGGAGCAGTACATCGGGATCGAGGCGGGCGGCGACAGCGCGATGCTCAAGGACGGCGACACCGTCAAGCTGACGCAGTCCGCGGTGGTGCTCGAGAAGCTGATCGGCCAGTTTCTCTACAACAAAGCGGCCGAAGGCGGGTCTAAGTAGTGTTAAACCGGACGCACTGCGCCGGTTTAACTCCGTGCGATGGAACGGACAGGCGCGCCTGCCGTTCATCGCACGGGAAACGAGTGCAGAGTGACGAGTAATCCAGCAACGGGAGACAGGATGGCCAGGAAACTGTTGGTAGGATTCATGGCGGCGCTCTGTACGGCAGCCATGCCGACGGGGGCGCAGAACATGACCCCCCCGGATGCGCTGGCGAGAAGCGTGACGGACGAGGTGCTGGCGGTGCTGCGGGCGGACAAGGACATCCAGGCGGGCAACCGGAAGAAGGTGATCGATCTCGTCGAGAAAAAGGTGCTGCCCCATTTCAATTTTGTCCGCATGACGCAGCTCGCCGCGGGCAGGCATTGGCGGCAGGCGAGCCCCGAGCAGCAGAAATCGCTGGTAAGTGAATTCCGGATGCTGCTGGTGCAGACCTACGCCGCAACGTTCACGGCGTACCGCGACCAGCACGTCGTGTACCGGCCGCTGCGCATGCAGCCAAATGACACCGAGGTTGTGGTGAAGTCGCTGATCAACCAGCCGGGGGGCAAGCCCGTCACCGTGGATTACAAGATGGAGAAGAACGATGCCGGGTGGAAGGTGTACGACGTCGTGGTGGGAGACCTGAGCCTGGTGCAGAGTTATCGCGGCACCTTCAACACCGAGGTGCAGAAGGGCGGGATCAACGGGCTGGTCAAGGCGCTCGCCGAGAAGAACAAGCAGCTCATTGCCCGCCAATGATCGTCTGCAACGAGGACCACTGCACCATCGAGGGGCCGGTCACCGCCGACAACGTCCTTTCCCTCCTGGCGCAGGGCACGCAGCAGTTCACCGGGCCGCGCGTGACGGTCGATCTCTCCGGCGTCACGGAAGTGGACTCGACGGCATTGAGCCTGCTCCTCGAATGGAGACGCGAGGCGATCCGCAACGGCCGCGACATCCGCTATCGCAACCTGCCCGCCAGCATGAAGAGCCTCGCCGCGCTCTACGGCGTCACCGAGCTGCTCGGCGAGGGCTGAGTGATTCCAGCGATCGAAGTCGAGCAAATCTCCAAGAATTTCGGCGGGATACGGGCGCTCGACGCGGTGAGCCTGACCATCGGGCAGGGCGAGTTCTTCGGCCTGCTCGGCCCTAACGGCGCGGGCAAGACCACGCTCATCAACGTTCTGGCCGGCCTCGTGCTCGCCTCGAGCGGCTCGGCGCGGGTGCTTGGCCACGACGTGGTCGCCGATTACCGCTCGGCACGGCGTGCCCTGGGCGTGGTGCCGCAGGAGCTGGTGTTCGACCCGTTTTTCACGGTGCGCGAGACACTCGTATTCCAGTCCGGCTACTTCGGCCTGCGCGACAACCACGGCTGGATCGAGGAGGTGATGCACAACCTCGACTTGAGCGACCGCGCCTCGACCAACATGCGAGCGCTCTCGGGCGGGATGAAGCGGCGCGTGCTGGTTGCCCAGGCGCTGGTGCACAAGCCGCCGGTCATCGTGCTCGACGAGCCCACGGCGGGGGTGGATGTGGAGCTGCGGCAGGCGCTCTGGCAGTTTATCCGCCGGCTCAACCGCGACGGCCACACCATCGTCCTCACCACCCATTACCTGGAGGAGGCCGAAGCGCTGTGCGGCCGCATCGCCATGCTCAAGCAGGGACGGATCGTTGCGCTCGACTCCACGCAGAACCTGCTGCGCCTGCATTCGGGATGCTACCTGGAGTTGAGGCTGCAGCCGGACCGCTTGCCGGAGTCGCTTGCCGCGCTGGTCACGCTGCGCCGCGAGGGCGGCTATCGCCTCGCGCTGCGCGATTACACCGAGGTGGAGAGCGTGATCGCCGGGCTGCGTTCCGCCGGGATCGCAATCCAGGAGCTGGAAGTCCTGCAGCCTGACCTGGAGGAGATATTCGTCCAGATCATGCGCCGGACGTGATGAGTGACGAGTGACGAGCGAAATGACAATGCGCCGAAGCGAACGCAAACGATGAGCAAGATCCCCATCACCCCCCACCCGTCACCCGTCACGGGGTTCTGGACACTGTTCCGCAAGGAATGGCTGCGCTTCTGGAAAGTCAGCGTGCAGACCATCCTGGCGCCGATCCTGACCGTGTTGCTGTTCCTGGTCGTGTTCGCGCACTCGCTCTCCGGGCGGGTCGAGATTTTTCCCGGCGTGGACTACGCGGTGTTCCTCGTGCCGGGGCTGGCGATGATGTCGGTGCTGCAGAATGCATTCGCCAACAGTTCCTCCAGCCTGATGCAGTCGAAGATGACCGGCAACATCGTATTCGTGCTGCTGCCGCCGTTCTCGCATCAGGAATTCTTCGGCGCCTACCTGCTCGCGGCCATCGTGCGCGGCGTGGTGGTGGGCGCGGGCGTCTTCATCGCCACGGTGTGGTTCGTGGACCTGCGGCTCGAGCGCCCGCTGTGGTCGGCTGCTTTCGCGCTCGCCGGCAGCGGCGTGATGGGAGCGCTCGGCATCATCGCCGGCATCCATTCGGACAAGGTGGACGAGCTTGCCGCGTTCCAGAATTTCATCATCCTGCCGCTGACCTTCCTCTCCGGGGTGTTCTACTCGATCCAATCCCTGCCGCCGTTCTGGCAGGCGGCGTCGCATCTCAACCCCATCTTTTATATGGTGGACGGGTTTCGCTACGGCTTCTTCGGGGCGAGCGATGTCTCACCGTGGCTGTCGCTGGCGATTGTCGGGGGCAGTTTCTTCGCCTTATCATTTTTCACCCTGTGGCTTCTGCGCTCCGGCTACAAGCTCAGGCATTGAGGTGCCCCGTGATCGACCCTGACCAAATCAAGAGCTGGATCCAGGACGGCCTCGTCTGCGAGCACGTCGCGGTGCAGGGCGACGGGCACCATTTCGAGGCGGTGATCGTGAGCCCCGCCTTTCGCGGTCGCACGCGCGTGCAGCAGCACCAGCAGGTCTACGCGGCGCTGGGCGCGCGCATGGGCGCGGAAATTCACGCGCTCTCGATGCAGACCTACACGCCCGAAGTCTGGGCGGCCAGGACGCGCTAGACCCGATGGACAAGCTTGTCATCGAGGGTGGAGTGCCGCTCGCGGGGGAGATTGCCGTCTCCGGCGCCAAGAATGCGACGCTGCCGATCCTCACCGCCGCGCTCCTCACCACGGAGCCGCTGATTCTCTCCAACGTGCCCCACCTGCGCGACGTGACCACCATGCTCAATCTGCTTGCGCAGATGGGCGTCCGGGTTTCGATCGACGAGAGGCTCGGCGTGGAGCTTTCTTCCGCGCGCGTCGCGGAGCCCGTCGCGCCCTACGAGCTGGTGAAGACCATGCGCGCCTCGGTGCTGGTGCTGGGGCCGCTCACGGCGCGCTGCGGGGAGGCGCGCGTGTCGCTGCCCGGAGGCTGCGCCATCGGGCTGCGCCCGGTGGACCAGCACCTGAAGGGACTGCAGGCGATGGGGGCCGAGGTCGCGATCGAGCACGGCTACATCTCGGTGCGCGCGCAACGCCTGCAGGGCGCGCGCGTCTGCATGGACCTCGTCACGGTCACCGGCACCGAAAACATCATGATGGCCGCCACTCTCGCGAGCGGCACGACGGTGATCGAGAACGCCGCGCGCGAGCCGGAGGTGGTGGACCTTGCCAATTGCCTGAACGCCATGGGCGCGCGCGTGCGCGGAGCGGGCAGCGACGTCATCATGATCGAGGGCGTCGACCGCCTGCACGGCGCGCGTTACCGCGTGATGCCGGACCGCATCGAGACCGGCACCTACCTTGCGGCGGCCGCGGCAACCGGCGGCAGCATACGGCTGACCGGAGCGCGGCCCGATTTCCTCGATGCGGTGCTGGAGAAGCTGCGCGAGGCGGGAGCGACGATCACCACCGGGCCGGACTGGGTCGCGCTCGAGACCAACGGAGCGCCGGGCGCGGTCAACGTGCGCACCGCGCCGTACCCGGCGTTTCCCACCGACATGCAGGCGCAGTTCATGGCGCTCGACAGCATCGCGCGCGGGACCGCCCTCGTGACCGAGACTGTTTTCGAAAACCGCTTCATGCACGTGCAGGAATTGAAGCGCCTTGGCGCCGACATCGAGGTCGAAGGCAATACCGCGGTGGTGAAGGGGGTCACGCACCTCGACGGGGCGACCGTGATGGCGACGGACCTGCGGGCCTCGGCGAGCCTCGTGCTGGGCGGGCTGATCGCGCGCGGCTCCACCACGGTGGAGCGCGTCTATCACATCGACCGCGGCTACGAGCGGATCGAAGAAAAGCTCTCGAAGCTCGGGGCGCGCATCAAGCGGGTCCGCTGAAACCGGTAAGCCGTGACCGGTGGGCTGTTTTGGGGATCGTTGTCCATCTTCGCCCGGCGCGCCGACAGCGCGCGGCCTGGGCGGCTAATTAATTGTTTTTGCTGTAAAATACCGCCCTCTCTGAAATGATCGGGTTGCGCACGTGATTACCATTGCCCTTTCCAAGGGCCGCATCTACGACGAAACCGCGCCGCTGCTGAAGAGCGCGGGCATCGTCGCGCGCGACGATCCGGAGCGCTCGCGCAAGCTGATCTTGCGCACTGGCCGCAGCGACGTGCGGCTGCTCATCGTGCGCGCGACCGATGTCCCCACTTACGTGCAGTACGGCGCGGCCGATCTGGGCGTGGCCGGCAAGGACGTGCTGGATGAGAACGGCGGGCAGGGGCTCTATCAGCCGCTCGACCTCGGGATCGCGCGCTGCCGGATGGTGGTCGCGGTGCCGGCGGGATTCGACTACCGGCGCGCGGTGCGGCAGGGCGCGCGCCTGCGCGTCGCCACCAAGTACGTGCAGACCGCCCGCGAGCACTTCGCCGCGAAAGGCGTGCACGTCGACTTGATCAAGCTCTACGGCTCGATGGAGCTCGCGCCGCTCACCGGCCTGGCGGACGCCATCGTCGATCTTGTGGATACCGGCGGGACGCTCCGCGCCAATCGCCTCAAGGCGGTGGAGGAGATCGCCCCGGTCAGCGCGCGCCTCATCGTCAACCCGGCTGCGTTGAAGCTCAAGCGCGCCGCGATCCAGCCTCTGCTCGAAGCATTCGCGCGGGCGGCGCGATGATCACGATCCGGCGGCTCGCCACGACGCAGCCCGACTTCGAGACGCGGCTCGCGGAGCTGCTCGCGTTCGAGTCCGTGCAGGACTCGGCGGTGGAGACCGCGGTCGCGGTCATACTGGCCGACGTGAAGGCGCGCGGTGATGCGGCGGTGCTCGAGTACACGCGGCGGCTCGACCGCGCGCGCGTGGAATCGGTCGCCGAACTCGAGGTGCCGCGCGCCGAACTCAAGCGGGCCCGCAGCCGGATTCCGAAGGCGCGCCGCGCCGCCCTCGAGACCGCGGTGGGGCGCGTGCGCGCCTATCACGCGAAGCAGCGGGCCGCGTCATGGCGCTTTCGCGACCGCGCCGGCACGACGCTCGGTCAGCGCGTGACGGCGCTCGATCGCGTCGGCATCTACGTGCCGGGCGGGAAGGCGGCCTATCCCTCCTCGGTGATCATGAACGCGGTGCCGGCAAGCGTGGCCGGCGTGCGCGAGGTCATCATGGTGGCCCCGGCCCCGGACGGCGAGCGCAACGATCTCGTGCTCGCGGCGGCCGCGATCTGCGGCGTGGACCGCGTGTTCTGCATCGGGGGCGCGCAGGCGGTCGCGGCGCTCGCCTATGGCACCGCGACGATTCCCGCGGTGGACAAGATCGTGGGCCCCGGCAACGCCTATGTCGCGGCCGCCAAGCGGCGCGTGTTCGGCGTCGTCGGCATCGACATGATCGCCGGCCCGTCGGAGGTCGTGGTGGTGTGTGACGGCAGCACCGAGGCCGACTGGGTGGCGATGGATCTCTTCGCCCAGGCCGAGCACGACGAGCTGGCGCAGGCGATCCTCATCTCGCCCGACGCGCGGTTCATCGAGGCGGTCGCCGCCAGCATGGCACGCCAGCTCGCCGCGTTGCCGCGGAGCAAGGTGATTGCCGCGGCGCTGTCGAAGCGAGGAGCCCTCATCCGCGCGCGGAACCTCGACGAGGCGTGCCGGCTGGTGAACCGCATCGCACCGGAGCACCTGGAGCTGTCCGTCCGCGATCCGGAGCGGCTGCTGCCGAAAATCCGGCACGCCGGCGCGATCTTCCTCGGAGCCTACAGTTCCGAGGCGCTCGGCGACTACTGCGCGGGCCCGAACCACGTGCTGCCCACTTCGCGCACCGCGCGCTTCTCCTCGCCGCTCGGCGTCTACGACTTTCAGAAGCGCTCGAGCGTGATCCGCGTCTCGCGCGACGCCGCGGCGAAGCTCGGCGCCGTGGCGGCCGAGCTCGCGCGCGGCGAAGGATTGACCGCGCACGCAATGGCGGCCGAATTCCGAATGCGGGGAATGAACCGCCAAGACCCCAAGAAAATCAAGAACAATAATTGAGCGGCAGACACGCAGAGAGAAGCAAGGACTGGAAAATAGTGTCCGGAACCACTCGTTTTGGGCTTGATTTGCTCCTCATTCTGTACTTGTTTCTCTTGGCGGCTTGGCGGTTAATTGATACTTCATGCCGAAGACACCCGAAGAAATCATCCGCGACGAGGTGAGGGCGCTCAAGGCGTACCCCGTGCCGGACTCGACCGGCATGGTGAAGCTCGACGCCATGGAGAATCCGTACCCGCTGCCGCCGGAGCTGCGCCGCCGCATCGCGCGGCTCGTCGAGCACGCTGCATTGAACCGCTATCCGGATCCGTCCGCGCCCGCACTCAAGGAGCGGCTGCGCCGGGTCCTCGGTGTCCCGGACGGCATGGAACTGCTTCTGGGCAACGGCTCAGACGAGCTGATCCAGACACTGGCGCTCGCCATCCGCAAGCCGGGCGCTGTCGTCCTCGGAGTCGAGCCGTCGTTCGTGATGTTCCGCATGATCGCAACCGCGGCCGGTGCGCCCTATGTCGGCGTCGACTTGCGTGATGACTACTCCCTCGACATCGAGAATCTCCTCGGCGCGGTCGAGCGGCACCAGCCGGGCCTGATCTTCATCGCGTACCCCAACAATCCGACCGGCAACCTGTTCGACGTCGGATTGATCGCGCGGGTCATAGAGGCGGCACCCGGCCTGGTCGTGATCGACGAGGCGTATCACGGGTTCGCTGGCAAGAGCTTCCTGCCCCGCCTCGCCGATTACCCGAACCTGCTGGTCATGCGCACCCTGTCCAAGCTCGGGCTCGCGGGCATCCGGCTGGGTGTATTGATGGGTGCGGAGCGCTGGATCCGGCAGCTCGACAAGCTGCGTTTGCCTTATAATGTGAACACACTCACACAGCTCATCGCGGCCGTAGTGCTCGAGTACGGTTCGGTGTTGACAGATCAGGCCGCGGCGATCAAGCTTGAGCGAGGTCGCCTGCTGGGCGAATTGCGGCGGGTGCCCGGGGTGACGGCGTATCCGAGCGACGCCAATTTCATACTGTTCAGAATCAGCGAAGCGGAGCGCATTTTCGACGGACTGAAACGACGCGGAGTACTGATCAAGAGTCTCCACGGTTCTCATCGCCTGCTTGCAGACTGCCTGCGGGTGACGGTCGGCACACCAGATGAGAACACCGCCTTCCTTACCGCATTGACCCAGACCCTTAACGCTTGAAATCCACGCCTGTTTCGCGCGCGGTGCGCCCGTACCGCTGCCAGCACGGCCATGCGTAAAGCCGAAGTCACGCGCAACACGAACGAGACCCGGATCGGCGTCAAGCTGAACCTCGACGGCTCCGGAAGATCGAGCATCGCGACCGGGGTGCCGTTTCTCGATCACATGCTCGAGCAGGTCGCGCGCCACGGCGTGTTCGACCTCGAGGTGACGGCGAACGGCGACCTGAAGATCGACGCGCACCACACCGTCGAGGACGTGGGCATCACGCTCGGCCAGGCGTTTGCCAAGGCGATCGGCGACAAGAAGGGCGTGCGCCGCTATGGACACGCCTACGTGCCGCTCGACGAGGCTCTGTCGCGCGCGGTGGTGGACCTCTCGGGACGCCCCGGCCTCGAGTACCACATCGAGTTCGCCCGCGCGCGCATCGGCGAATTCGACGTCGACCTCATCCACGAGTTTTTCCAGGGCTTCGTCAATCACGCGCAGGTGACGCTGCATGTGGACAACCTCAAGGGCACGAATGCCCACCACCAGGCGGAAACGGCATTCAAGGCGTTCGCGCGCGCGCTGCGCGTTGCGATCGAGGCCGACGCGCGCGTGAGGGACGTGCCTTCCACCAAGGGCTCCCTCTAGAACAGGCGCCTGTGAGTGACGTCGCGGTCGTCGATTACGGCATGGGCAACCTGCGCTCGGTGGCCAAGGCCATCGAGCACGTCGCGCCTCGACTGAGGGTCGAGGTGACAAGCGATGCGCGGCAGGTCGCGCGCGCGGCGCGCGTGGTGTTCCCGGGCCAGGGCGCGATGCCGGACTGCATGCGCGAGATGGAAGCGCGCGGACTGCGCCAGGCGGTGCTGGAGGCCGCGGGCGCGAAGCCTTTCCTCGGCATCTGCATTGGCCTGCAGATGCTGTTCGAGTCGAGCGAGGAGGGCGACACCCCCGGGCTTGCGCTGCTGCCGGGACGGGTGCGGCGCTTCCCGGCGGAGGGCATGACGGACGAGCGCGGGCTGCGCCTCAAGGTGCCGCACATGGGGTGGAACGAGGTGCGGCAGACGGTCGAGCACCCCCTGTGGCGGGGGATCCCGCAGGCGAGCCGCTTCTATTTCGTGCACAGCTATTACCCGGTGCCCGGCCGCGGCGAGCTGATCGCGGGCGAGAGCGTCTACGGCGTGCCGTTTACCTGCGCGGCCGCGCGCGGCAATGTCTTCGCCGTGCAGTTTCACCCGGAAAAGAGCGCCGAAGCCGGGCTGAGGCTGCTCGCCAATTTCGTGGAGTGGCAACCCGCGGCGCAGCACCCGGCGCGGAGCGCCGCGGCATCGCCGGCCGCGTGACATCATGCTGCTGATTCCTGCGATCGACCTCAAGGACGGCAAGTGCGTGCGCCTGAAGCAGGGCGCGATGGACAAGTCCACCGTCTTCTCCGATGACCCGGCGGCGATGGCCGAGCGGTGGCTGAAGCTCGGCGCGCGCCGGCTGCACGTCGTGGATCTCAACGGCGCGGCCGCCGGCCGCCCCAGGAACGAGCCCGCGATCAAGGCGATTGCGGCCGCAGTGGGCGACAAGCTGCCGATTCAGTTCGGCGGGGGCATCCGCGATCTCGACACCGTGGAGCAACTGCTCGATTCGGGCGCGAGCTACGTCATCATCGGCACCGCGGCGGTGAAGACGCCCGGTTTCCTGCACGATGCGTGCACCGCGTTTCCCGGGCACGTGCTGGTCGCGCTCGACGCGAAGGACGGCAAGGTCGCCGTCGACGGCTGGTCGAAGCTGACCGGTCACGAAGTGCTCGATCTTGCGAAGAAGTTCCAGGACTACGGCGTGGAGGCCATCATCTACACCGACATCGGGCGCGATGGCATGCTGACCGGCGTCAACATTGCCGCCACCGTGACACTGGCGAAAGCGCTCACGGTGCCGGTGATTGCGAGCGGCGGCATCAGAAGCCTGGACGACATCAAGTCCCTGTGCGCAGTCGAGCACGAGGGCATCACCGGCGCCATCACCGGCCGTGCCATCTACGAGGGCAAGCTGGACTTTGCGAAAGCCCAGAAATTGGCTGATGAACTCTCAAAGAAGGAGAAATAGTGGTCTGCCGTCCAAGGGATGAGGGCGGAGGGCGGAGGGATGACCTGAACCGGTTTCTTGCTCTTGATTTTTCCCTCATCCCTCATCCCTCATCCTTCATCCCTCGGTCTTAATGGGTCTGGCGAAGCGCATCATTCCCTGTCTCGACGTCACCTCCGGGCGCGTGGTGAAAGGCGTCAATTTTGTCGGCCTGCGCGACGCGGGTGATCCAGTCGAAATCGCGCGGCGCTACGACGAGCAGGGCGCCGACGAGCTCGCGTTCCTCGACATCACCGCGTCGAGCGACGGGCGCGACCTGATCGTGAGCGTGGTCGAGGCGGTCGCGGCGCAGGTCTTCATCCCGCTGACGGTGGGCGGCGGTGTGCGCTCGGTGGAGGACGTGCGGCGGCTGCTCAACGCGGGCGCCGACAAGGTCAGCATCAACACCGCCGCAGTGCAGCGGCCGCGACTGGTGGAGGAGGCGGCCGGCCGCTACGGCTCGCAGTGCATCGTGGTCGCGGTGGACGCGAAGCGGGTGCCGGGCGGGGGCGCACCTCGCTGGGAGGTGTACACGCACGGCGGCCGCACCGCGACCGGGCTCGACGCGCTGGAATGGGGCCGCCGGATGGAGACGGCCGGCGCCGGCGAGATCCTGCTCACCAGCATGGACCGCGACGGCACTCGCAGCGGTTTCGACCTCGAGTTGACCCGCGCTTTCTCCGACGCACTGTCAGTCCCGGTGATCGCGAGCGGGGGCGTCGGCAATCTCGATCATCTCGCCGAGGGCATCCTGCAGGGGCGCGCCGACGCGGTGCTCGCGGCGAGCGTGTTCCACTACGGGGAGTACACCGTGCGCCAGGCCAAGGAGCACCTGGCGCGGCGCGGGATCGAGGTCAGACTCTAGTTTCGAGTTTCAAGTTGCGAGTTTCGAGTTAAAGTTGACAGGCGCCAGTTTTTCCCCGAACTTGAAACTTCAAACTGGAAACTGGAAACTGGACGGATGAAAGACGACTGGCTCGACAAGGTCAACTGGGCGCAGGATGGGCTGGTGCCGGCGGTAGCGCAGGAGTCCGGCAGCGGCAAAGTCCTGACTGTGGCGTGGATGAACCGCGAGGCGCTTGGCAGGACGGCCCAGAGCGGCGAGGCCCACTACTGGTCGCGCTCGCGCGGGAAGCTGTGGCGCAAGGGCGAGACCTCGGGAAACGTGCAGATGGTGAAGTCCATCCGCCTTGACTGCGATGAGGACGTGATTCTGCTGGAAGTGGAACAGAGGGGCGGCATCGCCTGTCATACCGGACGCCACAGCTGCTTCTTTCAGCGGCTCGACGGGGACAAGTGGGTGGTGACCGAGCCCGTGCTGAAGGATCCCCGGGACATCTACAAGCGATGATCGACGAAAACCTGCTCCACCGGCTCGGGAAGGTGATCGCGGACCGCAAGCAGGGCGATCCGTCCGCCTCCTACGTCGCGAGCCTGTTCGCGAAAGGCCAGGACGCGATCCTGAAAAAGGTTGCGGAGGAAGCCGCCGAGACGGTGCTCGCCGCCAAGGGCGGTGATAAACTGAATATCGTGCGCGAGACTGCGGACCTGTGGTTTCACAGCCTGGTGCTGCTGGCATGGCATGGCCTCGCTCCCGAGGATGTGCTGGCCGAGCTGCGCCGCCGCGAAGGAATTTCCGGCATCGAGGAAAAGAAATCCCGCGGTTGAGCGGATTTCCTGAGGAGAACGACGATGGGATCGCTGAGCATCTGGCACTGGCTGATCGTGCTGCTGGTGGTGATGCTGATCTTCGGCACCAAGAAGCTGCGCAATATGGGCGCCGATCTCGGCAGCGCGGTGAAGGGCTTCAAGGACGGCATGAAGTCGGAGGACGACAAGTCCGCGCAGGCCAAGGCGGAGCTCCCGCCCGCCACCGGCCAGACCATCGAAGGCCAGGCCAAAAAAGAAACGCCCAAGACGTAGCCCGAAAAGCGAGAGGCCAAACTCTCGCCGCCACATGTTTGATATCGGATTCTCCGAGCTGCTCGTCATCGCGGTCGTGGCCCTGATCGTGATCGGTCCCGAGCGCCTGCCCGGCGTCGCGCGCACGCTCGGCCACCTGTTCGGCCGCATGCAGCGCTACGTCAACGACGTTAAGGCGGATATCTCCCGCGAGATGGAGCTGGAGGAGCTGAAGAAGATGCAGTCGAGCATGGAAGACGCGGCGCGCTCGTTCCAGAGCTCGGTCAGCAAGGAGATGAACGACGCCGAGGGCGAGTTCAACAAGCTCGCGCAGGACGCGCAGCCGGGCGCCGATCCGTTCGCAGACATGGCTTCCGACACACCGCCGCCGGTCGCGCAGCCGGCCCTCCGGCAAAGCGAGCTCGCGCTGGACACGAATCCACCGGCCTCTCCCCAGAAACAGAGTTGACGTCGGGGAATGACGGAAGACACCTTCATCTCCCACCTGATCGAGCTGCGCGACCGCCTGCTGCGCATGCTGATCGCGGTGGGCGTGGTGTTCGCAATCCTCTTCCCGTTCGCCTCCGAGCTCTACGATCTTCTCGCGTATCCGATGATGCGCGCGCTGCCGGAAGGCTCGAAGATGATCGCGACCGGGGTCGTCGCCCCCTTCCTCATACCGGTCAAGGTCGCGGCGATGGTGGCGTTCGCGGCGGCGCTGCCCTACGTGCTCCATCAGGTCTGGGCGTTCGTCGCGCCCGGCCTCTACGCTCACGAGCGGCGCCTGGTGGTGCCGCTGGTGGTCGCGAGCACCATGCTGTTCTTCGTGGGAGTGGCGTTCTGCTATTTCTTCGTGTTCGGCGTGGTATTCGATTTCGTCTACAAGATCGCCCCCAAGAGCATCTCGGTCGCGCCCGACATCGAGAACTACCTGAATTTCGTGATCACGATGTTTCTCGCGTTCGGGGTGACCTTCGAGGTGCCGATCGCAGTGCTGATCCTGGTGCGCATGGGGGCGGTCACGATCGAGCAGCTGACGGGCATCCGCCCCTATTCCATCGTGGGCTCATTCGTGATCGCAGCGATCGTGACGCCCCCCGACGTGCTCTCGCAGCTGCTGCT
>DASWHI010000224.1:0-5585 GCA_036398235.1 Burkholderiales bacterium
GGGGAAGGATTTCGAAGCAATATTCCGGGAAGTGCGGGAGGAGCCGGCGTTTCTCGGCGGGGTAAGGCTCGATCAGGATTCGCCCTGGCGCTGGGATGCCGGCGCGGGAAAGCTAGTGCGGCTGGGTTAGCCAGCCGTTCCACAGGCGGCGAGCGGCGTCGATCAGCTCGTTGGCGGTCATGCCGACCGGGCCGATGCCGCCTTGGGCGAGCGCATCGCCGGCGGCGCCGTGCAGGTGCACGCCGAGCACCAGCGAGGATTCGCCGGTGCAGCGCTGCGCGAGCAGCGCGCCGAGGATGCCGGAGAGCGCATCGCCCATGCCGGCGCTCGCCATGCCGGGATTGCCGGTGGTGTTGATATGCCAGGTCCCTTCCGGGGCGGCGCAGACGCTTCCCGCTCCCTTCAGCACGACGAGACAGCCGAACCTTGTCGCGAGCGCTGTCGCGGCGCCCACGCGATCGTTCTGGATTTCGCGGGTGGAAGAGCCTAGAAGCCGCGCCGCCTCCGCGGGATGAGGCGTCAGCAACGACGGCACCGAGCGCTTCCGGAGCGTTTCGGCGAGCCGGGTATCGGCGGCAACGAGATTGAGGGCATCGGCGTCGAGCACGAGCGGAAGCGGCGACTCGAGCGCGACGCCGAGATAGAAGGCGGCATCAGGCATCTGGCCCAGCCCGGGGCCGACGGCGAGGCAGGTGAGATGCCCGAGCTTCAGCACTTCATCCGCGGTCCGCAGCATGAGCTCCGGCTGGTCCGGGTCCACGGGGTGCGCATCGCGCGCCAGGAGCCCGACGTAGACCCGTCCGCACCCCATCTTCAGTGCCGCGCGCCCCGCGAGCAGCGCCGCGCCGACCATCCCGTGGTCCCCGCCGAGGATGCCGACGCTGCCGTAATCGCCCTTGTGGCTGTTATGTGCCCTCGGCGCGAGGACTCCATTCAGCACTTCGCCGCCGATCAGGAAACCCTGCGCCGGCCGGAGCTTCCGCGCATCGAGCCCGAGCGCGCTCACGTGAATATCGCCGCAATGATCGGGGCCGTCGAGCGTGAGGAGCCCGGGCTTCAGAGCGATAAAGGTGACGGTATGGGATGCGCGTATCGCGCAGCCCATCACGCGCCCGGTGTCGGACTGGAGCCCGCTCGGCACGTCCAGGGCGAGGACCGGCGAGTGAAGCCGGTTGACCGCCGCGATCCACTCGGCATAGCGTCCGGTGACCTCGCGCTCGAGACCGATGCCGAACATGCCGTCCACTACCAGCCCCCAATCCTGGGTCGTGGGCAAGGCCCCGGCGATACTGCCACCGGCGGCGCGCCAGGCGCGCAACGCGGCCGACGCATCCGCCGAAAGCTTGCTTTCTTCGTCCGCGAAGACGACGGAGACATTGAAGTACCGCTGCTTGAGATGGCGCGCCACGACGAAGGCGTCGCCGCCGTTGTTGCCCGGACCGGCCAACGCCAGGATGGGCTTGCCGGTGCCGCTCGACACCTCGCGCGCGATTTCCGCCGCCGCCAGTCCGGCTTTCTCCATGAGCTGCGGCGGCGCGGGTGCCGCCGCGGCTGCGGCCTCGATGGCGCGCACGTCCGCGCTGCGATAGATCGGCGTGTCGTGGGCCAGGCGTACGGTCATAAGTGCGTGTATTCTAACGTGAATGATGCCGCGCTCGCGGCGGCACGGCGCGGTTTCGTGTAAAATGCTTTTTTAGCGACTTCGATTTCGCCACATGTCGCAGATCTTGAGGCTGAGAGGAAGAAACGCCCTCTCGGCCTTCCGCTCAAGCAGACTGGCCAGCTCCCTTCGTTCCTCCGTTTCGCGCGTCACCGCGGTTCACGCCGAGTTCCGTCATTTCGTCGAGCTCGCGCGCGCATTGTCGGATGCAGAGGCGAAGCGCCTCGATCGCATCCTGGCCTACGGCCCGGCCGAGGCGTCGGCGGCGGCGCGCGGGGAGCTCATGCTGGTCCTGCCGCGCTTTGGCACCATTTCCCCGTGGTCGTCCAAGGCGACCGATATTGCGCACCACTGCGGGCTCGAGGCGGTTCGCCGCATCGAGCGCGGCGTGGCGTACTTCATCTCGACGCGGAACGGCGAACCGCTTTCCACGAGCGATCGGGCGGCGCTGGCGCCGCTCATCCATGATCGCATGACGGAGACGGTGCTCGGTTCCCTTGAGGACGCCGACCGGTTGTTCGAGCACTTCGCGCCGAAGCCGCTCGCGACAGTGGATGTTCTCGGCGGAGGAATCGCGGCGCTCGAGCGGGCAAATCTGGAGATGGGACTCGCGCTGTCGCAGGACGAGATCGAGTACCTCGCCGCGCACTTCAAGCGCATTGGCCGCAATCCGACGGACGTCGAGCTGATGATGTTCGCGCAGGCGAACTCGGAGCATTGCCGGCACAAGATCTTCAACGCGCAGTGGGTGATCGACGGCAGGCCGGAATCCGAGACGCTCTTCGGCATGATCCGCAGCACGCACGCGAGGAATCCGCGCGGCACCGTGGTCGCCTACGCGGACAACGCCGCCGTGATGGAGGGGGCGAGCATCGGGCGCTTCTACCCGCGGGAGGATGGCACGTATCGCGCGACGCAGGAGCTCACGCACACCGTGATGAAGGTGGAGACGCACAACCATCCCACGGCG
Source organism: Burkholderiales bacterium (assembly GCA_036398235.1). Taxonomy (GTDB): domain Bacteria; phylum Pseudomonadota; class Gammaproteobacteria; order Burkholderiales; family SG8-41; genus SG8-41. The sequence continues at coordinate 2,631 of DASWHI010000224.1, forward strand.
ATTTCTCCCTTTCCGGGCGCGGCGACGGGGGCCGGGGGCGAGATCCGCGACGAGGGCGCCACCGGGTGCGGCGCCAAGCCCAAGGCCGGGTTGACCGGCTTCAGCGTTTCCAATCTCCACATTCCGGATTTCATCCAGCCGTGGGAAAGAGACGGCGGCATCGGGTGGCCGCGGCGCATTGCGTCCGCCCTGCAGATCATGCTCGAGGGCCCGATCGGCGCGGCCTCCTTCAATAACGAGTTCGGCCGGCCCAACCTGGCCGGCTATTTCCGCACCTTCGAGCAGCGCGTGGCAGGCGAGGTGCGGGGCTACCACAAGCCGATCATGATCGCCGGCGGCATCGGCAATCTCGCCGCGCTCCACGCGCTGAAGCGCGAGCTCGGCTCCGGGGCGGTCCTGATCCAGCTCGGAGGGCCCGGTATGCTGATCGGGCTCGGCGGCGGCGCGGCCTCCAGCATGGGCACCGGCGCCAACCTCGAGGACCTCGATTTCGACTCGGTTCAGCGCGGCAATGCCGAAATCCAGCGGCGGGCGCAGGAGGTCATCGACCGTTGCTGGGCGCTTGGCGGAGCCAATCCGGTCCGGTCGATACACGACGTGGGCGCGGGCGGCCTTTCCAACGCGTTGCCCGAGCTGGTGCACTCCGCGCAGCGCGGCGGGCGCTTCGATATGCGCAAGATCCCGAATGACGAGCCTGGAATGTCGCCGATGCAGATCTGGTGCAACGAGGCGCAGGAACGCTACGTGCTGGCGGTAGCTCCGTCGGACCTCGAGCGCTTCCGCGGCATTTGCGAGCGCGAGCGCTGCCCGTTTGCGGTGATCGGGGAGGCGAGCGCGGACGGGCATCTCGTCGTGAACGACCCCTTGTTCGCCAACCGCCCGGTGGACATGGAGCTTGCGGTCCTCCTCGGCAAACCGCCCCGGATGACGCGCGACGTGACGCACCGGCGACGCGAGCTGCCCCCGTTCGAGACCCAGGGCATCGAGCTGCGCGAGGCGGCCTACCGGGTGCTGCGGCTGCCGGCGGTGGCGGACAAGAGCTTCCTCATCACCATCGGGGACCGCACCGTGGGCGGGCTCACTGCGCGCGACCAGATGGTGGGACCGTGGCAGGTGCCCGTCGCGGACGCGGCGGTGACCCTGATGGGCTTCGACAGTTACCGCGGCGAGGCCTTTGCGATGGGGGAACGCACGCAGCTTGCGCTGGTCAGCCCGGAAGCCTCGGGCCGCATGGCGGTGGGCGAAGCGCTTACCAATATCGCGGCGGCACCCATTTCGGACGTGAGCGACGTCAAGCTTTCCGCGAACTGGATGGCTGCAGCGGGACACCCGGGCGAGGACGCCGCGCTGTTCGACACCGTGCGCGCCGTCGCGCTCGAGTTGTGTCCGAAGCTTGGTGTGAGCATCCCTGTCGGCAAGGACAGCCTGTCCATGAAGACGACGTGGGAGGACAACGGCGCGCGCAAGGAAGTGACCGCCCCGGTTTCCCTCATCGTGTCCGCGTTCGCGCCGGTCGCCGACGTGCGCGGCACGTTAACGCCCCAGCTGCGAATCGACTGCGGGGATACCGTTTTGCTCCTGGTGGATCTCGGCGGCGGGCTCTGCCGCATGGGCGGCTCGGCGCTTGCCCAGGTCTATGGCGAGACCGGCAACGCGGCGCCGGATGTGGACGCGGGGCGGCTGAAGGCGTTTTTCGGGGCCGTCCAGAAGCTTAATCGGGACGGCAGGATACTTGCCTACCACGATCGCTCCGACGGCGGCCTCTTCGCCACGGTGTGCGAGATGATGTTCGCCGGCCGGGCGGGGGTTGCACTTGAGCTTGGCGGCATTGCCGGCCGCGGGCCCGCGGCTGAGTTTCTCTTCAACGAGGAGCTCGGCGCCGTGCTGCAGTTGCGGGCGGGCGACGTCGCGGCCGTGAAGCATGTCCTGGCGGGCGCGGGCCTGGGAGCACTGTGCCACGTCATCGGCAGCATCAGCTCCGAGCGTCGGCTGCGCATCATGGCGGACGGCGAAACGCTCCTCGACGAGGCGCTGGCCGACCTGCGACGCGCCTGGTCCGAGACGACGTTCAACATGCAGAGGCTGCGCGACGATCCCGAGTGCGCGCGGCAGGAATACGAACGGATCCTCGATGCGGGCGACCCGGGTCTGCATTGCGCGCTGACGTTCGATCCCGCGGAAAACATCGCAGCGCCGTACGTGAGCCGCGGCGTCCGCCCGCGTATCGCCATCCTGCGCGAGCAGGGCGTGAACGGGCAGGTCGAGATGGCCGCCGCCTTCGACCGCGCCGGATTCACGGCGGTCGACGTGCACATGAGCGACATCATCTCCGGCCGCGCGAGCCTGAAGGACTACCGGGGGTTCGCCGCTTGCGGCGGCTTCTCCTATGGCGACGTGCTGGGCGCGGGCGAGGGGTGGGCGAAGTCGATCCTGTTCAACGCCCGCGCGCGCGCCGACTTCGAGGCGTTCTTCATCCGCCCCGACAGCTTCGCGATCGGCGTGTGCAATGGCTGCCAGATGATGGCGAACCTCCGCGAGCTGATCCCGGGGGCGGAAGCGTGGCCGCATTTCGTGCGCAACCGCTCGGAGCAGTTCGAGGCGCGTTTCGTGATGCTGGAAGTGCAGCGCTCGCACGCGGTCATCTTCGACGGCATGGCGGGCAGCCGCATGCCGATCGCGGTCGCACACGGCGAGGGTTATGCAGAATTCAGGGACGCGGCGGCGCGCGAGGCGGCGCGGCCGCTGGTGGCGCTGCGCTTCGTGGACAACCGGGGCGCGCCGACCGAGTCCTATCCGTGCAATCCGAACGGCTCGCCCGGCGGCATCACCGGGCTCACCACGCCCGACGGGCGCTTCACCGTCGTCATGCCCCACCCCGAGCGCGTGTTCCGCGCCGCGCAGAACTCCTGGCGCCCCGCCGACTGGGGCGAGGACGGGCCGTGGTTGAGGATGTTC
>DASWHI010000225.1:0-4360 GCA_036398235.1 Burkholderiales bacterium
CTCCATTTCATGGAATCCTCCTCGTTGTTAGTGGATGCAACCGATGTCATGTTTCCACAAGGTGGACTCGTTTTCAAGCCTGCTGCCTCATCTCCGCCCTGTCTGTTTTCCTCCGATTCTTCCCCCCAGCTTGCCGTGATATGCGGCGGATCATGATTTGCGGGTAAACCGATCCCGCGATGCGTACAAGAAAACGGCGCTTCCCGGGGGAAGCGCCGATCACCTGCCTGGACCGTGCCTGAAGCCTACTGCACCTTGATGTTGCCCTTCGTGATGACTTCAGCGTATTTCTTGATATCGCGAGCGAACAAATCCTGCAGTTCGGCCGGCGTGCTGCCAATCGGGTCAAGCGCTTCCCGCTTGTAAAACGAAGCAATCCTTTCGTTCGCCAAAGCCGTCTTGATCGTCTGGTTCATCTTGTTGACTGCGTCCTGCGGCGCGCCCTTCGGGAAGAACATGGCGTACCAGTTCTCCGCCTGGAAGCCCGGGATGACGGTGTTCAGGGTCGGCAGGTCGGGCAGCGCGGCCGACCTCTTCGCCGAGGTGACCGCCAGGCAGCGGATCTTGCCGGTCTTCAGATTGGTCGCCGCGACCGGGCCGGTGGCGAAGAGCAGGTCGATATCACCCACCATGAGCGACTGTATCGCCGGACCGCCGCCCTTGAACGCGATGATCTGCGTGTCCAGCCCGGCCTGCTGCTTCATCATCTCGGCCGCAAGATGGCTGGTCGTGCCCACGGTGTTGACGCCGTTGTTGAGCTTGCCGGGGTTCTTCTTGGCGAGCGCGACCAGATCCTTCGCCGTCTTCGCAGGCACGGCGGGATGGGTGCAGAGCACCAGCGGCGTGGAGGAAATCCAGCTGATTGGCGTGAGATCGCTGCGCGGATCGAACTTGAGGTGCTTTGCCAGCAGCGTGGTGTTGACCGCGAGCGAGGTCGTGGTGAAGAGGATGGTATAGCCGTCGGCCGGGGAGCGGACGGCAATCTCCGCGCCGATCAGGCCGCCCGCGCCCGCGCGGTTGTCCGTGATGAACGTCTGGCCGGTGCTCTGGCGGAAACTATCCGCGAGCAGCCGCGCCTGGATGTCGGTGCCGCCGCCGGTGCCGAAGGGCACGATCATCCGCACCGGCTTTGACGGCCATGCCTGCGCGTGAGCCGCGCCTCCGATCACGAGCCCTGCCGCCACAGCGGCGAATTGCAGCAATCGTTTTCCGTTCATTGGCTTTTCCTCCTCGTTGAATTATGAAATCAACATCAAATGTCACTTCGTTCCTCAACCACGATAAACCGGCTCGGGCTGCGTGAAGAACGAGTACAGGATATGGTACACCATCAGGTAGTTGATCTGGTGGAAGCTTGCGTGCGAGATGCCGGACATCACCACGAACTGCTTGTCCGGGTTGGGCAGGCGCTTGAAGAATTCCGTCAGGTCGTCGAACCCCGCGATGCCGTCGAACTGGCCGCGCATGATGAGGGTCGGCACGGTGATCTGCGCCGGATCCACCACCGGCAGCTTCGTGCACATGTCCACGTAGGTGCCGGTCGGCACCGAGTCGTCGAGCTTGAGGATGTGGTCGGCGAACGCCTCGATCACCCTGTCCTCGGCGCAGCCCGGGTGGTCGCGGTTGAAGATGCTGCGCACGAAGGCGCGGTCGATCGGGCGGCGGTTTTTCGCCTGAAACTCGGGCAGCTTCCTGCGCCGCTCGGCGAGCGTCGGGCTGCCTTCGCCGGTCCAGACGAAGGCGTCGAGCGCAAGGCGCTTCACCCGCTCCGGATGGCGCTGCGCGAAGAGTGCGGCGCGCAGGGCGCCCGACGAGATGCCGTACGTCAGGAAGGACCGCGTCCCGCGCGTCTTCATGATGTATTCGGTCCCCGCCGCGAGGTCGTCGGCACCGTTGGCGATGTCGCAGTTGATGTCGCGCTTCTTGTCCGAGCGGCCGTAGCCCTCCATGTCCATGCACCAGGTGTCGAAGCCGACCCCGGCGAAGTAATCCATCGCGGAGGAATGGAGCCGTCCCGGCACCTGCAGGTCGAACGTCGGTTGCGAGCCCATCGACGAGCCGTGCACGAACAGGACCGTTCCCCGCGGCGCCTTCGCGCCGGCCGCGCGCTTCTCCCACAGGAAGAGCCGGACGTCGCCTTTCTTCGTCCAATGCTCCTGTCCGGTGATTGTCGCTGCAGCTTTCGCCTGATCCATGAGCGCCTCGTCAAAGGGGGTGAATGCTAAGTGGAATGCGCAGTCTAGGATACGGGCTTGAGCAGCGTCAAATAGGTGTTTAATCTAGCACGATGAATTTTCGAATCACCGACGAGCAGCGCGCGCTCGTCGACGCCGTGCGGCGCGTGTGCCAGAAGGACTTCAGGGCGCGGGCGATCCGGTATCTCGACGGGACCTGGCCGGCGGAGAACATGAAGACCCTCGCCGGAATCGGCGTGCTCGGCATGGCGGTGCCGCAGGAATACGGCGGTTCCGGTCTCGGCATCCTCGACACCGTGCTGGTGCTCGAGGAAATCGGCAAGGTCTGCTACGTGACCGCGATGGCGGCTCTCGGTGAGCTCGGTGTCCAGACGCGGGTCATCGCCACCTATGCGCCGGAATCGATCAAGCGGCGCATCCTGCCGCGGGTTGCGGCCGGCGAGGCGTTTCTCGCCATCTGCATGACCGAGCCCAATGCCGGCACCGACGTAGCGAATTACGCCACCAATACCGAAGTCCGGGGCGACCGCGTCATCGTGAACGGCGTGAAGACGCTGATCTCGCGCGCCGACATCGCCGAGATGCTGGTCGTGTTCACCCGCGTCAACCGGGTGCCCGGCGCGAAGGGTATCGGCTGCGTGCTGGTGCCCGGAGGCGCGAAGGGCATGACCGTCAAGTCGAGCTTCCACACGATGGGCGGCGAGTACCTGTCCGAGGTGGTGTTCGACAACGTCGAGCTGCCGCTGGAGAACCTGGTCGTCCGCGACGACGGGATGAAGCGGCTGCTCTCGGCGTTCAATACCCAGCGCTGCCTCAATCCCGCGATCTGCCTGGGGCTTGCCGAAGGCGCGCTGGAAGAAGCCGTGCGCTACATGCGCGACCGCTCCGCCTTCGGCCGGAGGATCGGCGAATTCCAGGGACTGCGCTGGAAAGCCGCCGACATGTACATCGAGATCGAGGCGGCGCGCGGGCTCCTCTACCGCGCTGCGGTGAGCGGCGACCGCTTCCCTGACCCCGCACTCGCCGCGATGGCCAAGATCTACTGCAACGAGATGAGCATCCGCGTGACGTCCGAGGCGATCCAGGTCCACGGCGGCTACGGCTTCACCGATGAGTTCCCGGTCTCGCGCTTCTTCCGCGGCGCGCGCTACGGCAGCCTCGGCGGCGGCACGACCGAGACGTTGCGCAACCTCGTCGGCAAGAAGCTCGTCGAGCAGATGGATCTCGCCACCGGCGTGGCGGGTATGGGAATGTTCTAGTAGGTAGGCTTGGGCCGCAGGTACTGCTCGCGGTCAACGGACTTGACCGAGAAGCTTTCGAGGCGTCCGCCGCGCAGCACGTCGAGCGGAATCTCCACCCCCGCCTCTCCGTGCGACCAGATCCGGGTATAGAAATCGGCCTGGCCCTTGATCGTCTGACCGCCCAGGCCGACGATGATGTCACCGGTCTTCAGGCTGGCCTGCTCCGCGGGGCTCTCGGGCGAGACCCGCGTGACGATCACGTTGCCCTGCACTTCCTGGGTGTTGATGCCGAGCCACGGACGCGGCTTGCCGGACCCCCGTCCGGTGGCGATGAGGTCGCCGAGCATCGGCTTCAGCAGGTCGATCGGCACGAACATGTTGCCCGGCACCTGCGTCCGCGTTCCCATGGCGTCGCCCACCACCAGCGAGCCGATGCCGAGCAGCCTGCCTTCGCGGCTGAGCAGCGCGGCGCCGCTCCAGTTGACCGTGGCCGGGGCGGTGTAGATCGCTTCGTCGAGCAGGTATTCCCAGTAGCCCACGAACGGACGGCGCGAAACGACGTAGGCCGGCGCCACACCGTCGAACCCCACGATCAGCACCATCTCGCGCTCCGCGATCTTCGCGGATTGCCCGAACTGAATCGGCTTCACCGGCAGCGGGCGCAATGCCTTGAGCAGGCCGAAGCCGCTCGTGTTGTCGTAGCCGATGACCGTGGCCGGGAAGGCACGCCCGTCGGCGGTGGACAGCTCCACGGTCTCCGCCTCGATGATCAGGTAGCCGATGGTGAGCACCAGGCCTTCCGAGTCGATCACCACCCCGGTGCCCTCGCGCTGCGTGCCCAGGCTGCGGGACGTGCGCGCGTTGGCGACCACCTTGCTGCGCACCTTGACGACCGAGAGCGCGTCAACGCTCATTTCCTGCTGC
>DASWHI010000226.1:0-8368 GCA_036398235.1 Burkholderiales bacterium
TCGTCCGGTCGGTGCTGAAGAGGCTCGCATGAGCGCGATCGGGGAAAAGCAGAAGGGCCGCCTCAAGACGGCGCGCATCCCCGTCAAGGTCGTCCCCGCGGCGCCGCTCGCGAAGCCGGCGTGGATCCGCGTGCGCCTCGGGAACGGCGAGCGCTTCCAGGAGATCAAGCGGATCCTCCGCGAGCATCGACTGCACACGGTGTGCGAAGAGGCGACCTGCCCCAACATCGGCGAGTGCTTTGGCAAGGGGACGGCGACCTTCATGATCCTGGGAGATCTCTGCACCCGCCGCTGCCCGTTCTGCGACGTGGCGCATGGCAGGCCGCTACCACCGGACGCCGAGGAGCCGCTCAACCTCGCGCGAACCATTGCCGCGCTGAACCTCCATTACGTGGTCATCACCAGCGTCGATCGCGACGATCTCCGCGACGGCGGCGCGACGCACTTCGCCGAGTGCATCCGCGCGGTGCGTGTGCATTCGCCGCAGACCCGAATCGAGGTGCTGGTGCCCGATTTCCGCGGCCGGCTCGGGATCGCGCTCGACGCGCTGGCGGTATCGCCGCCCGACGTCATGAACCACAACCTGGAAACGGTGCAGCGACTCTACCGGCAGGCGCGCCCGGGGGCCGACTACCGCAATTCGCTCCAGCTGCTCAAGGATTTCAAATCGCGGTTCCCGCATTTGCCCACGAAGTCGGGGCTGATGGTGGGGCTGGGAGAAACCGACGAAGAAATCCTCGAGGTGATGCGCGACCTGCGCGCGCACGACGTGGACATGCTGACCGTCGGCCAGTACCTGCAGCCCTCCGCCCATCATCTACCGGTCACGCGCTACGTCGAGCCGGCGGTGTTCGACGAATTCGCGCACCAGGCGCATGCGATGGGGTTCATGCACGCGGCATGCGGGCCGCTGGTGCGCTCGTCCTACCATGCCGACCGCCAGGCGCACGAGGCCGGCGTCGTCTGACACTCTGGCTCGCCACTCGTTATTCGTCAGTCGTCACTGGTCACTGGTCACTGGTCTTAGTGGGCCTTGTCCCAGTTGGGACCGGCGCCGACGTCCACGACCAGCGGCACGGCGAGCTTCGCGACGCCGTTCATCAGCTTCGGCAACTCGCGCCTGACCTCGGCGAGTTCGGCATCGGGAACTTCCAGGACGAGCTCGTCGTGCACCTGCATGATGAGGCGTGCCGCGAGGCGCCGTTCCGCCAGCCAGCGGTCCACGACGATCATCGCCATCTTGATGAGATCGGCCGCCGTGCCCTGCATCGGTGCGTTGATCGCGGCGCGCTCCGCGCCCTGGCGGCGCGCGGGGTTGCTGCTCGTGATCTCCGGCAGCCACAGCCGGCGGCCGAACACGGTCTCGACGTAGCCGCGCTCACGCGCCTGCTCCCGCGTGCGCTTCATGTATTCCGCCACGCCGGGGTAGCGCGTGAAATAGCGATCCATGTACTGCTGCGCGGCCGCGCGCTCCAGCCCAAGCTGCCGCGCCAGCCCGAATGCCGACATGCCGTAGATCAATCCGAAGTTGATGACCTTGGCGTAGCGCCGCTGCTCGGCCCCCACGGCCTTGGGGCTCAAGCCGAAAATCTCCGCCGCCGTCGCCGTGTGGATGTCCTCGCCCGCGGCAAATGCCGCAAGCAGGCTCGCATCATGTGAGATGTGCGCCATGATCCGCAGCTCGATCTGCGAGTAGTCGGCCGAGACGATGTGGGCTCCCGGCGGCGCGATGAACGCCTCCCGGATGCGGCGCCCCTCGGCGGTGCGGATGGGGATGTTCTGGAGGTTGGGGTCGTTGCTCGCGAGCCTGCCCGTCACCGCGACCGCCTGGCCGTAGTTGGTATGGACGCGCCCGGTGCGCGGATTGATCGACTCCGGCAATTTGTCCGTGTAAGTGGACTTGAGCTTGGCAAGCGTGCGGTAGTCGAGGATGAGCTTCGGCAGCGGATGATCGAGCGCAAGCTCCTCCAGCGACTCCTCGTCGGTCGAAGGCTGGCCCGAGGGGGTCTTCTTGACGGGCTTCAACCCCTGTTTTTCGAACAGGATCTCCTGGATCTGCCTCGGCGAGTTGATGTTGAACGGCTGGCCGGCCTGCGCGTGCGCCTCGCCCTCGATCGCCGCCATCTTCTCGCCGAACTCGCGCGAGAGCTCCTTGAGCAGCGCAATGTCGAGCAGGACGCCGTTGCGCTCCATATTGAATAGCACCGCGACAAGCGGCATCTCGACCTCGCGGTAGATGCGCTCGAGCTTTTCCTCGGCCTGCACCTGCGGGTAGAGCGCCTGGTGCAGCCGCAGCGTCACGTCCGCGTCCTCCGCAGAGTACTCCGTGGCGCGCTCCACCGTGACCTGCTCGAAGCCGATGCGCGCCGCGCCCTTCCCCGTCACCTCGTCGTAGGTGAGGGTCTTCATATTCAGGTGCCGCGCAGCGAGGCTGTCCATGTCGTGGGGGCGGTGGCTTTCCAGCAGGTAGGACTGCAGCAGCGTGTCGTGCGCGACGCCCACAAGCCGGATATCCAGGTTAGCGAGCACGTGCATGTCGTACTTCGCATTCTGGCCGAGCTTCGGGCGCCGGGCATCCTCCAGCCAGGGCCTCATCCGCGTGAGCACCGCTGCGCGGTCGAGCTGCTGCGGCGCCCCGGCATAGCGATGCGCAAGCGGCACGTACGCGGCGGTGCCCGCTTCGACCGCAAACGACAGCCCCACCAGCTCCGCTTTCATCGGGTCGAGACTCGTGGTTTCCGTGTCGAGCGCGACCAGGTCCGCCTTCCCGAGCTTCTTCAGCCAGGCATCCAGCTGCTTTTCGGTGAGGACCGTCTCGTAATTGCGTGACGACGGACCAAATCCCCCCGCGCTTTGCGCACCCCCCTTTGCCAAAGGGGGGTAGGGGGGATTCGTGTCACCCCCCTTTGACAAAGGGGGGTAGGGGGGATTCGGTGTCGCAGCGACAAGTGACGGCGCGGGCGCGGGACGAGGTGCGCGCGCTGGAGGTTCCTTCGCCTCCGTGGGCGATTCGCGCCCCTCCAGCTCGCGCAGCCAGGACTTGAAGTCGAAGCGCTCGAACAGCTCGGCGAGCCTCGCGGCATCGCGCGGCCGCAGCGCCAGATCGCCCGGCTCGACCGGCAGGTCGACGTCGCACTTGATGCTGAGGAGCGCGCGCGCCTTCGGCAGCCAGTCGAGGCTCTTGCGCAGGTTCTCTCCCACCACGCCGGGAATCTCGGAGGCGTGCTGTATCACGTTGTCGAGCGTGCCGTACTGCGCGAGCCACTTGACCGCGGTCTTCGGACCGACCTTTTCCACGCCCGGAACGTTGTCCACGCTGTCGCCGACGAGCGTCAGGTAGTCGAGCATGCGCTCGGGCCTGACGCCGAACTTGGCTTCGACGCCGGACTCGTCGAGTATCTCGCGCTTGCCGGTTCCGGGATCTGCGTTTTCGATCGTGATGGCGGGATTCACGAGCTGGGCGAGGTCCTTGTCACCGCTGGCGATCACCACCTTCATGCCCTCCCGCTCGGCCCGCCGTGCCAGCGTGCCGATCACATCGTCAGCTTCCACGCCTTCGATTTCGAGCCGCGGCCAGCCGAGGGCATCGATCGCCTGCTTGAGGGGCGCGATCTGCGCGGCCAGGTCCTCGGGCATCGGCGGCCGGTTTGCCTTGTACTCGGGATACAGGTCGTCGCGGAACGTCCTGCCCTTCGCGTCGAATACGCACGCGGCATAATCGGCCGGTGCGTCCTTGAGCAACCGGCGCAGCATGTTGAGGACGCCGTAGATGGCGCCGGTCGGCTCGCCGTTCTTGTTGCGCAGGTCAGCGCGCTGCAATGCGTGGAACGCGCGATAGAGGTACGAGGAGCCGTCGACGAGCAGCAACGTCTTCATGATTTGCGGGAACGAGTGGTGCGCCGATTATGTCAGAATATGCATCATGTTGAAGCGCTCATTCATTGCAGGCTTGCTGCTCGCGGCAGCGCTTCCGCTCGCGGCGCAGCAGGAGAAGCCGCCTGAGCTGCAGCCGCTGCCGGAGCCGCCACCACCGCCGGCGGGCTACGAGCTCGATCCGGCGCTCGAGCCGCAGGTGACGATCCTCAAGCGTGGCGCCGACACCGTCGAGGAATACCGCCTCAACGGCAAGCTCTACATGATCAAGGTCACGCCTCCCACCGGCATACCCTACTACCTGGTCGACAACCGGGGCGACGGCAACTTCGTGCGCTACGACAACTTCGACAGCGGCCTGCGGCCCCCGATGTGGGTGATCTTCAGTTTCTAGCTGACGGCTGACCGCTGACGGCTGACCGCCACGCATGTCCGTTTACACCACCGTCACCCGCGAACAGCTCAGCGCCTGGCTCAAGAATTACTCCGTCGGAACCCTCACCGGCCTCGAGGGCGTACCCGCCGGGATCGAGAACACCAATTATTTCGTCACGACCACGCAGGGCCGCTTCGTCCTCACCTTGTTCGAAAAGCTCGCGGCCCGCGAGCTGCCGTTTTATCTGCGCCTGATGGCCCACCTGTCGGGTCAGGGCATCCCCTGTCCGCGCCCGATTGCAAACCGGGCGGGCAGGCTGCTTGGCCGCTTGAACGGCAAGCCTGCGGCACTCGTGAGCTTTCTCACCGGGAAGGACGTCGAGGCTCCCACCGCCGGTCAATGCGCCCAGGCCGGCGCGATGCTCGCGAATATCCACGCCGCCGGCGCCTCCTACGCCGGAAGGATGGACAATCCGCGGGGATCGAAGTGGTGGACGTCGGTTGCGCCTCGCGTCGCGCGCTTCCTCGGCGCGCAAGACGCGGCGCTGCTGCGCGAGGAAGTGCGGTTCCAGTCGCGGCTGCGCCTGCGCGGACTGCCGCGCGGGGCCATCCACGCCGATCTGTTCCGCGACAACGTGCTGTTCGAGAACGGGCGCATTTCCGGGGTGATCGACTTCTATTTCGCCTGCACCGGCGCGCTGCTCTACGACGTCGCGATCACCGTCAACGACTGGTGCGTGCTCGAGGGCGGCGGCCTCGACGACATCCGCGTTGCGGCGCTGCTCGAGGCCTACGGCAGGGTGCGGCGGTTCACCGCCGTGGAGCGCGCAGCATGGCCGGCGATGCTGCGCGCGGGAGCGATGCGGTTCTGGGTATCGCGCCTGTACGATTTCTACCTGCCGCGCCCGGGCGTGCTGACCCACGCCAAGGATCCGGAGCATTTCCGCAGGATTCTGGCGGCACACGTCGCGCGCGGCAAGCGACTGCCGCCGCTCGCTGCCTGACCCGGATGACGGAGGCTCGCATGGAAGCGAAAATCGTCGCGGCAGGCAGGGGCTGGCAGTGGCTCCTCGAGGGCTACGGCCTGTTCAGGAAAAGCCCCGCCCTGTGGCTTGCGCTGACCATTGCAATCGCCCTGATGTGGGCGGTGTCGTTCATCATCCCGGTGCTGGGTCCGCTGCTGTTCAACCTGCTGTCGCCGGCGCTGTTCGCGGGATTGATGATCGGGTGCCGCGCGCTCGAGAGCGGCAAGCCGCTGGAAATCGCGCACCTCTTCGCCGGCTTCCGGCAACATGCCGCGCCGCTGGTGACGGTCGGCGGCGTCTATCTCGTCGGCACCGTCGTCGTGGTCGGCATCGTGCTCGTGATCGCCGGCGGCTCGACGCTGCCCGAGGTGCTGTCGAAACCGGGTGCCGACATCGAAGCGCTCAGGGCGGCGGCGCGCAGCATGATGCTTGCGCTTGCCGTCGGCGCGGCGGTCTACCTGCCACTCCTCATGCTCGTCTGGTTCGCGCCGATGCTCGTCGTGTTCAACGGGTTGGCGCCGGTCGCGGCGATGAAGCTCTCGTTCGCCGCGTGCGTCGGCAACACGGTGCCGTTCCTGGTGTACGGGGCGGCGCTGCTGCTCGCGACGTTCGTTCTTTCGCTGCCGGCGGCGCTGGGTACCGTCGGCGGCGTGCTGGTGATCGCGCTGTTCGTGGCCTCCATCCCGGTGCTGATCTGCTCGGTCTACACGAGCTACCAGGACATCTTCGCCCGGGGTTAGGCGGGAGCGAGCTTCGCGTACTCCAGCATCAGCCACTTCAGCCCGCCGTTCCTGAAATTGACCTGCACGCGGGCGTCGGCGCCGCGCCCTTCCGTGCCGACGATGACCCCGGTGCCGAAACTGGGATGAAAGACGCTCTGTCCAACCCGCCACGGCATCGCGAGTTGCGAGTTGCGAGTTGCGAGTTTCAAGTTGTCTTGTGTTGACTCGAAACTGGAAACCCGAAACTGGGAACTAGCGCTGACACGGCGCATCAACTGCTCCGGTATTTCCTGGAAGAAGCGCGAGGCGATGCCGTAGCGCGTCTGGCCGTGCAGCATGCGGCTTTGCGCAAATGACAGGTAAAGCCTGCGGCGGGCGCGCGTCAACGCGACGTACATCAGCCGCCGCTCCTCCTCAATGCCGTCGGCTTCCGTCAGGCTGTTCTCGTGCGGGAACAGCCCTTCCTCGAGGCCGCTCACGAATACGGCGTGGAACTCCAGCCCTTTCGCCGAGTGCACGGTCATGAGCTGCAGCGCGTCGGCGCCGGCTTCCGCCTGGTGCTCGCCCGCCTCCAGCGCGGCATGGGCGAGAAATGCGGTCAGCTCGTCCGGCTCGTCCATGCCCGCGGCCTCGCCCGCCGGCTGCACGTTGCGCTCGGCGACGAAGGTTGCCGCGGCGTTGACGAGCTCCGCGAGGTTCTCCAGACGGTCGGCACCCTCCTTCTCCGTCTGGTAGTGCGCTTTGAGCCCGCTCGTCTCGACCACGTGCTCGATTGCTTCCGGCAAGGGCAGGTCCTTCGTCGCCTCCCGCATCGATTCGATGAGCGCGACGAAGGCCGGGAGGCCCTTGGCGGACGAGGGATGAGGGATGAGGGATGAGGGATGACCTTCCTCTTTGCTCTTTCCCTCCGCCCTCCGCCCTCCGCCCTCCGCCTTCGCCTTTGCGGCCGCCCACAAGCTGATGCCCTTCTCCTTCGCGAGATCGGCAAGTTGCTCGAGGCTGCGGTGGCCGATGCCGCGCGCCGGGAAGTTGATCACGCGCGCAGCCGCCCCGTCGTCGTCGGGATTTGCCACCAGCCGCAGGTAGGCGAGCGCGTGCTTCACTTCCTGGCGCTCGAAAAAACGCAGGCCGCCGTAGACCCGGTACGGCATCCCCGCGATAAACAGGGCGTGCTCGAGCACCCGCGACTGCGCATTGGAGCGGTAAAGCACCGCGATGTCGGCAAGAGCGACGCCCTCGGCGCGCAGCGCCTGCGCTTCCTCCACGATGGAGGCCGCCTCCTCGATGTCGGTCAGCGCTGTGGACACCCGCAGCGGCTCGCCCTTTGCCTCCGCAGTCCAGAGATTCTTGCCGAGCCGGCGGCGGTTGTGGCCGATCAGCGCGTTGGCGGCGTCGAGTATGTGGCCATGCGAGCGGTAGTTCTGCTCGAGCTTGATCACGCGCTCAATCGCGAAATCCTTCTGCAGGTCCTGCATGTTCGCAGCCGATGCGCCTCTGAACGCATATATGCTTTGATCATCGTCGCCAACAGCGAAGATTGCGTTACCAGACTCCCCTCCTGCCTGAGAAGGGGTGGCACTCAGTGCCGGGGTGGTGGGAGGGCCGGCGAGCAGCTTCAGCCACCGGTACTGCAGCCGGTTGGTGTCCTGGAACTCGTCCACCAGGATGTGGCGGAAGCGCGCGCGGTAATGGTCGCGCAGGGCCGCATTGCCCGCGAGCAGCTCGTAGCAGCGCAGCAGCAGCTCCGCGAAGTCCACCACGCCCTCCCGGGCGCACTGCTCGTCGTACGCGGCGTAGAGCTCCTTCATGCGCCGCGTGAACTCGTCGTGCGCCTCGACCTCGCGCGCGCGCAAGCCTTCTTCCTTGTTGGCCGCGACGAACCCCTGCACTTGCCGTGGCGGGAAGCGTTCCTCGTCCACGTTGAGGGCTTTCAGCAGCCGCTTGATGAGCGAGAGCTGGTCCTGGGTGTCGAGGATCTGGAAGAGCTGCGGCAGCCCCGCCTCGCGGTAGTGCGCGCGCAGCAGCCGGTTGCACAGGCCGTGAAAGGTGCCGACCCACATGCCGCGGGTGTTGACCGGCAGCATCGCCGAGATGCGCGTCAGCATTTCCTTCGCCGCCTTGTTGGTGAAGGTGACCGCGATGAGGCCGCTCGGGCTCACCTGCCCGGTCTGGATCAGCCACGCGACGCGCGTGGTGAGCACGCGCGTCTTGCCGCTGCCGGCGCCGGCGAGGATCAGCGCAGACTGGTGCGGCAGCGTGACCGCTTCGAGCTGCTGCTCATTGAGTCCGGAGAGAAATTCAGGGGACATGATCGGCGCGAGGTGTCGCGCCGATTATAAATTAGTTAAACCCGACGAGATGATCCGCGTTCAA
>DASWHI010000227.1:0-4240 GCA_036398235.1 Burkholderiales bacterium
GCGTCAGTCCCTTACCAGAACCTCGAGCGTGCGCGAGCGGAATTCCCGCTGATGCAGCACGTAGAGGACGCCCAGCGTCACCGCGATCATCAACGCCGGGTGCAGGAACCACGACAGCGCCGCCACCCCGAAGTAATAGGCCCGCAGGCCCTGGTTGAAGTTGCGGTTGGCGAAGGAGAGGATGACGGCGACCCGGTCGATGTCCGCGGCGTAAACGGACGCGTCTCCCGGCGGCTTGCGCGCGGCGCCGACCAGGATGGAGGAGAAACCGAACTGCCGGAGCGACCACGAGAACTTGAAGAACGCGTAAACGAAGATCAGCAGCAGCACCAGGATCTTCAGCTCCCACAGCCGGATCGACACCTGCTGCCCGAACGGCAGCTCCGCCACCACGCTCGCCGCCCGCTCCGCGTAGCCCATCAGCGCGACCAGCGCGCCGAGGATGAGCATCGTGGTGGAGGCGAAGAACTGCGAGCTGCGCATGAGATTGCGCAGCACGTTGACGTCCACCATGCGGTTGTCGCGCTCGACCATGCGCTCGATCCATCCGCGCACGAAACGATCCATCTCGCGTCCGAGCTGCGGCCGCGATGGCCTGCCGTAATCCGCATACCACTGGTAGGCAGCCCATGCCGTCACGAGCAGCACGAGCGCCGCGACGTCCATCCACGTGAGAGGCAGCATGACCAGGATGCGCTCGAGCAGCGTCATACGAAGAGCGTCAGCACGCCGGTGTAGCCGTAGAGCCGGTTATGCGAGATTTCGCCGTTGCAGAAGAAGCCGACCAGCGGGAACTCGCCGAGCGTCTCGCGGATCATCTTGAGCTCCGCCGAATCCGGCCCGAACAGGCTCGCGCCGCGCCCGACGCAGGAGTAATAGACGCCCCCGCGCGGCCGCCCGAACATGCCCTTACGGATGCTGACCAGCATGCGCGCCATGTCCTCGTGGGCGGTCTTCGTGTCGCGCCGGCAGAACATTACGCTTGCGCCCGGCTGCAGGAGCTCGCCGATGGCGATCAGGCGGTTGGCGGGATCGATGCCCACCAGGTTGCGCACCAGGTAGTCGCCGGTGTCGCTGCCGGCGATCGGCAGCCCCGCAAAGATCAGGCCGCCGACGCGGTTGAGATCGCGCGCGAGGGTCTCGCCGATGTCCTCCTTGAACACGTCGAGCGCGGCGCGCCCGTCGAGCTGGATGATGACATTGTGCTGGCTCGCAGTGATCTGGTGCTTGGGCCCGAGCGGAGAGCAGCCCTGCGTAAGCCGGGTGGCAACCGTGACGTTGTCGGCGAACGACACTCCGGAGAGCCCCCCCTCCACCACACCGTCGGCCACCTGCAGGTTCTGCCGGCGCGAGCTGGTGAGCCCGCCCACGAGGAACCCGCTCTCCACCTTGCCGGCGAGGCGGCTCACGAGCTCGGCGATGTGCCGGTTGTAGGGGTCGGCGTGGACGATGGCGAAGTTCGGCGCGGCGCCGCCGCACTTGAGCGTGATGTTGTCGACGTCCGTGGCACTCGCCACTCCGGAGAAGACGCGAAAGGAGTCGGGCTCGAAGTCGCCGGCCATCGCCGCAATCGCCGCCTCGTCGAGATATTCGCGGCCGGTGGCGCAGACGCCGATGCCGACGGTGCCGACCCAGTGAGGTATGCCGGTCCGGCTCCTGAACAGCGCGAGGATGTCGCCCAGGTGGTCGGCGAGGAGATCCGTCACGTAGAGGAACCCGAGACTCGCCGGGCCCTGGCCGATCTGCGCGATGCAGGCTTCCGCGGCTTCCTGCCAGTTCTGCGCGGCTGCGTGCCCGTAGCGGAAATCCGGCATGGCCAGACTTAGAGCCGCTTGACCCAGCCGGGCAGCGCCTCGAAGCGCGTGGTCCACGCCATCACGCCCGGGTAGTTCTCGAGCACGAAGCCGCCTTCCGGCGATACCGAAACGTACGGGTAGCAGGCGACATCGGCGAGCGTCGGCCGGCCGAGCGCGAGCCACGGGTTGCTCTTCAACTGGCCCTCGAGCACCTTCAAGCCCGCCTCTCCGTAGCCGCGGTACTCCTCGTAGTTGCCGACCTTCCTGACCCCGATCTTGTTGCCGCGCGCCCACTGCAGCCCGTAGTGCAGCTCGTTCTGCGCCAGCTCCAGCCACTGCGCCACTTCCGCCATCCCCGCGGGATCGGACGGGAGCCATTTGTCTCCGCCGTGCTTGCGCGCGACATAGATGAGGCAGGCGGTCGAGCCCCAGAAAGTGCGGCCCCCGTCTTCCAGCGCCGGCACCTGCCCGCGCGGATTGATCTTCAGGAACGGCTCCTTCTTGTGCTCGCCGGCCCGCGCGTCGATCATTGCCTTCTCGAACGGGACGTTCAGCATCGAAAGCAGCAAACGCACCTTGTAGGCGTTGCCGGAGGTTTCCGTCGTGTAGAGCTTCACGAAATCTCCCTTGCTCGCAGGAGCGGCAATCGTAGCACGCGGCCCGAAATGCGGCCCGCGCCGCGTGCGCGCCCTGCGGGAGAGTTAGCGCGGCTCCTGCCCGAAAGCTTCGCGAATCAGGGTCTTCGCCTCGACCCGGGCGAAATCCATGAACGCGCGCGCCGCGAGGGAGAGCTGCTTGCCTACGGGATAGACGAAGTGCCAGTGACGCTCGCGGGGGAATCCTTCGACATCCAGGCAGGCGAGCTTCGTCTGTTCCGGTTCGAGCCCCAGGCAGTAGCGTGACAGGATCGAGACGCCGAGTCCGGCGAGAATCGCTTCCCGGATTGCTTCGTCGGTGCTGAGCTCCATTCGTATTTTCGGGGCGAGCCCGTGCTGCTCGAACAGCTTCAACACCACCATGCGCGTTCCCGACCCGGGTTCGCGTATCAGGAACGGCTCGTGTGCGAAGCGCGCAAACGCGATCCTCTTTTCCCCCGCCAGCGGATGGTCGCTGCGCGCAAACACCAGCAGCGGGTCGGACAGTATGGCCTGGACGACGACCTCCTGCTCGACCGGAGGATCGGCGAACAGGTACAGGTCGTCCTCGTTACGCCCCAGCCGCTCGATGAGCGTGCCGCGGTTGTGGATCTGCAGCGATGCCTCAATCCCAGGGTGGCGCTGGATGAACGCGCCGAGCAGCCGAGGGACGAAGTACTTCGCCGTCGAAGCCACGGCCAATCGAAGATGCCCCGACGCCAGCCCGCGCATTTCGCTCAGCGTGTCCTCGAGCTTCGAGAGCGCCTGGAAGACGTCGTTGCAGCCGGCGTAAACCCGCCTGCCGGCTTCCGTCAGGTAAATGCGCTTGCCCACCTGCTCGAAGAGCGGCAGGCCGACCGTTTCGCTCAACTTCTTGATCTGCACCGAGGCCGTCGGCTGGGCCATGTGCAGCTCCTGGGCGGCGCGGGTGAAATTTCCGAGTCGCGCACTGGCTTCGAAGACGCGCAGCTGCGGCAGGGTTCCATGTTTCAGGAAACGCCGGATGTTCTCTTGCGGCATGGCGATGGCTCCTCCAATCCGTTGCCATTACCGCCGTGCCCCATAAATGCACAGCGGCCTTCACCTCGCAGTGAAGGCCGCCTGAAAAAACCGACCTTCACCAGTCTGGCAAAGGTCTCGCTTGCACCGAACTCTTCGATGCCGGCGCGACCGGGGCAATGCCCGAACTGACGATCGCGTCGTAGCAGCCAAGGGGGCTGCCGAAGCTACTCCCCTTTTGAGGGGCGCCCGGCTCTCGCCGAGTCGCGCGCTATTGATACCACATCGGTCCCCTCCCATCAAGTTTTCGATCCATTACGAATCGTAATGCCAGCAATTCTGATTTGTCGGTGAGCTTTACGTTTCGCAATTGCAGCCATCGTAAGAATCAATTTTCATTTACCGCCGCCTCGCTCCATAGTCCGCGGGAGAAGCCGTCAAGGAGACCTCCATGCAAGAAAAAGACACCCATAACCAGTCCATCGAAAGCGTGGTCGACGCCTTTCAGACGCACGCCGATCGAGGCCTGACCCGGCAGGAGGTGGAGGATCGTCTCCGGAAGTTCGGCACCAATGAGCTGACGGAAAAGCCCCGGCCGGGCTTTCTCGCGCTGTTGTGGGGCCAGTTCAACAATTACCTGGTGATCATCCTGATCGTCGCGGCTCTCATCGCGCTGGCGCTCGGGGAGTGGGTCGACTCCATCGCCATCATGGTCATCGTCGTGCTGAACGCCGTGGTCGGCGTGATACAGGAGTCCAAGGCGGAGCAGGCCCTGGCGGCCCTGAAGAAGATGTCGGCACCCAACGCCCA
>DASWHI010000228.1:0-1961 GCA_036398235.1 Burkholderiales bacterium
GCGGAGCGCGTGCTCGCCTACTGCACGCACGCGGTGCTCTCCGGAGGGGCGGTGGAGCGCATTACGGGCTCGGTGCTCGACGAGCTGGTGGTGACCGACACCATCCCGCTGCGCGAGGACGCGAAAGCCTGCAAGAAGATCCGGGTGCTGACGGTGTCGGGCCTGCTCGCCGAGACCATGCGCCGCATCAGCAACGAGGACTCTGTCAGCTCGCTCTTCGTTGAGTAGCGAGCTGAGCGCAGATAGCTGAAAGCTGATTTTTTGGAGACTGAAATGAAGATCGAAGTGACTGCTTTCCCGCGCGCGCAACACGGATCGAGCGCGAACCGCCGCCTGCGCGGCGCCGGGCGCGTGCCGGGCATCGTATATGGCGCGAACCAGGCGGCGCAAAACGTCGAGCTCGACCACAACGCGCTGCTGTTCCAGCTGAAGCTCGAAGCGTTCCACGCCTCGATTCTCGATTTTGCGCTCGACGGCCAGAAATTCCAGGTCCTGCTGCGCGACTACCAGATGCATCCGTGGAAGCAGCAGGTGCTGCACGTGGATTTCCAGCGCGTGGACAAGAGCCGCAAGATTCACATGCGGGTGCCACTGCACTTTCTCAACGCCGACATCTGCCCGGGCGTGAAGACCGGCGGCGGCGTGGTGCAGCCCGCGATGAGCGAAATCGACATCCAGTGCCTGCCCGACGACCTGCCGGCATTCATCGAGGTGGATCTCAAGGACATGCAGTTGAACCACACGCTGCACGTCATGGAGCTCCCGATGCCGAAGGGCGTGGAGCCGGTGACGAAGCTCAAGCACGAGAACCCGTCGGTGGTGTCGGTGCACGTGCCGAAGGAAATCGTGATCGAGGAAGAGGCGCCGGCGCCGGTCACCGAGATCATCGGCGAGGTCCCGGCCGAGGGCGAGGAAGCCGCCGCGGCCGCCGCGGAAGGCGAGAAGGGCGAGAAGAAGGAGGGCGCCGAGAAGAAGGAGCCGGCCGCCGCCGAGAAGAAGGGCCCGGCACCGACCGAGAAGAAGGAGCCCGGCAAGAAAGGCAAGGAATAGGCGCCGCTTGCGGAAATATCCCGCCATTCCGCCCGGACTGGCGGGCTTTTTTGTTGGCCCTGAAATCGAACCGCCAAGCCGCCAAACGGCATTCAAATACGGTGGACTCCGTGCATGTTGCGGGTTTCATCTCTTGATTGCGCATTGGCGTCTTGGCGGCTAATTGGTGATTCCTAGGTTCTTGAATGATTCTTGGCGTCATGGCGGTTAATCGATGAAGTTGATCGTCGGACTCGGCAACCCGGGGGATCGTTACCAGGGCACGCGGCACAACGCGGGGTTCTGGCTGGTCGAGCGCTTCGCCGTGGAGTCCCACACGGTGCTGCGCAAGGACGCGAAGTTCGAGGCGCTGGTCGGCCGGCACGAGGCGAGCGGCGCGTGGCTGATGCTGCCGCAGTCGCACATGAACCTTTCCGGCAAGCCGGTCCAGATGCTGGCGAGCTTCTTCAAGATCGCGCCCTCCGACATCCTGGTGGCGCACGATGAGCTCGATTTTTCTCCGGGCGTCGCGCGCATCAAGCAGGGCGGTGGCATTGCCGGCCATAACGGGCTGAAGGACATATCGGCCCGGGTCGGCTCGCACGACTACTGGCGGGTGCGCATCGGCATCGGCCATCCCGGGGACCCCCACGCCGTCACCGATTACGTGCTGCACAAGCCCGCGCAGGAGGAGCGCGCCGTCATCGACTCGGCAATCGCGCGCGTGCTCGAGGTGCTGCCGCTCATGCTCGCGGGCGACCACCAGGGCGCGATGCTGAAGCTTCACACCGAGCCGGAGCCCGTAAAGGCGGAGCGGGCGGTCACGCCGGCGCCCGTCAAGGCCGTGCAAGCGGCAGCGGTCGCGAAGAAGAAGGCGAGAGCCGAGGAGATTGCGGCGAAGTCCGGCAAACCCGCCGCGGCGGCCAGGAAGG
>DASWHI010000229.1:0-13698 GCA_036398235.1 Burkholderiales bacterium
ATTCCTCCAGCGCCACGTCGAAGGAGGCCATCGCGGGCGCGATGATGAGGTAGGCGATCGGCAGGTCGAGCAGCGCCTCCACCAGGATCATCCCCTCCAGGGAATAGATGTTGAACGGCGCGCGCTCCAGGGAAAAGACGCTCCTCAGCACCGCGTTCATCATGCCGTTCGACGGGTTGAGCAGCAGCGCCCAGCTCACCGAGAACAGCAGGTGCGGAATCATCATCGGGATGATCGAGAGGATCCTGAACAGGAACTTGAAAGGAATGTCGGTGCGGGTGTTCAGGTAGGCGAGGAACAGGGCCAGCACCGTGGCCAGCACCGATGATCCCAGGACGAAGATGGCCGTGTTGACGAGGACGTCCAGCAAGGCGCGGTCGGTATAGGCCGCGATGTACTTGTCCAGCGTGAACTCTCCGAACGCGGTCAGGCCCTCGGAAAAGCTCCCGAGCGCGAGCATGACCACCGGGCTCACGGTAAGGAACCCGACGATCGCGACCAGCGCGTAGGTCAGCCTGGCTCGCGCCGGGTCCACGGGTGCCGTCCTTCAGATGGAAACGAGCAGGCAGTGGGCCGCATCGAGCCGGAAAGTGACCGGATCGCCCACCTTGAGATTCGCATCCGGATCGATCCTCGCGAGCAGCAGCTCGGCCCCGATCCGGATTTCCGATTCGTAAGCTTCACCGACGAACACCTGGGAATCGACACGGCCGTTCACCACGTTTTCGCCGCTGCCCTCGCCCCTCGCCACGTGGATGAATTCCGGCCGTATGCACAGCGTGACGTCCGCTGCGACCGGAAAGTCGCGCCGCTGGCAGGCGATGACGCCGAGCCCGCAATCCACGAGGGTCCGGTCCTTTTCCTGGGCCCGGACGCGCGCCTTCACCAGGTTCGCGCGTCCGATGAAATCCGCCACGAATTGGTGGTCGGCGTCGAAATAGATCTTCTGGGGAGTGCCGACCTCGACGATCCGGCCGGCGCGCATGATCGCGATCGTGTCCGAGAGCGCCAGCGCCTCGACGCGGTCGTGCGTCACGTAGACGGCGGTGATCTTCAGCTTCCCGAGAAAAGCCTTGAGTTCCTTGCGGGTTTCCTCCCGCAGCTTCGCGTCGAGGTTGCTCAAGGGCTCGTCGAACAGGATGACCTTGGGCTCGGCCACGAGAGCCCGGGCGAGAGCCACCCGCTGCTGCTGCCCCCCGGAGAGCTTCGTCGCCGGCCGGTTCTCGAACCCTTCGAGCCGCACGAACTGCAACGTTTTCCGAACCCGCTCGCGGATGGCGTTCCGGTCGACATTCCGGACCTGGAGCGGATAGGCCACGTTGTCGAAGACGTTCATGTGCGGCCAGATGGCGTAGGTCTGGAACACCATGCCGAGTCCCCGCTTTTCCGGAGGAATGCTGATGTTCCGCGCCTTCGACCAGACGACCTCGCCGCCGATGCTAATCTCTCCCGCTTCGGGAGCTTCCAGGCCGACAATGCAGCGCAGCAGGGTGGTCTTGCCGCACCCGCTGGGGCCCAGCAGCGTGAAGATCTGGTTCGCCGGGATCGTCAAGTCGACGTTATCGAGGGCATGGATGGTCTTGCCTTCGGAGTAGTAGCGCTTGGTTACCCCCCGGATCCGGATTTCCATGATGATTTCCGCGCCCTTCAACGAACCGCGCGGGCCGCCCGCACCGAGGGCCGGGCGGCCCGCGCTTTACGCCACGCGCCTTTCTATTTGACGCTGAAAATCTTCTTGAACTCGGCGCCCCATTTCTTGGTTTCGGCGTCGGAGAGCTCGCGGATCGCGATGACTTTGGCCTTGTCCATGCCGCTGATCGGCGGGAAGACGCCCGGCGTGAGGACGTACTCGCCCACGTCCTTGGCCATCATTTCCATGGCCTTCTTCGACAGCCAGTAGTCCACGAACGCCCGCGCCGCGTTCGGGTGCGGCGCCTTGGAGGTCACGGCAATCGCTCGCGGCGTGCCCATGAGCGGCTGCTGCAGCCGCGCCCAGTCGAGGGGCGCCGGCGCCTTCGTGATGATGTACTTGGGCATGGAGATGCCGATGGGCTTTTCGCCGCTCTCGATGGGCGCGGGTGTCGGTCCCAGGGACGCGACGAACATCGGCCGGTTGGCGGCAAGGCCCTTCAGGAATTTCATCCACTCCGCGTCGGACTTGAAGACGTGCTCCCGCAGCGCGACCAGCCAGGCGATCGTCGTGGCGTGGTTGGACGGATTGGGCATGACGATCTTGTCCTTCCACTTCGGATGAGTCAGGTCCTGGTAGCGCTTCGGCACGTCCGCCGGCTTGACGCGCTCCTTGTTGTAGATCAGGCCGATGTACTCGATCCCGAAGAGCTGGATGACGCCGTCCTTGCGCGTCCACTCGGGATAGCCGGCGCCAACCGGGGAGCGGTACTCGGCCAGCATGCCTCGTTCCTTGAGAATCTCGAGCACGGGCAGCGGCCCCTGGACGACGTCGGCCATGAACTTGCCGGCCTCGAACTCCGTGATCGCCGTCGCCACGAATTTCGTGGTCGAGATGCGCGTGTAGGTGGCTTTCACCCGGGTGTCGGCGGTGAACGCCTTCATGATCGGCTCGACGGCCGTGATGTTGGCGTAGTACGCCACGCTGCCTTCGGCCCGGGCCCGGTCGAGGAGCGCCTGGTCGGCGGCGTGCGCGGTCGAGGTCAGAAGCGGGATTGCGAACGCGATCAAGAACTTTCTCATGGGTGTTCCTTTCAGGTTGCGGCGTGTTTCGCGTGATGATGATGAACGGGTTGGGATCTTTTTCCAGTATGGCAATACCTTGAGCAACTTAGAGCCGGGCGCACGCGCGCTTCTTGATCTAGATCAGGTTATCGTGTCCCGGGCCGCCCGTCACGCCGCAACCACGGGGCCGGCATCGCATTCTAGGACCCGCGGCGGGCAACCAGGTCCTTCGCATCGGCCGCCGGGCCCCAGGCGTCGATCAGCTCGTCGAGCTCGATCATGATGGCCGTCCGGTCCTGTGGAAACAGCAATTCACCATCGCCTGACCAGCTGACGCCAGCCTGCTCTAGTTCGTCGCGCACTTCCCGCAACGTGAGCGACCGCTCCCGGGGGGCCGCACGGGCCATCCCGCGAATCCGCGCCGAGAGCTCGGGCGAGACCGGCCGCGAGGCCGGCCCGGAGCGGGCCGGCTCTTGCTTGCGCCTGCCTCCGGGCACACGTTTCCTGCGATTTCCGGCTCGATCAGGCATTGTGGGCAACCGATTGCGCCTAGATCATACCCGACGCCGGGTCGGCGCTCCTTGATCGAGATCAACGGTGCCAATTGCTTGGGAGGATTTGATCTCCGTCAATACCCCGGGCCTACGACTGCCCTAATGTATGAACTGGAAATGGATCCATCCCCGCAACGACCTTTCGCGAATCCCATGAAAGATCCCGTACCCCAAGTCGGCGCGCCCGACCCGGAGCACGACACCTCTCCCATCCTCGAGGAGGACGAGGAAATTTCGCTCGATACGGAGTTGGAAACAGGTTTCTGCCGTTTCAACGGCGTCGCCTATCCGATCGGCCAGTATGTGCGCAGCGGCAGCGAGCTCCTGCATTGCGAAGAGCGCGGCGTCTGGGTGCGCAAAGGCGAGATGCGGCCGGACGAGGTCAAGTAGGTGCTGTGGGACAGAAGCCACGGTCATGAACGAGACGAGATTGCCGTTGCGGGACCGGACCGAGGCGGGCCGGGCGCTCGCTGCCGCGTTGCCGGCCTACCGGGGCCGCGGCGATGTCCTGGTGCTGGCGCTTCCCCGCGGCGGGGTGCCGGTCGCCTGCGAGATCGCGGAGGCTCTCGGCGCGCAGGTCGATCTCATCATCGTGCGCAAGCTCGGCACGCCGGGCCAGGAGGAGCTCGCCATGGGCGCGATCGCGAGCGGCGGCGTGCGCGTCTTGAACCGCGACGTGATCGAGCCCCTGCGCATTTCCGAGCGCGTCATCGAGGAGGTCGAACGCCGCGAGCGCACGGAGATCGAGCGCCGCGAGCGCGCTTACCGGGGGCAGCGTCCGCGGCCGGAGGTCGCGGGACAGTGCGTGATCCTGGTGGATGACGGAGTCGCCACCGGGGCCACCATGCGGGCGGCGATCGCGGCGCTGCGACAGGCGAAGCCGTCGAGGATCGTGGTCGCGGTGCCGGTCGCGCCGCGGGACACGGTCGAGGTGCTGCGGAGCGAAGCCGACGAGGTCGTGTGCCTGGCCACGCCCGAGCCGTTCATGGCCATCGGGTGCTGGTACGTGGCGTTTCCCCAGCTCTCGGACGAGGAAGTCCGCAGCCGCCTCGCGCAGTCGTGGATGCCCCTCGCGGCCGCCGCCGTTGCCGGCCGCGCTTGATCTGCATCAACATTCCCGCCCCGGTCGTGCCCTAGATTTAGAGGGCGAACAGAAAGCGGCTGCCGGACCGCTCCGACCAGATCAAGGAACGAACATGACCATCAGCGATCTCTGCAAGAGGGTTGTCGTCACCATACGCCGCGACGCGACCGCCGAGGACGCGGCGCGATTCATGCGCGCGAGCCACATCGGGGGCGTCGTCGTGGTGGACCCGGCCGATACGCGCAAGCCGGTCGGCATCATCACCGACCGCGACATCGCAGTCGAAGTCGTCGCTCAGGGCCTCGCGCCGGCCCAGACCATGGTCGGAGCCGTCATGAGCACTCCCGTGATGAGCCTGCGCGAGGAGGACAGCTTTATCGAGGCACTGGACAAGATGTCGGCGCAGGGCGTGCGCCGCGCGCCGGTTCTCGACCGCGACGGGCACCTGAAAGGC
Organism: Burkholderiales bacterium; assembly: GCA_036398235.1. Taxonomy (GTDB): domain Bacteria; phylum Pseudomonadota; class Gammaproteobacteria; order Burkholderiales; family SG8-41; genus SG8-41. The sequence continues at coordinate 4,787 of DASWHI010000229.1, forward strand.
CTCGTGTCCGTGGACGACCTGGTGCCGCTGCTCGCGCGCGAGCTGGCCAAGATCGGGGCGCTGATCCGGCACGGGCAGGCCGCCGAGATGCGGAAAACGAAGAATTCCTTCACCGACGAGTTCGCGAGCTGAAGGCCGCGCGATGCCGTCTCGCGACACCACTCTTCTCGTCGGAGACGTCGCGCTGGAAGGTGCCCTCGCGATTCCGGAGCACGCCCAAGGCGTGGTGCTGTTTGCCCATGGCAGCGGCAGCAGCCGCTTCAGCCCGCGCAACCGCTTCGTCGCCGATTTCCTCAACGATGGGGGGCTCGCGACGCTGCTCCTCGACCTGCTGACGGCAGAAGAAAGCGAGATCGATGAGCGGACCGGCGAGTTGCGCTTCGACATCGAATTGCTGAGCACCCGCCTCACCGGCGCGGTCGACTGGTTGGGCGTGCGTCCGGAGACCCGTGACCTGCGCATCGGGATTTTCGGTGCGAGCACCGGCGCGGCGGCCGCGCTCAATGCCGCCGCCGCGCGGCCCGCGCGGGTCGCCGCGGTGGTGTCCCGCGGCGGGCGGCCCGATCTCGCGATGGCGGCTCTGCCGCGGGTGAGCGCGCCGACGCTCCTTATCGTCGGCGGGCTCGACGGTCCGGTCATCGGGATGAACCGCCGCGCGGCCGCGGAGCTTCGATGCGAGCACCAAGTCGAGATCGTTGCCGGCGCGACGCATCTCTTCGAAGAGCCCGGCAAGCTCGAGCAGGTGGCGCAGCTGGCGCGCGGGTGGTTCCAGCGGCATCTGGGCGGAGCCGGCAGCGACGTGGCCGAGGTGACGGCAGCACGGTCCCGGCTGCCGGGCTGACGGCCGCCGCCTCCATGGATCTCAGCCTTTTCGCCCTGAACGCGAGCCGCGACTTTGGTGAGCGCGTTGCCGGCGCACTGGGTCTGACGCTGGCGCCTCACGAGGAGCGGGAGTTCGAGGACGGCGAGCACAAGGCGCGCCCCCTCGAGAGCGTGCGCGGGCGCGACGTCTTCGTCGTCGCGTCGCTCTACAGCGACGACCGTCAGAGCGTCAACGACAAGCTCGTGCGGCTGCTGTTCTTCCTGGGCGCTCTGCGGGACGCATCGGCCGGCCGGATCACTGCCGTGATCCCGTACCTGTGCTACGCGCGCAAGGACCGCAGGACCAAATCGCGCGACCCGGTGTCAACGCGTTACGTTGCCGCGATGCTCGAGACGGTCGGCGCCGACCGGGTGCTCACGCTCGACGTCCACAATCTCGCGGCGTACGAGAACGCCTTTCGCATCCGCGCGGATCACCTCGAGGCGAGGCGGCTGTTCGTGGAGGACTTCGTCCCGCGCATCGGGCGCGAGCCCGTCGTCGTGGTCTCGCCCGATGTCGGCGGCGTCAAGCGCGCCGAAGCGTTCCGCCAGGCGCTCTCGCGCCGGCTCGGGCGCGAAGCCGGCGGTGCCTTCCTGGAAAAATACCGCAGCGCCGGCGTCGTGAGCGGCGAGGCGGTGGTGGGCGACGTCGAGGGCAGGATCGCGATCATCCTGGACGATCTCATCAGCACCGGGGGCACCATTGCCCGCGCCGTGGCCGCGTGCCGAACCCGCGGCGCCCGGGCCGTGTACGCGGCCGCGACACACGGGATTTTCGTCGGCGCAGCCGGCCGCATGGTGGCCGATCCCGGCCTCGAGCGGCTCGTCGTCACGGACACGATTCCCCCGTTCCGGCTGGATCCCACCCTGGTCCGCGACAAGGTGATAGTGCTCGATACCGCCCCCCTCTTCGCCGAAGCCATCCGCCGCACCCACACCGGGGAATCGGTGGTGGAACTGGTGGAAGGGTGACGGCATTGATCCATATCAAGCCCGCCGCCGCGCACGCGTCTATGATTTGACTTGGAGGTTGGAAGCCACCCATGCAAATTCCGCTGCAAATCACGTTCCGCAACTTCGATCGATCGCCGGCGCTGGAGGCGGAGGTCCGCGAGCACGCGGAAAGGCTCGACAAATTCTACGACCGGATCATGAGTTGCCGCATCGTGATCGAGGAGCGGCACAAGCATCACCACCGGGGCAACCATTTTCACGTCAGCCTGGATGTGACCGTGCCGGGAAGCGAGCTCGTGGCGAGCCGCGAGCCCGATGAGCATCATCGGTATACGGACGTGCACGTCGCGATCCGGGACGCGTTCGACTCGATGCGGCGCCAGCTCGAGGACTACGCGCGCAAGCACGACCAGCGGCTCAAGGTGCACGCGGCGCCGCCGCACGGCCGCGTCGTCGAGTTAAATCCCGAGGAGGACCGCGGCCGGATCGAGACGCCGGATGGACGGCTGATCTATTTCCACCGCAACAGCGTGGTCGGTGCGGACTTCGCCGAACTGAAGATCGGCGCCGAGGTGCGCTTTCACGAGGAGGCGGGCGAGCGCGGGCCGCAGGCGAGCACCGTCCACGTGGTCGGCAAGCATCACATCGTGGGTTAGAAGCGAACGGACGATTCCGAATACCATGAAAAAGACCGTTTCCGAAACGCCGCCGGCCATCGACGCCACCCGCGTGATCAAGGGGCGGCACGGCTTCTACTGGCAGGACCGTGAAAGTGGCAAGATCTTCGGGCCGTTTGCGACGGTGCTCGACGCGGTGAACGACATGAAGTACGACGCCGAAGCGCAGCCCGAGCCGGGGGAGACGCTGCAGGAAGCGGAAAGCGAAATCGGCGTGGCCGACTGGGTCGACCCGGAAACCGGGGAGCCGGCCGAAGAGCAGGTGCCGCGAGTCGAGGAGCACTGAGACGCGTCGAGCCGCTTCGCGCGTTCGCGGATTACACGTCGCGATTGCGGGGCGGCCGGGCGAACTCGCCGGCCGGAACGCCGTGTCGGAGCGGGTCGCTGCGTCTCAGCGCTCCCAGTGCACGCGCAGCAGATTCTGCCCGCGGTTGTAGTGGAATTCGAGCTTGCCCCGGTAGGCGCGGTGCACCGCCACCCCCAGCGCGCGCGCGAGATGCGGGTCGGTCGTGCTGACGGCGATGTCGCCGTTCTCGCGCGTGATGTCCATGATCCGCTGCAGCGGATGCTCGGCGCTCGCCCGGCGCTCGATGTGGCGCATGAGCCGCACCACCTCCCGACGGTGAGCGCGCAGGAACTCCCCGCCCAGCATCACGTAGCCGGCCGGGAAACGGTCGCGGATGCGATGACAGGCGGGACAGAGCGCTTTGTGGGCCCCCGCGGGGGCAGCGAGATGCTGCCATCTCCCTTGGTGGAACAGCGCCCCGCAGTCCGGACACACCGTCGGCTCCACGGGCTTGCCCCACGACTTGTAGCTGTCGTGCACGAATTCCTGGATGAACGTATTCCGGCGCAGGCGCTTGAATCCGGGAGGGAGCGTCTTGGGTTTCATCTGAATCCTCGCGGTCGGGTTGCTTCACCCATAGTTGACCCCACTCGTCCCAGCGATGTCTTGATGCAGATCAAGACCCCCGACCGCCCCGCGCCGTTTGACCGGGATCAACCGCGGGAAGAGCGCCCGGGGCTAGAGTGCGTTGGATGGATACGATCGGGCTGTTTCTCTGCGGCGACGTGATGACCGGCCGGGGCATCGACCAGATCCTGGCGCGACCGTGCGACCCGGCGATTCACGAGGGATACCTGGAAAGCGCGCTGGATTACGTCGAGTTGGCGGAATTCGTGAACGGGGCGATTCCACGGCGCGTGCAGGCGTCCTACATCTGGGGCGATGCGCTCGCCGAGCTCGAGCGCTTCCGGCCCGATCTCCGCATCGTCAACCTGGAAACGGCGGTCACGGCGAGCGACGTGTGGGTCCCGAAAGGGATCAACTACCGCATGCATCCCGCCAACGTCGCGTGCCTGTCGGCCGCCGCCATCGACTGTTGCGCGATCGCGAACAACCACGTGCTCGACTGGAGCGACGCCGGGTTGATCGAGACGCTCGAGACGCTGGAGCGCGCGGGCGTGCACACCACGGGCGCGGGGCGGAACCGCGGCGCAGCAGAGGCGCCGGCTGTGCTGCCAGTCGCAGGAAAGGGCCGCGTGCTGGTGTTCTCCGTGGGCATGGCAAGCAGCGGAGTGCCGCCGGAGTGGGCGGCGACTGCCGACCGGCCGGGCGTGGATTTCCTGGCCGATCTCTCGCAGCGCTCGGTCGAGGGAATCGCGCGGCGTGTCGAGACGGTCAAGAGGCCAGGCGACGCAGTCGTGCTCTCGATACACTGGGGCGGCAACTGGGGCTACAACGTCACGGACGAGGAACGCCGTTTCGCCCAGGCGCTTATCGATTCCGCGGGCGTAGACCTCGTGCACGGCCACTCGTCGCACCATCCCAAGGGTATCGAGATCTACGGCGAGCGGCTGATCCTCTACGGCTGCGGCGACTTCATCAATGACTACGAAGGCATCCGTGGCCACCAGGAGTTCCGCGGCGAGCTCGGGTTCATGTACCTGCCGGAGCTGCAGCCCGGGACCGGGCGTCTCCTGCGGCTCGAGCTCGTCGCGACCCGGATGAAACGTTTTCGCGTGCAGCGCGCCACGGCGGCCGAAACGCGCTGGCTCTGCGCGGTAATCGATCGGGAAGGCGCCCGCTTCGGGACCCGGGTGCGGCTGCTGGCGGACGGACGTATCGAGCTCGAATGGGCGGCCCAAGCCCGGGTGCATTGACTTGGATCAAGATGCGCGACGCGGTTTTGTCGTATTTTTTCGACAGGCTGCAGAGGCGGGCGCCGCCGCAGCCGGCGTGCATGAATTGACGCTGCCCAAGGTCGAGAAGTCGAAGCGCCGCACGGTGACGGTCGATTAACGGTGCTGTTTGACCGCGCGGCGGGCCGGTGCCGCGCGCACGGAACATGGTGCTGCGATGAATAGCAAGCGGAGGGTGTCGCTGGCGGCTGCAGCCGGAGGCGGGGCTATTCCGCGCCCCGCACCGGAGATTCCCCCGCCGCCCCCGGAGCTGGAACCGGAAACCCCGCCCGAAATTCCGCCGCTGCTTCCCGAAGCGCAACCCGAAGCGATGCCGGAAATTCCTCCGCCATTGCCGGAATATCCGCCACCGCCGGTGCCCGAATTGACGGACTATGCGACGAGGGGCGCGAGCTTGCGGTAGACGGCCCGGGCTCCGGGCCAGGGCTCGAACCCCGGAAGGTTTTTGGGAAGCGATTCGTGGATGCCGACCACGAGCGCGCCGCCCGCGCGGAGCCGGGCAGCCACCCGCCCCATGACCGCGTGTTGCAGCGCCGGCTCGAAGTAGGTGAGGACGGCGTTGCGGCAGAGGATGAGGTCGAATTCTCCCTCGGGCATCGTCTGCCGGATGTCTTCCTGGAAGATTTCGACCGCGCGAAATTCGTCGCGCACGCAGAGCTCTTCTCCGTGCCTCGTGAAGGCTTCCGCAAGCAGCGGCGGCGGCAGCGCCTTGAGGCTGCTAGCCCGGTAGCAGCCGGTCCGCGCGCGCTGCACCACCTGCGCATCGATGTCGGTGGCGATGATGCGAAGTCCGAGCCCGGGAAAACGGTGCTGCAGCCGGAGGCGCCACAGGATCGCCAGCGAGTAGGGCTCCTCGCCGGAAGCGCAGCACGCGCTCCAGCACGCGAGCTTGCTTCGTCCCGCTGCAATGGCGGCTCCAGCAAGGACTGGCAGCACCCCGTGCTCGAGATGCTCGAATACTTCGCGATCGCGGTAGAAGCGCGAAATGGGGATGCGGCAGTAGCCGTCGAGTATTGCCCATTCCCCGGGGCGAGTCTCGAGAACGGAGCGGTAGGCGGCCAGATCCGGCAGATTCAGCTCGCGCAGCCTTCTTGCGAGCCGCTTGCAGACCAGCCGGCGCACCTTGCGGAAACCCGGCCAGCGCAGCCCGAGCCGGGGCAGCGCCGCTTGCAGGAAACTGATGCAGTCTGTATCGGTCATCGCCGCGCGGCTCCGCCCGCCGGCCGCCGCGACGGCGTGGCGGTTCGATTATCTCAGCGGCCGGCGGCGTAGCGGTCGGCGAGCTCCAGGTAGCGCTGCGCACGCGCGACCCATTTTCCCTGGTCGGTAGGGTTGGGGTGATCCTTGAGGTGCCATGCCGAGAGCTTGGCACGCACTGTTGCTCGGTACGCCTTGTAGAAGCGCACGAGCGCGAGCGGGGGATCGTCCCCGGTCGCTTCCCGGTAGGTTTCGAAAACGACCTCGCCGATCCAGGGGGCGCCCGCGTACTCGCATTCCATCGCGAGATACGATAGCTCGTCGGCGGGATCGAGCAGCCGCCATTCCCGGTTGAATTCCAGGCAATCGATGAACAGCGGCTCCGGCCCGAGACAGATGTGCTCCGGCCGCAGGTCGCCGTGGCCCTCGACAATCCGCCGCTCTTCGACGCGCGCGTCGAAGAGCGGCGCTTCCCGGGCGAGAACGGCCAGCTGCCGCGCCGTGATGGATTGGACCAGGCCGGCGGGCATCGAGTACTCGGGGGGCGTCAGACCCTCGCGGTTCGCGTGGATGTCGCGCTCGAGCCGCTGCCGGTACTGCGCTGCGTCCAGGGCGACGGGCTCCGCGCGGCGGTAAAAGTCGGCGAGAACCAGCGTGAGGCGGCGTATGTCATGCCGGGTGACATTGCCGTGGCGTATTGCGTCATAGAGCATCAACTGTGAGGGGAGCCGGCGCATCTTGACGAGCCACTCGACGGGGACGCCGTCGCCCCCGAGCTGCAGCGCGCCTTGCGGCGTGACCGCCAGCGGCACGACCCCGAGATAAACATCAGGCGCGAGGCGTCGATTCAGGCGCAGCTCCTCTTCACAATCTGCGCGGCGCGCTTCGAGCGTGCTGAAATCGAGAAAGTCGTGGCGGACCGGTTTCTTGAGCTTCCAGGCGTGCTGCCCGGTCAGGAACACGACGGACATGTGAGTCTGCACCACCTCCACCGCGGCGGGCTTCTCGGGATAGCTCTCGGGACGGCTCAGGTGCGCGACTTTCCCGCGCAGGGTTATCTCCCGCGCGTGAAGTGGCGCGCGTTCGAACGATTCCATGGGAGCAGCCTGCACATAGTCATTGTCCCGCGGGCGGCTCCGGCTGGGCTTGATCTGCGTCAACCACAGCGGCCGCGACTCCTGCGTTTCCGCCGGAAACTGCGCGAGCATCCCGCTGCCGTGCGGCCCCGCCCGGCGCGAAATATCCGCATGGGTGTTTGGGTATACTTCAGGCGTGACACGCCGGAAACCAACTCGAAAGATTCATGCCCGTGGGCCGCGCGGCAAGGACGAATCGCGCCTATCCGCCATCGTCCAGTCGGCGATGGATGCCATCATCACGGTGGACGAGCGCCAGCATGTCGTCCTGTTCAACGCGGCGGCGGAACGGATCTTCCGGTGTTCGGTGGCCGACGCGGTAGGCGGCCCGCTCGATCGCTTCATCCCGGAGCGTTTCCGTGCCGGGCACCGCGCTCATGTCACACGCTTCGGCGCGACGGGCGCGACCGTGCGCCGCATGGGCGGCGAGGTCGCGCTCTACGGCCTGCGCGCGGACGGCGAGGAATTCCCGATCGAGGCGTCAATTTCACATGCCAGATCCGGCGGCAAGGAGCTGTTCACCGTGGTCCTGCGCGACATCTCGACGCGCGTGAAAGCGGCGGCGGAAATCGAGCGCTCGCACCGCCAGCTGCGCGATCTCTACCAGCAGATGCACGAGGTGCGTGAGGCGGAGCGCGTGCGCATCGCGCGCGAGCTGCACGACGAGCTGGCGCAGTGGCTGACGGCGCTGAAGATGGACGTGTCGTGGCTCGCCGGCCACCTGCCGGCCGAAGACAACCGGATGCAGGAAAAATTCGATCGCATGAAGCGGCTCGTGGACTCCACGGTCCTCTCGGTGCGCCGCATCGCGCACGATCTGCGCCCCGCGATGCTCGACGACTTGGGGCTGGTGCCCGCCATCGAGCACCTGTTGCACGAGTTCTCGCAGCGCACCGGCATCGTCGTGGGCCTCGATGCGGACGCCGGCGAAGTCGATTTCAGAGAGCCGCTCACGACGTCGGTCTACCGCATGGTCCAGGAGGCGCTCACCAACGTCGCGCGCCACGCGCGGGCAACCGAGGTCCGGGTGGCGATCCGCGTCCAGGGCGAGGAGCTGACGATCTCGACCTGTGACAATGGCATCGGCATCAGCGACGCCGGGCTCCGCACCGGAAAGTCCCTCGGCATCCTCGGCATCAAGGAGCGCGCCGGCACGCTCGGCGGCGGCGCGGACATCTACAGCCCGTCGGCGGGGGGCACGGTGGTGGAGATCAGGGTCCCGGTGAAACCGTACCGTGGCGCGGGGGGGCGCGCGTGATCCGGGTGCTGCTCGCGGACGATCACGCCATTGTGCGTGCGGGCCTGAAGGAGATCCTCGCCGACACCGGCGACATTACGGTTGCGGGGGAGGCGACCAACGGGCAGGAAGTAATGGAGCGCGTCCGCGGGCAGGATTACGACGTGGCGGTGCTCGACATGTCCATGCCCGGCAGGAGCGGAATCGAGCTGATCAAGCAGGTGAAGGACGAGAAACCGAGGCTGCGCATACTCATACTCACCATGCACAGCGAGCAGCAATATGCCGTGCGGGCGCTCAAGGCGGGTGCCTCGGGTTTCCTCACGAAGGAGGCCGCCGCCGAACAGCTGGTTGCGGCGATCCGCAAAATTGCCGGCGGCGGCGCCTACGTCAGCCCGGAGACCGCGGAACGCCTCGTGCTTGATGCCGCGCCGCGGGCCGAAGCCGCGCCCCATACGCTGCTCTCCGACCGCGAGTTCCAGGTGTTGCAGATGATCGCCGGCGGCAAGACGGTGGGCGAGATCGCGAAGAAGCTTTCGCTTTCCGTCAAGACCGTGAGCACCCACAAGACCCGGATCCTGCATAAGATGGGCCTCACCAATCAGGCTGAGTTGATCCGCTACGCCCTCGAGCACAAGCTCCTCGACG
>DASWHI010000230.1:0-2363 GCA_036398235.1 Burkholderiales bacterium
GACGATGGAGGTGGTCGCGGGCATCGGCCCGCAGGTCCACCGCGTATTCCAGAACCTGCAGGCGGTGGCGCAGGCGGCGGGCGGGGACCTGAAGGACGTCGTGAAGCTCACCGTCTATCTCACCGACCTCGGCCACTTCGCTCTGGTGAACGAGACCATGGCCGCCTATTTCTCGCCGCCCTACCCCGCGCGCGCCGCGGTCGGCATCGCGAGCCTGCCGCGCGGCGCGCTGGTGGAGATGGACGCCATCATGGTACTGCAGGATTGAGGAAACAGGATTGAGGACTGAGTAATCTAAATCCCGCCCTGCGGGTTCTGGCGTGAGCATCAAACCGCAAATCCGAAAGAATTCCGAGACCGCTGGCCCGACCAGCCGCGCATTCCCTCAATCCTCGATCCTCGATCCTCGATCCTCGCTTGCCGGGTTGAGCCAAGCTACGCTCGGCAAGCTGGCGAAGCTGGGGATCGCATCCAAGTTCGATCTCGTCCTGCACCTCCCGCTGCGCTACGACGACGAGACGCGGCTCTACGCGTTGAACGAAGCACCGGCGGGCGAGCCGGTCGTGGTCGAAGGCACCGTGGTGGAGGCGGATGTGAAGTACCGCCCGCGGCGCCAGCTCATCTGCCACATCGAGGACGGCAGCGGGGTGCTGACCCTGCGCTTCTTCAACTTCTACCCGAGCCAGCTGAAGAGCCTCGCCGCGGGCGCGCGCGTGCGCGCCTTCGGCGAGATCCGCCACGGATTCCTCGGGCCCGAGATGACGCACCCGCGTTACCGCGTGCTGCACGGCGAGGCGCCCGTCGCGCAGGCGTTGACGCCGGTGTACCCGACGACCGCGAGCCTGCGGCAGGAGGACCTGCGGCGCCTGATCGCGCTCGCGCTCGCCGATTGCGATCTGGAGGACACCCTGCCGCCGGCGCTCGCGGCGGAGCTGGGGCTCCCGGCGTTCCGTGAGGCGGTCATGCTGCTGCACAATCCCTCGCCGCAGGTCCCGCAGGACGCGCTCCAGCAGCGCCGCCATCCCGCCTGGCGCAGGATGAAATTCGACGAGCTGCTGGCGCAGCAGCTCTCGATGCGCTTGCACTACCAGCGGCGCAAGAGCGCCGGCGCGCCCGCACTCAGGCCGCGCGGCAGGCTCGCACAGGCGCTTTTGGCGCGGCTGCCTTTCAAGCTCACCGCGGCGCAAAACCGGGCGCTGGCCGAGATCCGGCACGACCTCGCGCAGCCCTACCCGATGCAGCGGCTGCTCCAGGGCGACGTCGGCAGCGGCAAGACGATCGTGGCCGCCCTTGCGGCATTGCAATGCGTCGAGAACGGCTACCAGGTTGCGGTCATGGCGCCGACGGAGATCCTGTCCGAGCAGCACTATCGCAAGTTCGCGGGATGGCTCGCGCCGCTCGCGGTGAAGGTGACATGGCTGTCCGGCGGACTCGTCCGCCGCGACAAGCGCGCGGCGCTGGCCGCGGTGGCGAAGGGCGAGGCGGGGATCGCGGTCGGCACCCACGCGCTGATCGAGGAGGAGGTCGAGTTCGCCAATCTCGCGCTCGCCGTCGTGGATGAGCAGCACCGTTTCGGCGTGCACCAGCGCCTGGCGCTCCGGATGAAGGGCTCGCGTCCCAACCGGGGCGCGCAGCCGCACCAGCTGATGATGAGCGCGACGCCCATCCCGCGCACGCTGGCGATGAGCTTCTACGCCGATCTCGACGTCTCCACCATCGACCAGTTGCCTCCCGGCCGGACGCCGGTCCGGACCCGTCTCGTTTCCGAAGCGCGCCGCGCGGAAGTGATCCGACGGGTGCGCGACGCCTGCATGGCGGGGAGCCAGGCCTACTGGGTGTGCCCGCTCATCGAGGAATCCGAGCAGCTCCAGCTGAAGACGGCGCTCGAAACGCACGCTGCGCTCACGACGACGTTCCCCGAGCTGAAGCTGGGACTCGTCCACGGGCGCCTCAAGATGAAGGAGAAGGCGCGAGTCATGGACGCCTTCCATCGCGGCGCGATCCAGCTGCTGGTCGCCACCACGGTGATCGAGGTGGGCGTGGACGTGCCCAACGCGACGCTGATGGTGATCGAGCACGCCGAGCGCATGGGGCTCGCTCAGCTGCACCAGCTGCGCGGCCGGGTCGGACGCGGGGCGGACGAGGCGGTCTGCATCCTGCTCTACGCGAATCCGCTGACGCCCGCCGCCCGCGAGCGGTTGAAGATTATCTTCGAGCACCGCGACGGTTTCGAGATCGCCCGCCACGATCTGCGGCTGCGCGGGCCAGGCGAGCTACTCGGCGCGCGGCAGAGCGGGGAGCCGCTGCTGCGCTTCGCCGATCTCGAATCCGACCGCGACCTGCTCGATGCGGCGCGCGAGGCC
>DASWHI010000231.1:0-3383 GCA_036398235.1 Burkholderiales bacterium
GACCCGCGCGGAGGGCGGCGCCATCCTCAAGGCCGACGGCCAGCCGGTCGAAGCCGGCGGCATCGGCACCATGTCCAAGTCGAAGAACAACGGCGTCGATCCCCAGGAGCTGATCGACCGCTACGGCGCCGACATCGCGCGCTTCTTCATGATGTTCACTTCGCCCCCGGAGGACACGCTGGTATGGAGCGACGCCGGGGTGGAGGGGGCGGCGCGCTTCCTGCGCCGGCTGTGGACGTTCGCCTGGGGTTTCGGCAGAACCGGCACGGCAACCTCCGCGCCACCGGGCGACGCGACGCTGTCCGCCGGGCTCGCGGCCACACGACGTGAAGTGCACGCTGTGCTGAAACAGGCGAACTACGACATCGGCCGGCACCAGTTCAACACGGTCGCTTCGGCGGCCATGAAGATCCTGAACGCGCTCGATCGCGCGCCGGCGGAGGAACCCGCCAGCCGCTCTGTCGTGCGCGAAGGGTTGGGCATCCTGCTGCGACTGCTCTCCCCGATCACGCCGCACATCTCGCATTACCTGTGGCGCGAGCTCAAGTTCGGGGAGGATGTACTGACGGCATCCTGGCCGGAACATGATCCCGCGGCCATGATCGAGGACGAGATCGAGCTGGTGGTGCAGGTAAACGGCAGGAAGCGCGGCGACGTGCGCGTGCCGCGCGACGCCGACTCGAAGGCGATCGAGACCATCGTGCTCGCGGATCCCGCGGTGCAAAGGCACGTCAGCGGCCAGGCGATCAAGAAGATCGTCGTGGTCCCCGGCAGACTGGTGAACGTGGTGGTGTAGCATGCGCGACATGAGCGTGAGCCGATTGCGGGTCATCCTTGGTCGGAGACCCCGTCCCGCCGCGCTGCATCGCGTCGGGCGTTCGCCGGCTCGAACGTGCGCAGGCACGTTCATCGAATTCCCGGCTCACCCTTCATCCCTCATCCTTCTCGCGGCGACGCTGCTCGTCGCCGCGTGCGGCTTCCAGCTCCGCGGCACTGCCGCTCTGCCCTTCAATTCGATGTACGTGCAGGCAGCGTCAACCTCCGTGTTCGCCATCCAGTTGAAGCGCGCCGTGGTCTCTGGCAGCGGCGCCCGGATCACCGAGCGGCCGGAACAGGCCGAGGTCATCCTGCAGATCTTGAGCGAGCTGCAGGAGAAGCAGATCCTCTCGCTCTCCGGCGGCGGCCGCGTGAGCGAATACCAACTGCGCTACCGCGTGTCGTTCCGGTTGACCGACAGCAAGAACCGCGAGCACATCCCGGCGAGCGAGATCGTGCTGCGACGCGACTATACCTACAACGACAGTCAGGTGCTGGCCACGGAATCGGAGGAGGCGCTGCTCTACCGCGACATGCGCACTGACGCCGTGAGCCAGCTGGTGCGGCGCCTGCAAGCGGCAAAGTTGCAGTCCTGAAGGACCGGAAGATCCATGCGAATAACGACCGAGCAGTTGCAGCAACACCTCGCCCGCGAGCTGAAAGCCCTCTATACCGTCTTCGGCGACGAAACACTGCTCGTCCTCGAGGCGTCCGACCGCATCCGCGCCCGGGCACGCGCCGAGGGCTACTCCGAGCGGCAGGTGCTTACCGCCGACGCGGGCTTCAAGTGGAACGAGCTCGCTTTTGCCGGCAACTCGCAGTCGCTGTTCGCCGCGCGGCGCATCCTCGAGCTCCGCGTTCCCGCCGGCAAGCCGGGGACGGAGGGGTCCGAAGCGTTGCAGCGCCATTGCGAGCGCCTGCCGCCGGACACTGTAACGCTCGTCGTCCTGCCGGGAGTGGATTGGCGCGCGCAGAAGGCGGGCTGGTTCGACGCCCTCGAGCGCGCCGGCCTCGTCATCGAAGCGAAATCGGTCACGCGCAAGGCGTTGCCGGAATGGCTCGCCGGGCGGCTGCGCGCGCAGGGCCAGGAAGCGGTCCCGGAGACCCTGGAGTTCATCGCCGACCGCGTCGAGGGGAACCTCCTCGCGGCGCACCAGGAAGTCCAGAAGCTCGCGTTGCTCTACCCGGCGGGCGGGATCAACTACGAACAGGCGCGCGATGCCGTGCTCGACGTCACGCGCTACGACGTGTTCGGCCTCGGCGAGGCGATGCTCGAAGGCGACGTGCTGCACCTCTCGCGCATGATGGACGGGCTGAGGGGCGAAGGTGTCGCGCCGCCCCTGGCGCTGTGGGCGATTGCCGAGGAAATCCGCATCATCGGGCGCGTGCTCGACGGCATGGCTTCCGGCCGGACACCGCCGCAGCTGTGGCGCGACGCCAGGGTGTGGGGCGGCTCCCACCAGAGCCTCATGCAGCAGAATTGCCGCCGCTTCACGAAGGAGCAGGTCGAGGCGGCGGCGGCGCACGCGGCGCGAACCGACCGCATGGTTAAGGGCCTGATCCGCGGCGACGTGTGGGACGAGCTGCTGCAGCTCGCCCTGCGATTTGCCGCCGGCGCCCCGGCCAAGTCCTTGCCGAAACGGGGTAAAATGGCCGCTGCCGCGAGGGCGGCGGAACGGAATCAGCCCGTTTTGTTCTGACCCGCTCCGCCTGTCGGCGGAGTTTCCGATGGATGTCCAGACTTACATACACGGCGTCGGCCGGCGCGCGCGCGCGGCGTCGCGCTCGATCGCCAGGGCCGATACCGCGACCAAGAACCGCGCGCTGAAGGAGATGGCCGCGGCGATCGAGCGCGACGCAAGACGCCTGCTCGAGGCCAACGCGCGCGACGTCGAGGAGGCGAAGCGGAACAAGCTCGACTCCGCGATGATCGACCGCCTGACGCTGACGGCGAAGGGAATCGCGGCGATGGCCGACGGCCTGCGGCAGATCACCGCCCTGCCCGATCCGATCGGCCGCATGACCGCGTTGAGGAAACGTCCTTCCGGCATCCGGGTCGGCCAGATGCGGGTGCCGCTCGGCGTGGTCGCCATCATCTACGAGTCCCGTCCCAACGTGACGGCGGACGCGGCGGGCCTGTGCATCAAGTCTGGCAACGCCGCAATCCTGCGCGGCGGCTCGGAAGCAATTCATTCCAACCAGGCGATCGCCGCCTGCGTGCACGCGGGATTGAAGAGCGCCGGACTGCCGGAAGATGTCGTGCAGGTGATCGAGATCACCGACCGCGCCGCGGTGGGCGAGCTCATCACGATGCGGGACACCGTGGACGTGATCGTGCCGCGCGGGGGCAAGAGCCTGATCGAGCGCCTGATGCGCGAGTCGCGCATCCCCATGATCAAGCACCTCCACGGCGTGTGCCATACCTACATCGATGACAGGGCGGATCCCAGGATGGCGATCCGCATCGCCGACAACGCAAAGACGCAGCGGCTCGGCACCTGCAACACCATGGAAACCCTGCTCGTCGCGCGCGGCATCGCGCGGAAGGTGCTGCCGCCGCTCTGCAG
>DASWHI010000232.1:0-11628 GCA_036398235.1 Burkholderiales bacterium
GGCGCGACCATGCGGCGCGCGAGGACAACGCTCGCCAGAACGGCGAGCGCGAGGCCCAGGACCAGGATGATCGCGCCGCGAAGAACCGATGCCTGGAGCGGCGCAAAGGCCTCGGCGAGCGGCTGCTCCACGAACACGATCCACTGAAGCGGATTGATCGGAGCGTGCGCTGCAAGGACCTGACCGCCGTCGAGTCCCCGGGCAATCATCACCCGGGTCTCATCGGCGTCAGACACCTTGCTCTCCGCGCGCGCTTCCCGGACCTGCGCGAGGTCGGACAGATCGCGCTTCTGGAGCACGAGGCTCACGTCCGGGTGCGCGATCAGGTTGCCGCGCGCGTCCACTACGTACGCGTGGCCCAGCTGTCCGACGCGGATGCGGGAGACCACGTCCCAGATCGCCTTCAGGCTGACCTCGGCAACCGTCACCTCCACGGCGTACTCGCCGGAAGGCACGGCGATGGTCATGTAGGGCTCGGAGTCGTTGTGAAAATACACCGGGCTGAAATACGACTTCCCGGATTTCTTCGCCTCGAGAAAAGCCGCTGACCGCGAGAAGTCCTCGCCGCTGCCGACCGCGTCCAGCGCAAAACGCGACACCCGGAGCTGCTCCTTGCCCGCAATGTCCAGGTGCCGGACGTCCCGCGCCGCCGGCACGCTGCGGAGGAAGCGCAGGAAATCGAGCTCGCGTTGCTCGATGAGGGCGCCCGCCAGCGTCTCGCGGAACCCGCCACCCTTGCGTGCGGAAGGCGCCACCGCCGGGTCGTCGGAGGCGGCGTACGTGGTCGCCCGCAGCTGCCGCTCGATGTCCTTGACGAAACTCTCGATGCGCTCGGCCGCGACCAGGGCCTTCTCGCGCTCGAGACGGACCAGCGCAAGCTTGGCTTCCTGGTAGGAGAAGTACAGCTCGACGAGACCGCTCGCGATCAGCAAGCCGCCCACCAGGCCGACCAGGAAAACGACGTACTTCCAGAACAGCGTCCCTTGTGGTCGCGCGCCCGTCATCGCCGTATCGTGTCCGCGCGCAGTATGATCTTCCTGGGCACCGCCACGCCCAGGGCGGACGCGGTCTTGAGATTCACCGCGAGGTCAATCTTGTCCGCGCCTTCCACGGGAAGGTCCCCGGGCCGCGCTCCCCGCAGGATCTTCGCGACCAGCCGCGCCGCCTGCACGCCCTCGGCGTGGTAATCCGACCCGTACGACACGAGGCCCCCGTGACCGACCCACAGCGAGGTCGCAAACACGGCCGGGATACGGGACGAGATGGACAGCTCGAGCAGAGCGGCCGGGACATCGAGCGTCCCGACCTCCGGAGGGAGCAGCGCGTCGCCCGGCCGGACGCTCTTGACTGCGTGCTCGAGCTGCTGCGCGTTATACACCGGCCGCGACACAATCTCGACCTTGAGCTGCTTTGCGGCCGCCTCGGCGCTCCAGATCGCCGCGATGGACGAAGGATCATCGCCGTAGTGGATCGCCCAGACGCGGCGGACCTTCGGGGCGAGGATCGTCAGGATCTCCAGCCGCTTCGCGGCAAGCTCCGTCGTGAGGCTCGAGACCCCCGTGATGTTTTCCCCCGGCTTCGCGACCGTCTTGACGATTCCCGAGATCACCGGATCTCCCACCAGCGTGAAGACGATCGGGATCATCTGCGTGGCGTTCTTCGCGGCCCGCGTCGCGGATTCATTGCTCGTGAAGATCAGGTCGACGCCCGCCTTGACGAGCGCCTCGGCGGCGGCCGGGGTCGCTTCCGGCTTGCCCTGGGTGAAGCGGATGTCGAACACGACGTCACGGCCTTCCTCGAAGCCGAGCTCGCGCAGCCCGGTCCGCAAGCCTTCGACCGTCGGGTGATTCGCGGCCCAGGCTTCGTTGAGGACCCCGATGCGATACTGGCGGCGCCCCTCCGCGGCCTCAACCGAGGTCGCGAGGAGCGCGAGGGCCGTCGCGAGCAGGATCCGGGCGTGTAGCGCCTTCATACGGCGACGAGCTGGTGGAACGCCGCCTCCGAGACCTGGCGCCATCCGCTGAGACGCCTCTGGAAATTCGTGAAGGACGCGTACACCTTCCTGGCCATCGGGCTCTTCTCGCCCTCTTCCCGGACGACACCCGCCGCTAGCTTCTTGAGGTCCCGCAGCACCGCCGCCGGCAGCGGCAACAACTGGATCTTGCCCTTGAACTCGCTTCTGAGCCGTTCCAGAGCGATGGCGTTCTTGGCTTCATATTCGGACAGGCCGATCACCGAAACCGAGGCTACGGCGAAATCGAGCATCCGCCTCAAATCGGCCGGAAGCGAGTCATAGGCCTTCTTGTTGAACGCGAACTCGAGCGTGGTGGCGGGCTCGTGCCAGCCGGGATAGTAGTAAAAAGGCGCCGCCCGATGGAGCCCGAGCTGCATGTCATCGTGCGGGCCGACCCACTCGGTCGCATCGATCACACCCCGCTCCAGGGCGCCGTAGATCTCGCCGCCAGGTGTCAGGACCACGGTCCCGCCCGCCCGCTCGACGACCCGGCCACCCAGGCCGGGAATGCGCATCTTGAGTCCCTTGTAATCGGAGAGCGTCTTGATCTGCTTCTTGAACCATCCGGCCATCTGCGGGCCGGTTGCCGGGCCCGGGCGCGGCACCAGGTTGAACGCGGCGTAGGTCTCTTCCCACAGCTGGAGTCCGCCGCCATGGTAGTACCAGCTCGCCATGCCTCCGGGGTTCATGCCGAACGGAACGCTGCAGAACCACTGCACCGCCGGGTCCTTCGCGACCCAGTAGTACGACGCGCCCATGAACGCTTCGACCGTGCCCTGGGAGCAGGCGTCGAAGACGCCGAGCGGCGGCACGATCTGGCCGGCCGGAGACACTTCGATGGTCAGTCGGCCACCGCTCATCTCACCCACCATCTTGGCGAGCCGCTGGGCCGATCCCTGCATCACATCCAGCGCGGGAGTCCAGGTAGTAGGCATGCGCCAGCGGTACTTCTGCTGCGCGATGACAGCCGGTGCATGCACAATTCCGGCGGCGCCTGCGACCGCTGCACCCGCGCCGGCGATGAACTTGCGTCGTTTCAAGGCTCCTCCCCGATCAAGAAATCCGAACGATCTACTTTCGCTGATTCCACGCTGGCGTCGGAAATCGCGGCCGGTCGGCGGCAAGCTCCTCAGGCCACACGATCACTTTCTTGCCGTCCTGCCACTGGAACAGCACCATCTTGTGAGCCGTCTGGAACCCGCCCTCGTCCACCTTGAACGCACCGTAAGAAGTATGGGTATCGAATTTCAGGAGGGCGTCCCGGATCCGCCCGCCGTCCAATGACCCGGCCCGTTTGACGGCCTCCAGGAAGAGTTGGCAGGCGCCGTAGCCTGCGGCCGAGTGGTAGGAAAGGCCGGCGCCTGGATATTCCTTACGATACGCCTCGACGAACTCTGCGGCGCCGGGGTACTGCCGGGCGATGGGTATCAGGCCGCCAGCGCGCAGCGTTACCAGTTCTGCCAGCCACTGGGATCCGCCGTAGACCAATTCGGCGTCACGCCCGAGGATCTCGTAGAACTTGGGCACATCGCCCCCCACGGTCACGCCGAACAGCTTGGGGTTGATATCAAGCGCCTTGAGCCCGCGCGTAATGGCGACGGCGTCATCGAAGTAGGTCGCCGCTGCAACGACATCCGGCTTCGCCGCGGCGACCTTGCGCAGGAACGGACTGAAATCGGTGGTGCCCTTCGGATAGGACTCTGCAAGAACCACCTGGAGCCCTCTCTTCTTCGCCAGCTCGACGGTCCCCTGAGCGGTCGCCTTGGGAAACAGCGTGTCCTCGTTGAGCACTGCGACGGTCTTGAGTCCCCGTTTGGCAGCGATGTCGATCAGCCCCTCGAGGTACACCTCGGCCGCCGAATGCACCATGAACACGAACTTGCGGCCCTTCCTGAAGATGGAGGTGGTGGCGGCATTGGGGGCGATCATGGGCATGCGGTACTTCTCGCTGACATTTGCAACAGCCTCGGTGATCGGCGAAGAGTAGGGGCCGAGGATCGCGTCGACCTTATCCTGCGTGATCAGCTTCTCGTAGATCCGTACCGCCACCGGCGCCTGCGACTGGTCGTCCTCGAAAACGAGCTCGAGCTTGCGCCCCAACACGCCGCCCTTCTCGTTCGCATGCTTGATGCAGAGCTGAACGCCGCGGAGCTGGTTCTGGCCCAGGTTGGCAAACGAGCCCGTCTGAGACAGAGACGCGCCGATCCGGATCGGCGCCTGGGCATGCGCGGTGGCCGCAACTGCAGCGGCTAAAACGACCGTCGCCAGTGCCAACACCGATCTCATGATGCGTTCATTGATAGCAGCCATGGGGGTTTCCTCGCCGAATTCGTTTAGCGCACCTGATTAATCTTTATTGGAGATGAGATGCGTGATACTGCCGCGTGACAGCCCGGCCCGAGGGACCTTCGGCGACCCGCAGCCATTCGCACCGCGACATCTGAGTGCCTCCTCCCGTAGGGGTAACGACTTCCTGCTGCCAAGGCTTGTTGCGCTGCGGCGGCACAGCCCGCAGGCGTTTCTTCTTTGCCAACCGGGCAAGAATGCTAGCACGAACAAGCGCGGCGCCCGCAAGTCTTTTGCGTGCGCCGCTTGTTGTGACGCAAGAAATCGGTTGTAGACTCGGCCCATGCGTGTCCTGACGCTTTATGCGAGCGCTCACGGCTCGACCGCCGAGGTGGCCCATTTCATCGCCGATGCTTGGCAGAAGCGCAGCATTGACACCACCGTCGCGGCGGTCGGTTCCATTCAGTCTCTCGCGGGATACGACGCGTACGCGCTGGGGTCCGCCATCCACCATGGCCTTTGGCTCCCCGAGATGGCGACTTTTGTTCGGCGGTCAGGCAGAGCGCTGGCCGACAAGCCCGTCTACCTGTGGCTCACCTGCCTGCGCGCGATCGAGTCCGACGGCTTTGCCTACGTGACCAATAACTACCTCCCCAACCTGCTGTCCCGCGCGGTCTCGTTTCGCCGGATCGGGATCTTTGCCGGCAAAGTGGATGTGGCTGCGCTCAATCCAGAAGAAGCCTGGACGCTCACCTTTCGCTACGACGGCAGCAAGGGCCTGCCGGCGTTGAGCGGGGATCATCGCGACTGGAAGCTTATCCGCGCCTGGGCGGAGCAGGTCGCCGCCGACCTGGAGGCGACCGCGTGAGGCGTCGCGCCTCAGCGGCGAGAGAAAGCACGGGCGGCCAGATCACCGTAAAGCCGTTCGCATAGCAAGAACCGCCGCTCCGCGGGATCGAGATCCTCGGGAAAGGAAGCCTCCGCCAGGATTCGTGCGGTATCGAACATCTCCGTGCACGCGCGAACACGCTCCTGCGGAGTCATCGCCGCGAAGCGTTCTTCCACGAGGCTGCGGAATTCAACGGTCGTGTCCTGCACTCAAGGTCCTTTTGAGCAATTCCGCTACGGACAACTCGGCCGCCCAGCGCTGAAGATACGTCCGGTCCGCTCCGCCCGCAAGCAGCGCGCGCACGTCGCGCAGCTGGACCTCCGACGAGGCGTCTTTCGCCCACACGAGCTTGGAGAGGATCAGGTCCTCCCGGCTCGCGATCCACGCCTCGAAGCCGGGCAGCCGGATGCGCTGCCGGCGCCCGAATTCGTGGATCCGGTAGGCCGAGTCCTTGCGCACGATGAGGTCAAGCTTGACCACCTTCTCCAGGTGCAGGACGTTGAACATACCCTGCGTCGCCATGGCGCGTCCGATGTCGGCCTCGGCTACGTAGTAGTCCGGTGAGAACAGCGCCGCCACCGATTTGGCATCGCGCCCGGACAGCTCGACGACGAGGTCAATATCGCGCGTCATGCGCGGCTGGGCGTAGTAGCTCAACGCGATCGAGCCGGTAAGCATGTAGGGTATGCCGGCGCGCTCGAGGCGCATCACGGCATCCTGCAGGACATCCAGCTCGGCCGTCACGGAGGAAACTATAGTCAGTCGTCAGTTCGCCACTACTTCAATTCCTGGGCCGCGGCACGCGAGTTTTCGCGTCCGGCATGCAGAAATCGAAGTCGCAGCCGCGGTCGGCCTGGGTGACCGACCCGAGGAAGAGTTTGCGGTAGCCGCGGCGGTCTTCGGGCCGCGGCGCTGGCGCGCGCCAGACCTTGCGCCGCCGCGCAAGCTCGGCCGCGCTCACCTTCAGTTCGAGCTTGCGCGCCGGCACATCGAGCCGGATGCGGTCGCCATTCTCGACCAGCGCGAGCGGCCCGCCCGCTGCCGATTCCGGCGTCACGTGCAGGACGATCGAGCCGAAGGCCGTCCCGCTCATGCGGGCGTCCGAAATCCGCACCATGTCCTTCACGCCCTTCTGCGCGAGCTTCTTCGGGATCGGGATGTAGCCTGCCTCGGGCATGCCGGGCGCGCCTTTGGGTCCCGCGCTCTTCAGCACCAGCACGTCGCCGCCCGCGACGTCGAGTTTCGGGTCATCGATGCGGTTCGCCAGGTCCTCCAGCGACTCGAACACCACCGCGCGGCCTTCGTGACGCGCGAGCTTCGGGTCCATCGCCGACTGCTTGATGATGGCGCCATCCGGAGCCAGGTTGCCGCGCAGGAATGCGATCCCGCCTTCCTTGAAGATCGGGTTCTTGACGGGGCGCACCACCTTCTGCGGGAACGCCGGCGGTGCGGCGGCGATGTCATCTCCCAGCGTCCTGCCGCTCACGGTCAGCGCATCGAGATGGAGCAGCGGCTTCAGCTCCCGCAGGATCGCCGCCGCGCCGCCCGCCTTGTAGAGGTCTTCCATATAGTGTTGCCCCGTCGGCTTGAGATCCACGAGCACCGGAGTCTTGCGTCCCATCCGGTCGAAACCCTGGAGGTCCACCGCGATGCCGAGCCGCCCGGCGACCGCGGCGAGGTGCACGATGCCGTTGGTCGAGCCCCCGATCGCGAGCAGCATTCTCAACGCGTTCTCGAACGCCGCCGGCGTCATGATCCGGTCAGGCGTGAGCCGTTCCTTCGCGAGCGCCACCGCGCGCGTGCCGGTCGCCTCGGCGTTCCTCAGGCGCTCGGCCATCACCGCCGGGATGCACGCGCCGCCCGGCAGCATCATGCCGAGCGCTTCCGAGCACAGCGCCATGGTGGATGCCGTGCCCATGACCATGCAGGTGCCGGCGGATGGACAGAGCTGGGCGTTGACCGCGTTGATCTCCTGCTCGCCGACTTCGCCCGCGCGGAACCTGCCCCAGTAGCGACGGCAGTCGGTGCAGGCGCCGAGCCGCTCGCCCTTGTGGTCGCCCGTGATCATCGGCCCGGTCACCATCAGGATCGCCGGCACGTTGGCGCTCGCCGCGCCCATCAGGAGCGCGGGCACCGTCTTGTCGCAGCCGCCGATCAGCACGACCGCGTCGAGCGGCTGCGCGCGGATCATCTCCTCGGCGTCCATCGCCATCAGGTTGCGCAGATACATGCTGGTCGGGTACGCGAACGACTCGTGGAGCGTGATCGTCGGGAACTCGACCGGCAGGCCCCCGGCGAGCATGACGCCGCGCTTCACCGCCTCGATCAGCTCGGGCACGGTGCGGTGACAGGCGTTGAAGCCGCTGAAGGTGTTGGTGACGCCGACGATGGGCCGCTCGAGCGCGTCGTCGGAATAGCCCATCGCCTTGATGAAGGCCTTGCGCAGAAAGAGCGAGAATTCCTCGTCGCCGTACGCGGTGAGGCCCTTTCGCATTCCCGTTTTAGGTCTGAGCTTCGGCACCCCGGCACGATAGCGGATGCTCGTCGGAGTGCGCAAGCCCCGTCTCACGCGTACATCGGCCTGCGCTCCTCGAGCTCGAGCCAGCCCTTGATCGCGCGGTAGAGCACCCACATCGCAGCCGCCATCAGGACGAAGAAGCCGACGATGACAACGAGCAGCGCGAGACCCACGCCGAACCACAGCAGGCCGTACCAGAAGGTGCGGATCTGCCAGCGGAAGTGGGATTCCAGCCAGGTGCCCTCGACATCCCCGCGCTTGAGGTAATTGATGATCACGGCCGCGATCAGCGTGATGCCGACGACGACGCTCGCGATCTGGAGCACGTAGACGATCATGGTGAGCTGCCTCAGCGCCGTGTCGCGCGGATCGTGCGGCGTGGCCGTCGCCTGCGCGGCGCGCGGCGCCGCCTCCCGCGCCTGCTCGCGCCGGATGAAGGCCCAGGCCGCGATCCCGATGCCCGCCCCCCAACCCACGAAGAGGGCTGCGATGGCGCCGAAGACCGTCCAGAGCACTGCGCCGATGTGATCCGGCCCGACCGAAAATATCCTCGGCTGAAAGTCACCCAGCACCGCGATCTCGTAGCTCCCCGGCTGAGCGATGTCGAACTGCATGACCGCGACCCGCTCGGTGTTCGAGCCTTTGTAACTCGCGCCTGAAGCGCGCCGCAGGGTCACGGCGCCGCCGCTGCCGGCGACCGTGACCTGCATGCCGTCGGGTAGCGCCTTGGAGGAACGGTAGCTGCGCCCCTCGAAGACCGTGAGGTGGTCGTTCCACACCACGTAATTCCCGGGCTTGAGCGTCAGCGCATGGCGGCCCGGAGCGACGAACTGCGCGCTCTCCTCCCACGTCACCACGAGCCACGCGACCATGCCGGCGGCTGCGAAAACCCCGCCGAGCGCCAGGGCGCCCGCGAGGAAATACCAGCCGCTCCCGGGAACGCGGGCCGCGCCGCTCATCGGGAACTCGACTAGCGCGCGCCGCTCCGCTTCAGCAGCTCAATGACTTGAGGATTCCCGCCCCGGTCCGCGTAATCCAGCACCGAGCCGCCGGGGCTGCGCAGGGTCGGATCCGCTCCGCCTTTGATGAGGAGCTGCGTCATCGCAAGATCGCCGAGCCAGGCTGCGGCCATGAGCGGCGTCACCCGGTTCGAATCCGGCCGATCCACCCACCAGCCCAGCTCGAGCAGCTCCGCCGCGGCCGCGGTATCGAGGTACATCACGGCGGTCATCACGTCGTTGAACTTGGGCGTTCGCACAACCCCGGTTAACGGGGCGATAGCCGTCACCGCGGGCACTGCCGGTGCGCGCGGCGCGGCGGGACGCTCGGGCGCGGGCGGTTCCGAAACCAGGGCCGTCGGCGGCTCCGCGGCCGGTACGGGCACTGGTTTCGGTTTTGCGACGGCCACGGCGGCTGGCTTGGGCTCCGGCTTCACCTCTGCCACCGCGGGCTTCTGCTGCGGTGCCGGTGCGGGCGGCTTGGCCGCCGCGACCTTCTCGGGCTCGCGCTTCGCCTCGCCCATCTTCTTCTCGAAATCGGCGATCTCCTGCGGTGTCATCGGCTTCGGGGCACCGGGCACCGCCGTTGCCGGCGCGGGCTGGGGAGCGGGCGGCGGCGCTTTCGTCACCGGCGGCTGGACGGGCGCCGGCTTGGCGGCAGGGACGGGTTTCTGCACCTGCTTCATCCCTTTCCCCATCTGCCGGCCCATTTCCTCGGCGATCTGAGGCATATACACCTCGGTGAAATAGTAATAGCCACCCCCGATCGAGATCAGCAGAGCGAGGACGACGGCGACAACCGCCTTCGTGAAGCTCGACGGTCCCGATCGCACCACCAGGCACTTCGTGATGATGTCGTGCAGGGCCTGCCGCCTCGCCGTGAACGCCGCGAGCAGGAAGCCCAGGCCGAACGGCAGCGACGAGATGATCTTCGCGAGGTTCCGCAACAGCGAGCGCACGAAGGTGAGCCGCGCGCCGTTCGCATCGGTCACCTGGATGCCGAGCAGCTGCTTGCCGAAGGTCGCCTGCCGCTCCGAGCACTCCATCAGCGGCCAGTAGAGGAGCGCGATGAGGAATAGCGCGAAATTGGCGACCGCCACGGCTTCGGCGCCGACGGATGCCGCGGCAATCAACAGTGCGACGCCGACGACCGTGATGATCGCGTTGTCGACGATCAGCGCCGCGACGCGGCTCCAGAAGCCCGCGTACTCCAGCTCCGCGCCAGCGCCCAGCGTGAAATCGTCCGCGGGTATGTCCAGCACCGGCTCGCTTCTCTCGGCCATGATTACCGTCCCCCCGGCAACAGCAACGATCCATCCATCATACTATGCCCCGGGATTCCGGGCTCCGTCTGGCGCCGCGCGGGCGCGTCGACGCTGCCGGGCGCGAGAACCGAGCACAAGATTCGCGGCCGTTTTGCGATATCATCGGCCGCGATGCGCCCCATCCACAACGCCGGTCGTGAATCGGCCTGACCGGCCGGATACGCCATGTTCGCCGCTGTTCCACCGGTCACGCGCGCGCTCCTCATCGCGAATATCGCGGTGTTCATCGCCCAGGCCTTCGCGGACGACTCGCTCATCATTCTGTTCGCGCTGTGGCCGTTCGGCGCGCCCGCCTACACGGGCCCCGAGGCTCCCGCCGGCTTCCTTCCCTGGCAACTCGTGACCTACAGCTTCCTGCACGGCAACGGGCTGCATCTTTTCGTCAACATGCTGGGGCTCTTCATGTTCGGGTCGGAGGTCGAACGGGTGCTGGGAACCCAGCGCTATTTCACCTACTACTTCGTCTCGGTGCTTTCGGCGGCCCTCGCCCAGCTGGTGATGTCGGCGCTGGCCTCGGGACCGCCCTACCCCACGGTGGGCGCCTCGGGCGGCGTGTTCGGCCTGCTGCTCGCCTACGGGATGTTCTTTCCGCGCCGCATCGTCATGCTGATCTTCCCGCCGATTCCGATGCCGGCGCGGATGTTCGTGATCGTCTACGCCGCAATCGAGCTCTACCTGGGCGTCACCGGCACGCAGGCCGGCGTCGCCCATTTTGCCCATCTCGGCGGCATGCTCGGCGGGTTCCTGATGCTGCGGCGCTGGCGCCGGCGGAGATTCGATTAGTCACGAATCACGGATTCATTGGCCCAGGTAGCGAGAATGAGGTCCTTCACCCACAGCTCATCCTGCCCGAGCGTGCTGTGGATGAGCGGCGTTCCCTCCCCGGCGTCGGCGCGCATGCGGTGGAGCCTCGCGGAACGCACGTTGGCCGTAGACACCGTGTAGCCGTAGCGCGCGTAGCGCTCGCTTTCGACGGCGATGTCCTCGCGCCGCTCCGCCGCAAACCAGACCCAATCCGCGACGAAATTGCGTGCGAGCACATCGAGGTCGCGAAATACGGGCTTATCGATTCCGATCGGGGGCCTGAGTTCGTCGCGGATAAAGGTCCGAGAGGACAGTGCACCTCGCCAGACCCATGCCCATTCCGGGCCACCGTCGGTCGCGTAAAGCTCGACTGCATCAGATTCCGATGGCCGCACCACGCGCACCAGGGCATCCCGCGCCGCGGTCAGGGCGTAGCCCCGCCACTCGTCCCGGGTCGCGCGAAACAGCGTCAGCGCGAGCGTGAGCTTGCCGTCCGGGGCGACTTCCACGTGGACTGGATGCTCGTCGCCGGCGCGCGTCGCTACGCGCTCGCTGCTCTGCCCGGTAACGCGGCCATTCACGAGCGTGGCATGACCTTTTTCGCCGGCCGCCACGTTGACCCACTCGGCGGCGAACTCGAGTCCGGGAAATTCCTGCGACGCCTGGGCAAACGCCGGAAACGGGATGCCGCCCTCGATCTTGAGGTCGTAGCACAGCGCCGTCGGCCCGTGGTGCTCGGCGACCTCATCCTTGAGAAACTGGCTCGAAAGCAGCCGGCGCAGCCGCGCCTCGCA
>DASWHI010000233.1:0-8389 GCA_036398235.1 Burkholderiales bacterium
CGAGGACACGCCTGCATTCCGCGCCGGCATCAAGTCCGGCGACCTCATCGTCAAGATCGACGACACCGCGACGCGCGGCATGCCGCTCAACAAGGCGGTCGAGAAGATGCGCGGCAAGCCGGGCACGCAGGTCGTGCTGACCGTCGTGCGCAAGGATGCCGAGGGCCCGCTGACATTCACGCTGACCCGCGAAGAGATCAACGTGAAGAGCGTCCGGGCGAAGATGCTCGAGCCCGGCTACGGCTACATCCGCATCCGCCAGTTCCAGGACCGCACCAGCGAGGACCTCTCCAAGGCGCTGAAGGACTTCTACAAGCAGGGCGAGCTGAAGGGCCTCGTGCTCGACGTGCGCAGCGACCCGGGAGGCCTCCTCAATCAGGCCGTTGCCGTCGCGGCGGCGTTCCTGCCCAAGGACGCTCTCGTCGTCTACACCGACGGGCGCACGTCGGAAGCGCGGATGCGGCTCTCCGCCCGGAAGGAAGACTACACGCGGCGGGGCGAAGATTGGTTCAAGGACCTCCCGCCCGGCGTGAAGAAGGTGCCGATGGCCGTGCTGGTCGACGGTGGCACCGCGTCGGCGTCGGAGATCGTCGCCGGCGCGCTGCAGGACCACAAGCGCGCAGTCATCATGGGGCAGCCGACCTTCGGCAAGGGCTCGGTGCAGACCATACTGCCGCTCGGCAACAACACCGCGATCAAGCTCACCACGGCGCGCTACTACACGCCGAACGGACGCTCGATCCAGGCCAAGGGCATCCTGCCCGACATCCCGCTCGACGACGGGGCGGGCGAGCGTGCCGCGACCTTGAAGCTGCGCGAGGCCGACCTCACCAAGCACCTGACCGACAACGGCAAGGACGCGAGGGACGAGGAGCGCGAGAAAGCAGCGGCCGCGGCGGCACAGCAATTCAAATTCACGCCGGCGCCGCGCCCGAAGGATCTCGACGAGAAGCTGACGCGGCCCGAGCCCGGCGAGGTCGTCTCCGAGCACGATTACGAGCTCAACCAGGCGATCGCCTTCCTGAAGAGCCGCGGCGGCGAGGTCAAGGTCGCGAACTGAACCGGCGCCCGGCCGCAGGCAACGCCCGGCGCCCGCCGGGCGTTTTGTTTTACACTGAGCCGTGAACGACGAACAGCTGCTGCGCTACAGCCGCCACATTCTGCTGCCGGAGATCGGCATCGAAGGCCAGCAGAAGCTGCTCGCCGCGCGCGCGCTGGTGATCGGAGCGGGAGGGCTCGGCTCGCCGGTTGCGCTCTACCTCGCCTCGGCGGGTGTCGGCGCCATCACCCTCTGCGACAACGAGGAGGTCGACCTCACCAACCTGCAGCGCCAGATCGTGCACCGCATGGAATCGGTGGGGAGGAAGAAGGTGGATTCGGCGCGCGACACGCTCGCGGCGATCAATCCCGGCGTCGCGGTCGCGGCGCTTGCGGAGCGGGTGGACGGCAAGCGCCTCGAGACGCTCGCGGCACAGCATGACCTCGTGATCGACGGCAGCGACAATTTCGCCACCCGCCATGCCGTGAACCGGGCGTGCGTGAAGCTGCGCAAGCCGCTGGTGTCGGGCGCGGCGGTGCGGTTTGACGGCCAGGTTGCCGTGTTCGACCTGCGGCTGCCGGATTCCGCGTGCTATGCCTGTCTGTTTCCGGAGTCGGGCGAGTCCGAGGACGTGCGCTGCGCGGTCATGGGCGTGTTCGCTCCCCTCACCGGCATCGTCGGTTCGATCCAGGCAGCGGAGGCCTTGAAGCTCCTCGCCGGCGCCGGGGAAACCCTCAGCGGGCGGCTGCTGCTGCTCGATGCGCTCGCGATGCAGGTCCGCACCATCAGGCTCCGGAAAGACCCGGCCTGCCCGGTCTGCGGCAGCGCGTAGTCAGGTCCGGTCGATCGTAGGCGCGCCGCCGCCCGGCGTGGCCACGGCACCCGGCGCGGCGGGGGCGGCGGGCGCAATCGGCCGCCCGGCGAGCAGCGCTTCGAGATCGCGCAGGACCTGCGCGAGGTCGGGCGGGTTGCGTCCCTGGTGCGAGAGGAGCACGCGGGCGGGGAAATCCATCAACGTTGGCACGTGGCCGGTGTTGCGGATCTTCGCCGCCGTCGTCAGGACCGGGGCGAGGTGCGTCAACTTGTAGCCCGCCTTCTGGCTCTCGATGGCGTCGATTACCGCCTGCTGCGCGCGGGCGATGCCGATCAGCAGTTCCGCGAGTTGTTGGGTCGTCACGTTCGCCATCGTTCACCTCTCCGAAAATGCGCGGCGCTCCGCCGTCCGCTTCATGCCAGCACGCCCTCCATCAGCTGGCGCCACTGCTTCGCCCACAGCTCGACGGGGTCGCGCTTGAAGCCGCTGCGGGCGAACTGGTGCCAGCGTCCGACGACGAAGCTCATCATCAGGTTCGCCTGGGCGGCGATGTCCACCTCCTGCGCGATCTCCTGCTGGCTCACGCCGAAACGCAGCGCCTGCTTGAGCGCCGCCTCCAGCCGGTCGTGCAGCTGGCTGATGCGCGTTTGCAGCCGCTCGTCCTCGTTCACCAGCGCATCGCCCACCAGCACGCGCGTCATGCCGCGGTTCTTCTGCGCGAAAGCGAGCATGATGCCGAGCATCGCCTCGAGCTGGCGCACGCCGCTCTTCTCCTCGCCGGTAATCTTGTTGATGAGCGCGAACAGGGTCTGCTCGATGAATTCGATCAGGCCGTCGAACATCTCGGCCTTGCCCCTGAAGTGGCGGTAGAGCGCGGCCTCCGACACCTTCAGGCGCGCGGCGAGCGCCGCGGTCGTCACTTTCTCGCCGGCGGGATTCTCCAGCATCTCCGCCAGCGTCTGCAGGATCTGGTCTTTGCGATCCCCGGTCTTTTCCGCCATGTGCGGCCTCGCCCCTATTGTAGATACGCCAGCATGCGGGGCAACTGCAGCAGGTTCGCGATTTTCACGTCAATGTGGCCCGGCGCCCGCTCCGCCCGCGTCACCCAGACCGTTTTCATGCCGAGCCGGCCGGCGGCGCGCAGGTTTTCGAGCGAGTCCTCCACCATGATACAGCGTTGGGGCCTGAGGTGGTTGGCGCGGCACAGGCGAAGAAACCCCTGGCTGTCCGGTTTGGGCCGGAAGCGCGCGCGCTCGATCGAGAACACGTCGTCGAAGAGGTCGGCGATCGCGAGCGCCCTCAACACCGCGCGTGCGTAGTGCACCGGCGCATTGGAGAACACGTACTTGCGGCCGGGCAGGCGCCTCAGGGTGACGCGCAACTGGGGCTCGTGCACCAGCATGCGATCGAGATCTGAAAACTGGTGGGTGTGCCAGAGGAAGTGCCGGGGATCGGTCGCGTGGTGGCGCATGAGCCCGAGCAGCGTCGCCCCGTAGCGCTTCCAGTAGCGGTGCCGCAGCTCGCCCGCCGCTCGCTCGTCCAGGCCCAGGTGCGCCTGGAGATACTCGGTCATGGAGCGGTTGATGTGCGGAAAAATGTGGGGCCGCGCATTGTGCAGGGTGTTGTCCAGGTCGAAGATCCAGGCGCGCCGCCACATATATGTTTCGGGTTTCGGGTTTCGGGTTTCGAGTTTCGAGTTTCGGGTTCAGGGCTCTCAGTTCCGGACCTTGAACCTTGAACTCGGAACTGGAAACTGGAAACCAGGCGGCGCTCAACGCCGCCGGATGAGCGTGCCGACGCCTTCATCGGTGAGCACCTCGAGCAGCAACGCGTGCTCGACGCGGCCGTCGATGATGTGGCAGGTGTTGACTCCGTTCTTCACCGCGTCGAGCGCCGAGCTGATCTTGGGCAGCATGCCGCCGGAGATGGTGCCGTCGGCGAACAGCTCGTCGATCTTCTTCGCGGAGAGGCCGGTAAGGAGATTGCCGTTCTTGTCGAGCACGCCCGGCGTGTTGGTGAGCACGATCAGCTTCTCCGCCTTCAGGATCTCGGCCATCTTGCCCGCGACGAGGTCGGAGTTGATGTTGTAGGTCTCGCCCTTCTTGCCTACGCCCATCGGCGCGATCACCGGAATGAAGTCGTGGGTGTGCAGGCGGTGCACGATCTCCGGGTCGATGCTCTCGACTTCGCCCACCTGGCCGATGTCGATCAGCTCGTCCGAGTCGCCTTCGCCGCGCACCAGCATCTTCTTCGCGCGGATCAGGCCCCCGTCCGTGCCGGTCAGGCCGACGGCGCGCCCGCCGTGCTGGTTGATGAGGTTGACGATCTCCTTGTTCACCTGGCCGCCCAGCACCATCTCGACGACATCCATGGTCTGGGCGTCCGTCACCCGCATGCCCTGGACGAATTCGCCCTTTCTGCCGAGCTGCTTCAGCAGGTCGTCGATCTGCGGGCCGCCGCCGTGCACCACCACCGGATTCATGCCGACGAGCTTCAACAGCACGACGTCGCGCGCGAAGCTCTTCTTCAGCTTCTCGTCGGTCATCGCGTTGCCGCCGTACTTGATGACGATGGTCTTGCCGTGAAAGCGCTGGATATAGGGCAGCGCCTCGGCGAGGATCTTCGCTCTGTCGGCGGCGGTGGTGCCGGTGAGTGCCATGATGAGGCGGGAGTCCCGTAGGTCGCCGGCTATTCTACGGGAAAAAAAGCGCGCGTTGAGCGGCGGAGCGTGCTCCGTCCGCTCGAACGCGCGGAGTTAAACCGGCGGCGCGAGCCGTCCGGATTTAACGTTTACTGGATGGTGATCCGCTTCGCCTGCGCCGCGGCCTTCTTCGGCAGCGTCAGCTCCAGCACGCCGTCCACGTACTTGGCGCCGGTTCCGGCTTCCTCGACCGCCTGGCCGAGGGTGAACGCGCGATACAGCTTGCCGTAGTAGCGCTCGGAGCGCAGCACGCGGTCGCCATTTTTCACGTCCTTCTCGTGCTTCACTTCCGCTGTGATCGCCACCGTGTCACCGTCGATGGTGACATTGATGTCTTCCTTCTTCACACCGGGGATCTCAGCGCGCAGCGTGTACGCCTTCTCGTTTTCGGACACGTCCACGCGGAACTGCGCGGCGCCGGCCGGTGCGTCATAGTTGACCGGGCGCACGAAGAAACCGCGGAACAGGTCGTCGAACGCCTCGTCGAACGGACTGTAGCGGGTGATGTTTGCCATTTCGGGTCTCCAGGTTCAATTAGGCGCTCGATGCGCCGACACCCGAAATATGGGAGCCTGCCCGGGGATTTCAAGACCGCCGGGCACCCGCACCCCCTTTGATATAATCGCCGCCGCATGCGTGCGATACCGCTTGTCCTGCTGTCGGTCCTCTCCCCCGTCCTTCACGCCCAGCACGAGCCCCCCGCGACTCCGGCCGCGCCCGCGATCGCGGCGAAGGCCTACCTGCTCCTCGATTTCAACAGCGGCCAGACGCTGGCCGCCCACAATGCGCGGGAACGGGTGGAGCCGGCTTCGCTCACCAAGCTGATGACGGCCTATCTCACGTTTGCCGCGCTCGATCAGAAGCGGATCCGATTCGACCAGGTGGTGCCGGTGTCCGTGTACGCTTGGCGCACCGAAGGCTCGCGCATGTTCATCGAGCCGCGCAAGCCGGTCACCGTCGAGGAGCTGATTCAGGGCGTGGTCGTGCAGTCCGGCAACGATGCGTCCATCGCGCTGGCGGAGGCGATTGCCGGCAGCGAGGACGCATTCGTGACGATGATGAACCGCGAGGCGCAGCGGCTGGGGCTGAACGACACGCACTTCGTCAATGCGACCGGGCTGCCGCACCCGCAGCATTATTCCAGCGGGCGCGACCTCGCCAAGCTTGCCGCGGCCGTCATCCGCGATTTCCCGGGGCGCTATCCCCTCTATTCGCGCCGGGAGTACCGCTACAACAATATCACGCAGTCGAACCGGAACCGCCTGCTGTGGGTCGATCCGACGGTGGACGGCATGAAGACCGGCTACACCGAGAACGCCGGCTACTGCATGGTGACCTCGGGCAAGCGCGGCGAGAGGCGCCTCGTTTCGGTCGTGCTGGGCGCGGCAAGCGAGGCCGCGCGCGCGATCGAGAGCCAGAAGCTGCTCAATCACGGCTTCCGGTCCTACGACGGCGTCCGCCTCTATCCCGGCAGGCAGCCAGTGGTGACGCTCGAGGTGTTCAAAGGCACGTCGAGCAAGGTGGGCGCGGGCTTTCTCGCCGACCTCCATCTCGCCGTGCCGCGGGGCCAGAGCGAGAAACTGAAAGCGCGCGTCGAGAGCGTGCAGCCGCTGTTCGCCCCGATCCAGGCCGGACAGCGCATCGGCACGCTCAAGCTGACGCTCGACGACCGGCCCTATCGCGAGGTCCCCGTGGTGGCGCTGGAAAACGTGCCGCTCGCGGGCGTGCTCGGGCGCGGCTGGGACGCGCTGCGCATGCTGTTTCGATAGGGCGCCCCCCGCGGGCGGCGTCTTATAATGAGAGAATCGCGCGCCACCGAAATGCCTTCGGCCACCGCCATTTCCTTACCTGCGAGCCCCACATGAGTGACATCGCCTATCTCAATGGAGAATTCCTGCCGCTCGACCAGGCGCGCGTTTCGGCGCTCGATCGCGGCTTCATCTTCGGCGACGGCGTCTACGAGGTCATCCCGGTCTATTCGCGGCGCCCGTTCCGGCTGCCCGAGCACCTGCGGCGACTGCAGCGCAGCCTGGACGCGATCCGCCTCGGCAACCCCATGACCGACGCGGAATGGACACGGCTCATTCACGATCTCGTCGCGCGCCACTCCGGCGAGGACCAGTCGGTCTACCTGCAGGTCACGCGCGGGATGGCAAAGCGGGACCACGCCTTCCCCAAGGAGGGAAAGCCGACGGTATTCATGATGTCGAGCCCGCTCGCGACGCCGGCACGGGAGCAGATCGAGAACGGCGTGCCCTGCATCACCGCGACCGACTACCGGTGGCTGCGGTGCGACGTGAAATCGGTGTCGCTGCTCGCCAATTGCCTGCTCCGGCAGCAGGCGGCCGAAGCCGGCGCGGTCGAGGTCGTCCTGTTCCGCGACGGCTGCCTGACCGAAGCGTCCGCGAGCAACGTGTTCGTCGTCAGGGGCGGGACGCTCCTCGCGCCGCCGAAGAATCACCTGATCCTGCCAGGCATCACCTACGACGTCGTGCTCGAGCTGGCCGCGGCGAAGGGCATTGCGATCGAGCTGCGCGCGATTCCAGAACAGGAAGTGAGAGGCGCGGACGAGCTCTGGGTGACCTCATCGAGCAAGGAGGTGCTTGCGGTCGCGACGCTCGATGGCAAGCCGGTCGGCAACGGCAGGCCCGGCCCCGTGTTCAGGACGGTCCACCAGGCCTTCCAGGAATTCAAGCGCAAGGTGATGAGGGCAGCGGCATGAGCGGCATGAGCGGCATGAGCGGCGAGACCCAACTCACCGAGTATCCGTGCGATTTCCCGATCAAGATCCTCGGGCACACGCGGGCGGGTTTCGCGCAGGCGATACTCGAGATCGTGCGGCGGCACGCGCCGGAATTCGACGGCGCGGCGATGGAAATGAAGTCGAGCAAGCGCGGCAAGTACCTGAGCCTCACCTGCGTGATCCGCGCCACTTCACGCGAGCAGCTCGATGTTCTCTACCGCGAGCTGTGCGACCACCCGCTAGTGGTCATGGTGCTCTGAGCTACTGCTTCTTCGGGGCCTTCTTCTTCTTCAGCCGTCCCGGCCGCGTCTTTCCGTAACTGCCGCGGAACAGCTTGCCGCGGCGCGTGCGATGGTCGCCCTTTCCCATTCGGTCTCTCCCCTTCCTCGGAATCCGGCGCGATTGTAACACCGCGCCGGACGGCTCAGCGGCGCAGGGCCCGAATTTCCCTGTCGTGCAGGCGCGAGAAGAGTCCTTGTGAGACGACCGCTCCCACCAGCGCCAGGAACATGTCCCACTGAGTGTCCCACTCGTCGCCCTGGGTGCCGAGGAAATGATCCGCGCCCTGGCCCAGTGCAAGCGCCGTCCACCATTCGATCATCTCGTAGCATGCGCTCAGCGCCAGGGCGATGCAGACGACGACGAAGAACAGAAATCCTCCGGGCGCGAGCCGGAAGGTGCGGGTCAGGATCTCCCGCGCAATGATGGCGGGGATGAACCCCTGCGCGAAGTGCCCGAAGCGGTCGTACGGATTGCGCGCGAGCCCGAGCCACTCCTGGACCCAGTTACCGGCCGGAACCATGGCGTAGGTGTACATGGCGCCGAGCATGAGGATCAGCCCGTGGATGCAGATGAGGACGTAGGCCAGCGTAGTGAACGGGAATCTTTGGCGTGTCGCGAGCAGCAGCGGCGCGGCGATCAGCACCGGCGCGACCTCCAGCCACCACGTGGCGCGGTCGTAGGGTGCGATGCCGGACACGACCAGGCCGGCGAGCCAGACGGCCATCACCGCAGCAAGGTCGCGCCGCGCGCCCGGCCGGATCATTTGCTCGGGGCTCACTTGCGCTTGCGCAGGGTCGCCAGCTCGGCCGC
>DASWHI010000234.1:0-5878 GCA_036398235.1 Burkholderiales bacterium
GGAATTTGACACGAGTGCGGCCCGGGCCGAAGATACAAGTGACTCAAACAGCTGGATTTTTCCGGATCTCATGGATGGAGCCACATGGATACTTCAAGCCTTAACGAATCTCCTGCTGCCGCCGCTGACAGCGCGCTGATCGAAGAGCGCTGGAGTACGCGACAGGTCGAGGACCTGTTCGACTCCCCCTTCAACGATTTGCTCCACCGCGCCCACAGCGTCCACCGCCGCCATTTCGATCCGAACGCGGTGCAGCTTTCCACGCTGCTGTCGGTGAAGACCGGCGGCTGCCCCGAGGACTGCGCCTACTGCCCGCAGTCGGCGCGCTACCGCACCGGTGTCGCCGACGAAGACCTGCTGTCCCTCGAGCAGGTGACCGCCGCGGCGCGGCTCGCCAAGGCCAACGGGGCAACCCGGTTCTGCATGGGCGCGGCGTGGCGCGGCCCGCGGCAGCGCGAGCTCGAGCGGGTGATGGAAATGGTCAAGGCGGTGCGCGCCGAGGGCTTGGAGACCTGCGCGACTCTGGGGCTCCTCAAGGAAGGGCAGGCCGAGCAGCTCAAGGCCGCGGGGCTCGATTACTACAATCACAACCTCGATACTTCCCCGGAGTTCTACGGCGAGATCATCACGACGCGCACCCAGGACGATCGCGTGCAGACGCTCGCGCGCGCGCGTCGTGCGGGCATCCACGTCTGCTGCGGGGGGATCATCGGCATGGGCGAGACGCGCCGCACCCGCGCGGCGTTGATCGCCCAGCTCGCGAGCATGGACCCCTATCCCGAATCGGTGCCGATCAACAACCTGGTGCAGGTCGAAGGCACGCCGCTCCACGGCACGGCGCCGCTCGACTCGCTGGAATTCGTGCGCACCGTCGCCTGCGCGCGCATCACCATGCCGAAAGCGATGGTGCGGCTCTCCGCCGGCCGCCAGGAGATGTCCGAAGCGATCCAGGCACTCTGCTTTTTCGCCGGCGCGAACTCGATCTTCTACGGCGAGAAGCTGCTCACCACCGGCAATCCCGATGTCGAGCAGGATCGCGCGCTGTTCGCGAAGCTCGGCCTCCGCCCGCTTCTGTGAATGACCCGTCGCGCCTCACTCAGCCTGTCCTGAGCAAGTCGAAGGGGCCTGCCCTGAGCGAGTCAGAGGGTCACTCCGCACTCCAGCAAGCGCTTGCGGCAGAGCTCGCGGATCTCGAATCCCGGGGTCTGAAACGCCGCCGCCGCGTGCTGGAGTCGCCGCAGGGGGCGCGCGTCCGCGTGGACGGGCGCGAGTACGTCGCGTTCTGCAGCAACGATTACCTCGGGCTCGCCGCCCATCCGGAGCTGATCGAGGCCGCGCGCGAGGGGGCGGCGCGCTACGGCGTCGGTGCCGGCGCATCGCACCTGATACTCGGCCACGCGGCGCCGCACCACGAGCTGGAGCAGCGACTGGCCGCGTTCGTGGGACTGCCGCGGGCGCTGCTGTTCGCCACCGGCTACATGGCGAACCTGGGAGTGGTCACGGCGCTCGCGGGCCGCGGCGACGCGGTGTTTGCCGACCGCCTGAACCACGCCTCGCTCAACGATGCCGCCGTTCTTTCGCGCGCCGACTTCCGCCGCTATCCGCATCTCGATCTCGCCGCGCTCGGGCGGTTCCTCGCCGCGTCCGGGGCGCGACGCAAGCTCGTCGTCACCGATGCCGTCTTCAGCATGGACGGTGATATTGCGCCGCTTCCCGAGCTGATCGCTCTTTGCGAGCGCCACGACGCGTGGCTGCTGCTCGACGACGCGCACGGCTTCGGGGTACTGGGGGCCGGGGGAGGGGGCACCGCGGCCCACTTCGGCCTCTCGTCCCCGCGGCTGATCTACATGGCGACGCTCGGCAAGGCGGCGGGCGTATTCGGGGCGTTCGTCGCGGGCGGCGCCGAAATGGTGGAAGCCCTCGTCCAGCGCGCGCGCCCCTACGTCTACACCACGGCAGCGCCGCCGATGCTGTCGGCGGCTTTGCTGAAGAGCCTCGAGCTCGTCCGCGACGAGGAGCGGCGGCGTCACCTGCGGAACCTGATCGGGCTCCTGCGGGGGCGCCTGCAACTGCGGCGCTGGCGCCTCGCGCCCTCATCGACCGCAATTCAGCCGCTCATCATCGGCGGCAACGCCGAAGCGGTGGCAGCGTCCGAAGCGCTGGCGCGCGTTGGATTGCTGGTGCCTGCCATCCGGCCGCCCACGGTCCCGCAGGGAACGGCGCGGCTGCGCATCTCGCTCTCGGCCGCGCACGAAACGGGCGACGTCGAGCGCCTCGCCGCCGCGCTCAACGCGCTGCAGTGAGGAAGGCGCGCGACGTTGTGCTGCTGCACGGCTGGGGATGCTCCGCCGGCGTCTGGAACGACCTCGCGGGCAGGCTTGGGCCGCGATTGCGAGTGCACGTTCCCGAACTCCCCGGCTATGGCGCGGCGCCGGCCTGTGTGCCGTACACGCTGGAGGCGCTCGCCGGCGCGGTGGCGCGCGCCGCGCCCCGGCGCTGCCACGTTGTCGGATGGTCGCTCGGCGGGGAAGTGGCGCTGGCCTGGGCGCGGCGCGCCCCGCACCAGGTGCGGCGCCTGGCCCTGATCGCAACCACACCATGCTTTGCCGGGAGGCCCGGCTGGCCGTGCGCGACGGTACCTGCGGTGCTTCGGGAATTCGGGCGCCTGCTAGCCGCGGACCGTGCCGGCACGGTGGCGCGCTTCATCGCAGTGCAGGCGCGCGGCGATGCGCGCGCGCGACGGGTCGGCAGCTTGCTGCAGCAATTCAGCGCATGGGGCGCAACTGATGGCGTGCTCGCCGCGGGGCTCGCAGTCTTGCTGGACGCCGATCTGCGGCGCGAATTGCGGAGGGTCGCGCAGCCGGCGCTGGTAATGCACGGCGCGCGCGATCGGATTGTGCCGCCCGCGGCGGGCCGCGGGCTCGCCGCGGCGCTTCCCAACGCGCGCTATCGGCTCCTGCGGGCGTGCGCGCATGCGCCGTTCCTGTCACAACCGGGGCGGGTGGCGCGCGAGCTGCGGGAATTCTTCGATGAGTGACGCGCTCGCGGTGGACAAGCGCATGGTGCGCCGCTCCTTCGAGCGGGCGGCTGCGGGCTACGACGCCGCGGCGGTTCTGCAGAACGAAGTGTGCCGGCGGATGCTGGCGCGCCTGGACTACGTCAAGCTCGCGCCCGCAACCATACTCGACGCCGGCAGCGGCACCGGCAACGCGGTCAACGGACTGCTCACCCGCTACCCGGGCGCGCGCGTGATCGCGCTCGACCTCGCGCTCGCCATGGCGCGCCATGCCCGGGCGCGCCGCCCGCGGCCTGCCCTGAGCACCGTTGAAGGATGGCTCGCCTTTCTCGGGCGCGGCGGGCCGCGGCTCGCCGCGGTGTGCGGCGACATCGAGCAGCTCCCGCTCTCATCCGCGTGTGCCGGAATGATCTGGTCGAACCTCGCGATCCAGTGGAGCAACGATCCGCCGCGCGCGTTCGCCGAGATGCACCGGGTTCTCGCGCCCGGCGGCTTGCTCATGTTCAGCACCTTCGGGCCGGACACGCTGAAGGAGCTGCGGGCGGCGTTCCGGAGCGTGGACGCGCATACCCACGTGCACCGCTTCACCGACATGCACGATGTGGGCGACAGGCTGGTCGCCTGCGGTTTTGCCGACCCGGTCATGGACATGGAGATCGTGACGCTGACCTACGCCGACGTGCGCGAGCTGATGCGCGACCTGAAGGCGATCGGCGCGCACAACATGACGCGCGGGCGGCCCGCCACGCTCGCCGGCAAGTCGCTGTTTGCGAAAGTGGCGCAGAACTACGAGCCGGCCCGCCGCGCGGGCAGGCTCCCCGCGACCTTCGAGGTGATCTACGGCCACGCCTGGAAGCCGCAACCGCGCCTCAGCCCCACCGGCCGCCCCGTCATCGACATCAAGCCGGAGAAAGGGTCCTAGGTTTGACCCATCACCCATCACCCATCACTCGTCACGGTTTCTTCGTGACGGGTACGGACACCGGCGTCGGCAAGACCCTCGTCGCCTGCAGCCTGCTCCGGGCGTTCGCCGCGCGGGGATTGAAGACGGTCGGCATGAAGCCGGTTGCGAGCGGGGCCGTGCAGCGCGCGAACAGCCTCGTTCACGACGACGTCGAGCGGCTGATCGCGGCCGGGAACGTCACGGCCCCGCGTGAGCGCGTCAATCCCTACTGCTTCGCGGCCCCGATCGCGCCGCATCTCGCCGCATCGGCGGCAGGAATAAGAATCGATCTTGATCGCATCGGGCGCTGCTTTGACGCGCTCGCCGGGGCGGCGGACGTGGTCATCGTGGAAGGGGTCGGCGGATTCCGCGTGCCGCTCGGCCCTGGCGCCGATACCGCGCAACTCGCTGCGCGGCTCGCGCTGCCCGTGGTGCTGGTGGTCGCTATGCGGCTCGGTTGTCTGAATCACGCCCTGTTGACGGCGGAAGCCATCGCCGGCCGCGGCCTCATACTGGCGGGCTGGGTTGCCAATCACCTCGATCCACAGATGGCTGCGGCGGACGAGAACGTACATGCGCTCGAATCGCTCATCGCCGCGCCGCTCATCGCGCGCATCGCGTTCGCCGCGACGCCGGATCCCGCGGCCGGCGCCGCGCTGCTGGACACTCACAAACTGCTGTGACGCCTGGTCACGAGTCCGAGGTTTTTGCACGGTTTTCCCGATTGCTTGGCGAGGGGGGCCTGTGATACATTCCACCCGCTCCACGCGGAGGTCGATTGGCCGCACACTGAACGATGAGCAGCGATTGAACGCGGCGAGCGAGCGCAGGCGCCAGCTGCGCGGCTAGCGCCCGCCGCGCCGTCCGGTAGCGGCAACAACTGATCTGAATCACAAGTGAGGGAAGCATGATCGGCAGGTGGATTCGGCTGTTTGCAGCCGCGGCAGTGGGGCTCGCAGCCGGGGCGGTAGCGGCCAACCAGTACCACCTGCCCGAACCGCAGACCCTCATCGCGCGCGGGATCTACGATCTGCACACGCTGATCATGTGGATCGTCGTGGGGACCTTCGTGGTGGTGTTCGGCGCCATGACCTACGCCATCATCCGGCACCGCAGGTCGGTGGGGCACCAGGCCCGGCAGTTCCACGAGAACACGATGGTCGAGATCGTCTGGACCATCATCCCGTTTTTCATTCTGATCGGCATGGCCTACCCGGCGATCAAGACCCTCATCGCGATGAAGGATACCTCCCGCCCCGAGCTGACGATCAAGGCCGCGATGGACCCCGTCAAATCTTTGCGGACGTAAGCACGCAATTAACAGGCAGCCTGGAGAAACATCGTATGGTCGTAGGAATTGTATTGATAATATTGATCGTTGGCTCTGTCCTGTTTCACTACCTGAGCCCGTGGTATTTCACACCGATCGCCTCCAACTGGGGGGCGATGGACGACACGATCAGCCGGCCTCCCTGATCCACGCAGCGCCAGACGTATTCCGTTGTGATAGGCGCGCAGTCAGAGACGTTGGCGCCCAGGATGAACAACACTTGCGCCTTCGGGATGTCATCCCACGGATTTGGAGAGCGGTCCACCCCGAACGCCATCTTGTAGGCGGTTCCTGCCGAGACCATGCAGAGGCGGCCGTTATAGTCGATGTGCCGCGTTCCGAGCGCGACCCGGGCGAACTTGCCGAGCAAGTAGCTCTTCTCGGAGGTCAGCGAAGCGCCGCCATAGATGGCCACCGCGTCTTTGCCGTACTTTTGCTGAATCTCCCGCAGCTTGGCGGCAGTTCGATCAAGCGCTTCGTCCCAGCTCGTTCTTTGAAAACCATTGTCGCTGCGCAGCAGGGGATCAAGCAGCCGGTCGGGGTGGTTTCCTTGCAGGTAGCGCCGCACACCCTTGGGGCACAGCATGCC
>DASWHI010000235.1:0-2497 GCA_036398235.1 Burkholderiales bacterium
GCGAGCAGTTGGGCGGAGTAGCGGCCGCTGCCGACGTTCCGGGCAGGAACGAGGACCTCGCGCGTGCTGCCGAGGATGCCCTTGCTGCGGGAGATCGCATCCATGGGCGCCGTGCCGGCGATCGCCCGATAGCAGGTCGCGCCGAGCCCGTAGATATCGGACCACGGCCCCTGGTTTTCCGAGCTGCTGTGGTACTGCTCGAACGGCGCGTAGCCGGGCGCGACCAGGATCGTCAGCGTGTGGGCCTTGCCGAGCGAGTGGCGCGCCGATCCGAAGTCGAGCAGCACAGGACTGCCGTCGGCGCGGATGTGGATGTTGTCCGGCTTGATGTCGCGGTGGATGAAGCCGGCGTTGTGCATGAGCTCCAGTCCGTCGAGGATCGGCAGCAGGATGCGCAGCAGGTCCCGCTCGGAAAGCGTGCCGCGCCGCTCGAGCAGCGCGGCGAGGTTGTCGCCCTCCTCGAACCGCATCACCATGTAGGCGGTGCCGTTGTGCTCGAACACGGAATGCACGCGAACGATGTTCGGGTGATCGAAGCGCGCAAGCGTGCGCGCTTCCTGGATGAAGCGGTCGAGCCCCCACCGGTAGCGCTCGCGCTGCCCGTCGCTGCGGGAACGCACGGTCGCATCCGGCCGGCGCGACGCCACCTCCACCGGCAGGTACTCCTTGATCGCGACGAGCTGGTCGAGATTGGTGTCGCGGGCGAGATAGGTAATGCCGAAGCCGCCCTGCCCGAGGACGCGCTCGATCGTGTACCAGTGCATCCGGTACTGCGGTTGCAGTGCGTCGGGATAGGCCTGCTCGGTCATCGAGGCACCCCCTGCCGGTGCGTTCGCGCCTCATATGCATCGCGGCGGCGCGGTAATGCATTGATCATACAACAATACATGCCGTGGACATCATTTGGACCCTGCTCCCCACTGTTCTCGCCACGAGCATCTCCCGGCAGATCGATCCCGCACCGCAGCAACGCATGTAAGCCATTCGTAACTGACTGGTAAGCGATCCGGAACCCCCCTCGCTCAAGAATCCACTCATGCAGGCAGGACACGAACGGGGCTATATGAGCCTGGCCGCCAATCTTCGTTACG
This sequence comes from Burkholderiales bacterium, assembly GCA_036398235.1. Lineage (GTDB taxonomy): Bacteria > Pseudomonadota > Gammaproteobacteria > Burkholderiales > SG8-41 > SG8-41. The sequence goes on from DASWHI010000235.1 coordinate 1,092, forward strand.
CTCCGCGCTCGCTCGCGCTCACCCGCGCCGCGGCGGCCGGAGCCCTGCTGCTCTTTGCGGTCCTGGTGCTCTCGGAGACCGTGCGGGCGTTCGGCTACACCGACTCCACCCCGCGCGTCCTGCGGGCGGCCTTCGTCCTCTTCACCATACTCGCGGCGGGCGCGGCGGTCATCGAGCACTACATGGCGGCGACCTCCGAGCTGCAGCGGCTGAACGCCGAGCTCGAGCGCCGCATCGCCGAAAAATCCGAGGAAATCCGCAGCACCTACGCGTGCGTCGAGGAGGCCAAGCGCGAGTGGGCGCAGGTGAGCGAGCGCCAGCGCATCCTCGCCGACCTGCACGACGGCGTGGGCGCGAGCCTGGTCGGGCTGCTGCAGGAAGTGCAGTCGGGAAGCGCGGACCGCGCGAGCATCGCAAAGCGGGTGCAGGAGGTCCTCCAGGAAATGCGCATCGCAATCGACGCCCTGCAGCCGAGGGACGGCGACCTCGCCGCCGTGCTCGGTGCCCTGCGCTACCGGCTGGACGACATCATCCGCTCCTCCGGCGTGCGCCTCGCGTGGGAAGTGGAGGAACTGCCCGAGGTCGGCGATCTGAAGCCCTCCACCGTCTTCGCCCTGCAGCGCATCGTGCTCGAGGCGATTACCAACGCACTGAAGCACTCCGGGGCGCAGCTCCTTCGCATCAGCGCCCGCGCAAACAACGGAGAGGTCGAAATCCGCATCGAGGATGATGGTCGCGGATTCGACTCGTCGCGGCACGCCACAGGCTTGGGGCTCTCCAGCATGCGGGCGCGGGCTCAACGCATCGGCGCGCGGCTCACGATTCGGTCGCATCCGGGCACAGGAACCACGGTCACACTATCGCTTCCCCGCGCGCCCGCCCGAAGCGCCACTTAGCAAGGTCCCCTCCTTCATCGAGGAGGGGTGGCGCGCGAAGTTCGCCGGGGTGGTGAGAGCGACTCAACCCGCGCTGCCCTTGTCGCCGCCGTGGCGGAGCAATCCGAGTTCCGCCGCGCGCGTCACCGCGGCCGTGCCGGAATGCACCGCGAGCTTGCGATAGCAATTCTTGATGTGGCTCGTGACCGTGTGCACCGAGATGCCAAGCCGCTCGCCGACCTCGGAGTAGGTGTAGCCGCGCGAGAGCAGGCGCAGGACATCGGTTTCGCGGGCGGTAAGCACCGATGCAGCATCGTCGCCCGCGCCTCGGCGATCCCCGGCCGGCGCCGCCACGGTCCCTGCGCGCATCTGGTTGAGCACGATGCGGGCAATGCCCGGGCTCATCGGAGAGCCGCCGGCCCGCAGTTCCAGAATGCGGGTGACAAGATCCGCGTCGTTGCAATCCTTCAGCACGTAGCCGGTGGCGCCCGACTCGATGCTCGCGATCACGTTGCGCTCGTCGCCGAACAC
>DASWHI010000236.1:0-4063 GCA_036398235.1 Burkholderiales bacterium
CCTCCGGCTTGCGGGCTGGCGCGCACCCGTTCCCCTGTTCGACCCCATGTGCGGGAGCGGCACGTTCCTGGTCGAGGCGGCGATGATGGCGCTCGATGCGGCCCCGGGGCTCGACCGATCCTTCGGATTCGAGCGCCTGGCGGATTTCGACGCGAGCCTGTGGCGGGCGATCAGCGAAAAGGCCCGTGCGCGGCGCCTGAGAGCGGGCAGGTTTCCGATCTACGGCAGCGACAAGTCCGGGACGGCCCTCGGCATGGCGCGGGAGAATCTGGTTGCGGCCGGCCTCGCCGATGCAGTCGAGCTGAAGCAGATGGATGTGCTCGACGGCGGCCCGCCCGCCGCCGCCGGCATCATGGTGATGAATCCGCCCTACGGCGAAAGGATCGGCGATGACGCCGGGCTGGCGGCCTTCTACCCCAGGCTCGGCGATGCGCTGAAGCAGCGATACGCGGGCTGGACCGCCTACATCCTCACCGCCGACCTGCGCCTCGCCAGCTTGATCGGTCTCAAGGCCTCTCGCCGCACGCCGCTCTACAACGGCGCGCTCGAGTGCCGGCTGTTCGAGTACCGGCTGGTGGCGGGGAGCATGCGCCGTCCCAAGAATCGCGACTCGTGAAGCGTTAACGCCCTCACGGTCCAGCGAGTTGACACAGCCAAACGCTTCTCTACGCGTCCCGCGCGTTGCGAGCCCGGAGGCATCCGTCAACCGCCGCGCGTGTCGCCGCGTTGAGCAGGCACGCGGGCCAGCCGGCCCGACGACAACAAGGAGGGAAGAGCCATGGAAAAGGAACAGACTTTGAGGATACTGAATGCTCTCGCGAACGGCGTTCACCCGGCGACGGGAGAGAAGTTCGCGGCCGACGGTCCGTATCAGCATCCCGATACGGTGCGGGCGCTGTTCGAGGCGATGCGCGCGGTCGAAGGCGGCGGCGCCGCGGCGGCGCCCGCGGAACGGAAGCCGGCCTTCCCGCAGAGCGGCTCGGGCTCGCGCTGGAGCGCGGAGGAAGAGGAGCGCCTCGCGAGCGCGTTCGATTCGGGCAGAACCGTGGACGAGCTCGCCCGCGCCCATAACCGCTCGCGCGCGGCAATCGAGGCGCGGCTGGTGCGGCTCGGCAAGCTGGATGCTTCGGCGGTCACCTCGCCGCTGCGCTATCCGCCCACGCCCGCGGGCAGCGCGGCGAGCCGCGCTACGTGACCGCCCGATCACCCGCGGCGGCGCGCCTGCCGCGGGTGATAAACTCGACGCCGGAACGCAGAGGCTTTCGGGGGGCGCGATCGACTGGGACTACGCAGCGGACGGGACGCGAATCCTGCGGGACGGCAATTGCGCCATCATATTTGATACCGCCGCGGGCGCTGTAGCGCAGCCGCAATGGTTCGAGCCGGCGTGGTGGCAAGCGCAGGGCCGGGCGGTGCCGGCCGATACGGGACGGGGTACCACGTGGTTCGTCGGCGCGCCCGGCGCGGAGTGGGTGCTGCGCCATTACTGGCGCGGCGGCCGCGTGGCACGCTGGATCGCGGATCACTACCTCTGGCTGGGCCTCGAGCGCACCCGGCCGTTCGTCGAGTTTCAGCTCACGCGGCGCGCGCGTGCCCTCGGCCTGCCGGTGCCGCGCCCGGTCGCGGCGCGGGTCTTGCGCGCCGGCGTGACCTACTCCGGCGACCTTATCACCGAGCGTCTGCCCGCGGTGCCCTGCTCGAGCCTCATGGCGAAGGGCGCGTTCGATGCGGCAGGCTGGCGTGCGGCGGGGGCTTGCGTCGCGCGCTGCCACGGCGCCGGGCTCGACCACGCCGACCTGACCTGGAACAACCTGCTGCTCGATCGCGACGGCACGGCGCACCTCATCGACCTCGATCGCGCCGTGCTGCGCGCGCCGGGCCGCTGGGCGCTGGCCAACCTCGCGCGCCTCCAGCGTTCACTCGACAAACTCACCCCGGAATGGACGGCAGCGGACCGCGATGCCGCCTGGCAAGAGTTTATGGCGGGTTACTCAGCACGGTGAGCCCGCGCGCAGCGGCGGGCCCGGCCGAGGGAATCGACTCACAGCCACCACACCCGCGCCGCGGCCGCGATCCAGAATGCAAGTGTGCCGGCGAGGTTGGCCCAGCCGTGATTCTGGCGGAGCAGGCCCCAGTTCAAGTAGAGCACCGGGTTACCGCGGTAGGGCCGGCCCGGCAGGAAGCGGCGCACCGCCGCGCAATACTCCGCGTAGGGCGCGCCGAGTACCGCGCGCAACCGCACCTCCTCGCGCGTCACCCGGTTCACCATGTAGAAGTAGTACACGACCGCGTACCCCAGTATCACCCACGCGTTGCCGAGCAGCATCACGATCCCGAGGATGATGAAGAAGCGGCCCAGGTACATCGGATTGCGCGCCAGCGCGTAGGGGCCGTTGCAGGCGAGATCGCGGTTCTTGTCGAGCGATGCGAAACACCACAGCTGGATGAATTCTCCGGCCATGGACACGAGAAAACCGGGCCACAGCCAGCGCGGATCGGCGAACCACAGTACCGCGGCGGCGATCGCGAGCACCAGCGGCACGCGCATCTTCACCCAGAAGGCGCGGAACCCGGCGTGGTTGAAGAGCGCGTGAACGGGCTCGAGGATCATTTCTTGCGCATCCCGAAGTAGCCGCGCAGCACCCAGAGCCGGCGCCACCAGTTTACTTGAGCGAGCAGGCTCGCGCGCGCCTCGCCCAGGGTCTCCGGGCTCCTGCGCTCCCAGTGCTTGTACACCCCGCCGAGGTCGTAGCGCTCGGCCCAGCGGCGCAGGCGCGCCGGCATCCCTCCCGTCCCGACGTGGGACTGGAAGTCGATCAGCACCGGCTCTCCGCGCTCCGACACCAGGACGTTACGGCCGTTGCGCACGTCCAGGTGCAGGATGCCGCCCACCGCGTGCACCTCGCTGAGCAAGCGTTCGAGCTGGGGGAAAAAATCGGCCGCGCGCGCGCCGAGGTCCGCGTGGTTGAGCGGCACGCCGGGAATGAAGCGGTAGGCGAGCGCGTGCGCGTCGACCCGGAACGCGCCAGCCGGCACGCCCGCGACCCCTGCCAGCCGGCGCAGGGCGCGCATCTCCCGCCGGATCAACAGGCGCCCGACGGTGTTGCGCACCGCGAAGCTCCGCGGCCGGAAGTCCTTTACCACCCAGCGCGCGCCCTCGTGGCGATGCAGGTACAGCACCGCGTTGGCCCAGCGGCCGCGGCTCAGCACTTCGGCGGGAGCCTGCTCGAACTGCGCGCGCGAGAAGGGGGCGGGCTCGCTCGCAGGAAATTGGGAACTCGGCGTCAAAGGGTGGCGGGGAGCGGGCCGACGAGGAAATGCAGCAGGCGCAATGTCACGCCGGCTTCCGCGGCGGATGATAACAGATTCAGGCAACCGCAGCGGGCACGAGCGCGCGAGCGAGCAACGACAGGCCGATCAGAAACAGCAGCCCGGCCACGATTCGCAGCAGGCCCGAGCGCGAGATGCGGCCGTGGAGACGGTTTCCGATCCAGAGCCCGGCCAGCGCGAACGGCACGAGCAGCGCGAATCCGATAATGCGGTCGGCGAGCATGAGTCCGCTCGCCGCGAACACGACGGCCCGCATCGAAACGGAGAAGATCACCATGTTGGAGAGCGTCGCACGGAATGCGAGCTTGTCGTGCAGGCGGTGCGTGAGGTAGATCGCATAAGGCGGCGCACCGATGCCGAACAGCGTTCCGAACGCGCCGCCCGTGAAGCCGGCGACCGGCGCCCACACCTGGCTCACCGTGCGGACCGCTTCCTTTCGCCGCAGCGCGTAGATGCCGTAGGCCACGAGGACCGCCCCGATCCCCGCGATCGTCGCCTGGCGCGGCAGGGCGACGAGGAGCGTCACCCCCGCAACTGCGCCCGCGAGCGAGAGCGGCACCATCCACTTGAGCTCCGGCCAGACCGCGTCGCGCGAGAAGCGCACGCCGAGCGCGAGGGCGGCCGTCATGTCGATCAGCGCGCACATGGGCAGCACGAATTCGAGCGGCAGGAAATGCGTGAGGACCGGCACGGTGAACAACGCCGCGCCGAAGGCCGTGATGCCGAAGATGAC
>DASWHI010000237.1:0-13563 GCA_036398235.1 Burkholderiales bacterium
GGCGCGCCGTTCTACATGGACGGCCCCGGTAGCGCCACCGACCTCGCCAAGCGTATCGGGGAGATGTCCAACGGACGCCTCAAGATCCAGGTCTACGGCGCGGGCGAGTTGATCCCGGCGCTGGAAGGCTTCGACGCGGTGCGCTCCGGCACGGTCGAGATGAACCATGCCAACAGCTACTTCTGGACCGGCAAGACCTTCGCCGCGCAGTACTTCACCGCCGTGCCCTTCGGCCTCAACTTCCAGGGCATAAACGGCTGGCTCTATGACGGCGGCGGTATCCCGCTGTGGCACCAGGTCTACGCGCCGTTCGGCATGGTCGCCTTCCCCTGCGGCAACACCGGCGTGCAGATGACCGGCTGGTTCAAGAAGGAGATCAAGTCGGTCAAGGACTTCAACGGCCTCAAGATGAGGATTCCGGGGCTCGCGGGCAAGGTGTACGCCACGCTCGGCGTGGACGTGAAGCTGCTGCCCCTCGGCGAGATCTTCCCAGCGCTCGAGCGCGGCGTCATCGACGCGGCCGAGTTCGTCGGCCCGTACCAGGACCGCCGCGGCGGGCTGCAGAAAGCGGCGAAGTTCTACTACACCACCGGGTGGCACGAGACCGCGACGGTGTCGGAGCTGCTCGTCAACAAGGCCGCGTGGGAGAAGCTGCCCAAGGACCTGCAGGCGATCGTCGAGAACGCCTGCGCCGCGTGCAACGTGATCAGCGAGGCCTGGTGCCAGCGCACCAACGCCGAGGCGATGGAAGATCTCATCAAGAACCAGGGCGTCATCGCGCGCCCGCTGCCCGACGACGTGATCAAGGCGCTCCGTGCCGCGACCCGCAAGGTCCTCCAGGAAGCGATCGCCAAGGACCCGGTTACCAAGAAGGTCCACGACTCCTACTTCGCCTTCAAGGCCAAGTACGACGCGTGGGCGGGCTACAGCGAGGCGGTTTACCACAGCAAGATCCGCGGTGCCTGAGCAAGGGCCGCACACGGGCGCGCGCGCCGGCGGCGTGCGCGCCCGCATCGAGCGCTTCGTCGACGTCATTGGCGCCGCGACGTCGTGGGTCGCGCTCGTCATCGTCGCGCTGATGGCGACGAATGTCCTGCTGCGCTACCTCTTCAGCGCGGGCACCGTGTGGGCGCAGGAGCTCGAGTGGCACCTGCTCGTGCCGCTCATCCTCTTCGGCATGTCGTACGCGCTGCGCCACGGCGAGCACGTGCGCGTGGACATCGCCTACGCGCGGTTCTCCAGGCGCACGAAGGTGATCGTCGATCTCGCCTCGGCGCTTCTCACCGTCGCGATTTCGGCCCTCATCATCTGGCTCTCGCTCAACTACGTTGAGCAGTCGTACGTCATCGACGAGGGGTCGCCTGATCCGGGCGGGATTCCACACCGCTATCTCATCAAGAGCCTGATCCCGGTGGGATTCGCGCTGCTGCTCCTGCAAGGCGTCGCGAACGTGCTGGGAACCGTCGAAAAGCTGCGGAGCCGCGATCCATGAGCTTTCGTGCTCCAATTCCCTCGAGCGCGCGCGGGGGACGGGGACAGGTTCCGCATGCCCCCCTGGGAAAGGTCCGGCGCCACCCGATCTCATGAGCGGCAACGAGATCCTCGCCATCCTGATGCTGGTGGCGTTCTTCGGCCTGCTGATGGCCGGCGTGCCGGTGGCAATCACGCTCGCCACCTCCGGGTTCGCGTTCGGCTTCCTCGGCTTCGGTACCGGGCTCTTCAACCTGCTGCCGGCGCGCATCTACGGCGTCGTGAGCAACTACCAGTGGCTGGCGATTCCGCTGTTCGTCTTCATGGGCGTGATGCTGGAGAAGTCACGCCTCGCGGAGGACCTCCTCGACGTGGTGGGGCACCTCGCGGGAGGCCTGAAGGGCGGCATGGCTCTCGGCATCATCGGGGTGGGCGTCCTCATGGGCGCCACCACCGGCATCGTCGGGGCGACCGTCATCACACTGGGGCTCCTCACCCTGCCGACGCTGCTGCGGCGCGGCTACGACCCGGGCGTCGCCTGCGGCGCCATCTGCGCCTCGGGCACGCTGGGCCAGATTATCCCGCCGAGCCTCATCCTCATCCTGCTTTCGGACATCCTGCAACTCTCGGTCGGCACGCTCTTCGCCGCCGCCGTGATGCCCGGCCTGCTGCTCGCCGCGCTCTACTGCAGCTACATCGTGATCCTCGGGGTCGTCCGCCCCGAGATGGTACCCGCCGTCCCCAAGGACGAGCGCGATGCCATGCCGCGCGCGGAACTCTGGGTGCGCTTCTTCAAGGTGGTGTTACCGCCGCTTGCGCTGGTGCTGTCGGTCCTCGGCTCGATCATTGCCGGGGTTGCCGCGCCGACAGAGGCGGCGTCGATGGGCGCGCTCGGCTCGATCCTCGTCACCGCGTTCGCCGGGCGCATGTCGTACCGCGTGCTCAAGGAGGCGGTGCAGGCCACCACCAAGATCAGCGCGATGGTGCTGTTCATTCTCATCTGCGCGCAGGTCTTCGCACTCGCTTTCCGGGGCTTGAGGGGCGAGGACCTGATCCACGATCTGTTCGCCTTTCTTCCCGGCGGCGTGAACGCGGACATCTGGTTCTTGATGGTGCTCATCTTCGTGCTCGGCTTTTTCATCGAGTGGATCGAGATCAGCTACATCGCGGTGCCGCTGTTCCTGCCGGTGTTCGTGCAGCAGAACGTCGACATCGTGTGGCTCGCGATGCTGATCTGCGTGAACCTGCAGACTTCCTTCCTGACCCCGCCTTTCGGCTGGGCGCTGTTCTTCCTGCGCGGGGTTGCGCCGCCCGAGGTCGCCACGCGCCACATCTATCTCGGCGTGATTCCGTTCATCGCGCTGCAGGTGGTAGGCGTGGTTCTCGTGTTCTTCTATCCGCAGATCGCGCTGTGGCTTCCAAAAGCGATCGGCTGGTAAAGCAACGCGCAATGGACAGGACAGGATTAAGGTAGCTCTGATCAAGCAGGCTATTGTCATTCCCGCGAAGGCGGGAATCCAGGATACTCAGAACGTTACTGGGTCCCCGCCTCCGCGAGGACGACTTGATCAGGTGTTCCTTAACAGGATTAACAAGATTCAAGAGCAAGACCCAACCGCTTCGGTGCTGTCTTTGAAGTAATCCTGTAAATCATGTAAATCCTGTCTATTTGTTGTTTATCGGGTTTCAAGGAGCTGAACCATGCGCGAGAAGATCAAGCTCGAGTCGACCGCCGGCACCGGCCACTTCTACACCACCACCAAGAACAAGCGCACCACGCCGGACAAGATGGAGATCAAGAAGTACGATCCGGTGGCGCGCAAGCACGTCATCTACAAAGAGACCAAGATCAAGTGACCGCCGCGGCGCGGCGGTCATCCTCGCGAAGGCGGGGATCCAGAAACAAAAAACCCGCCGTGTGGCGGGTTTTTTGTTTTTTGCGGTCCGGTGATCAGGCGTAGCTCCGCAGCCGGCGGCTGAACTCCTGCAGCGCGACGATGCCGCTCGCCTCCGCGCGCGCGCACCAGTCCTCGAGCTGACGCACCAGCTGCTCCTTGGAGGCGTTGGAGCGCTGCCACAGCGCGGCCAGTTCCTCGCGCATGGTGTAGACGGTGGCGAGCACCTTGCTCTTGCTCAGCGCATCATCCACCTTGACGCGCTCGTTGGCCGGGACCATTTTTGCATCGCGGTGGAGCATGCGCTTGATCGCGCCAACGTCCACCCGCACCGCGCCCGTCCTGAGGACGCGGATTTCCTCGGCGCAGGTCCGGCGCAGCGACTCGGCGTACTTGGCGAGCACCTCGTAGCGGTGCGTGATGACCGACTGCACCGTCGCGATATCGCAGCGCGTCTTGGCGGCATCGAGCCTGAGTTCGGGTGCGACCTTCTTGACTTGTGCCAGCTTCAGTCGCGCCAGGGCCCGGATGTACTGCCAGCCGATGTCGAATTCGTACCACCGGATCGAGAAGCGCGCCGAGGTCGGGTAGGCATGGTGGTTGTTGTGCAGTTCCTCGCCGCCAATGAGTATGCCCCACGGGACGATGTTGGTGCTGGTGTCCTCCGGCTGGAACGTGCGGTAGCCCCAGTAGTGGCCGATGCCGTTGACGACGCCGGCGGCGAAGAACGGAATCCATGCCATCTGCACCGCCCAGATGGTGATTCCGATGAAACCGAACAGGGCAAAGTTGATGAGGAACAGGGCAGAGACGCCGAGACTGTCGCGCCGGGTGTAGAGGTTGCGCTCGAGCCAGTCATCGGGCGTGCCGGCGCCGTAGCGGTCCAGCGTTTCGCGGTTGCGCGATTCCTTGCGGTAGAGCTCGGCGCCCTCCCACAGCACCTTCTTGATGCCGTAGATCTGCGGGCTGTGCGGATCGTCCACGGTCTCGACTTTTGCATGGTGCTTGCGGTGAATCGCGGCCCACTCCTTCGTCACCATGCCGGTGGTGAGCCACAGCCAGAAGCGGAAGAAATGGCTGACGGCCGGGTGCAGCTCGAGCGCCCGATGTGCCTGGCAGCGATGCAGATAGATGGTGACCGCGGCAATCGTGATATGGGTAACCGCGAGCGCGTAAAGCACATACCCCCACCACGGCAGATCAAAAACGCCTGTAAGCATGGCTCTCCTGAGCGAAATGCTGCTTTGTTATCGTGCTGGCCGGCAGTCTACAGAAATTCCGCCGCCCGGCATAGCAAAAACAGCACTCGCGAGGCAAGGCCCGCGCGGTAGCGGCATGATTTGGAGGCAAAATCCCGAAACGGGACAATTGGCTAGGGCCTCTTAGGACCGGTCCGCGGGCCGCCGGTTCCATTATTTCGTTGCAGTGCAGCGGCAAAAAAGCCATCCGTGCCATGCACGTGCGGAAACAGTCGGAGAAATTCGCCGGATTCCAGGGTGATTCCTTGCGTTTCGAGCAGCTCCTGGCAGTGCAGCTTCCGGAAGTCGCCGCGCTCCGCGAGGAAAGCGGCGACGATGTCCTCGTTTTCCTCGGCGAGCAGGCTGCAGGTCGCGTAAACCAGCCGCCCGCCGGGCTTCAAGAGATTCGCCGCCGCGCGCAGGATCGCGGCCTGCTTGAGCTTCAGCTCCTCGACCGATTGCGGCGACTGGCGCCATTTGAGGTCGGGATTGCGGCGCAACGTGCCGAGCCCGGTGCACGGGGCGTCCACCAGCACCCGGTCGATCTTGCCGGCGAGGCGCTTTACGCGGATGTCGTTTTCGCTGCGGATCGGCTGCGCGTACACGTTGGAGAGCCCAGAACGCTTGAGCCGGGGTTTCAGACGGCTCAAGCGCGCCGCCGAGGCGTCGAAGGCATAGATGCGGCCGTGGGAATGCATCAGCGCGCCCAGCATGAGGGTCTTGCCGCCGGAACCGGCGCAGAAATCCACTACGAGATCGTGGCGCCGTGGCGCAAGAAGAAAGCCGAGCAGCTGGCTGCCTTCATCCTGCGCCTCGATGGCGCCCGTCAGGAACAGCGGGTGGCGATTGATCGCGGGCCTGCCCTTGACGCGCAGGCCGACCGGCGAATACGGCGTCGGCTCGCTGGCGACGGCGTCGACGGCGAGCGCCTGCTGTACTTCCTCGCGCCCGGTGAGCAGCGTGTTGACGCGGAGATCGAGCGGGGCGGGTTCGTTCAATCCCCTGGCCAGCGCGGCGATTTCGGGTTCCGAAAAACGGGAGCGGAGCCGCTCGACGATCCAGTCCGGCAACTCGGCGCGCAGCGCGAGGGGCAGGTCGTCGAGCGGTTGCGCCTTGATCCCCGAGAGCCACGATGATTCGTCCTGCTTCAATATGTCCGCGAGTTCCCGGATGCTGATGCCCCGCACGCGCGCCAGGTAGGCAAGCAGCATGCGCCTCGACGAGCCGCCCGGAGCGAGGTGGTCCACCGTGCGCTTGCGGCGCAGCACGCCATAGACCGCTTCGGCGATGAATGCCCGGTCGTGGCTGCCGAGGGCGTGGCGGGCTCGGAAGAAATCGTGGAGCATCGCATCGGCGGGGCGGTCGAACTTGAGCGCAAGCCCGAGCGCTTCGGTCGCCGCCTCGAGCTGGGCGCGGGTTATGGCCACCGGTTCTATTCGTCGCTGACGCGGATCTCGTTCACCATCTGCTCGCCGGTGAAATTGCCCCTGCGGTCGAAGTGACGGATCCGCACGGGGAGGTAGCGGTAGTCGACGGCGAGCCAGATCTCGAAGCTCGGCTCCCCGGGGCGCGGCAGCTGCCGGACCGGAAGCGCCCGCAACATGCCGAGGGGGGTCTCGATCCGCTCCTCGGCGGAAACCTCGATTTCATGAACGTCGAAGCGCGAGCCGGTGGTGATCGGCACCCGGTAGCGTCCGGGAGCGGGCGGCGCCAGGACGAACTGGAAGATGACGCTTATGACGTCCTGCGCGCCGGCGGATAGCGGCGCGCTCTTTCGATCCTCTATGCGGCCGTAGCTCAAGCGGCCCGCCTCCCAGTCGAACCGCGCCTCCGCCACCTCGTTCCTGCCGCGGCGAGTGCGGCTTGCCAGAAACGACTCGGGCTGCATGCCGTTTCGCGTGATCCTGCCGCGGCTCACGTAACGCAGGCGCTGGGGCCAGAGGAGCTCGATGAGTCCCGCCGTCTCGGCGGCGCTTGCCAGCAGATAGGAGCCCGCCCCCGCTTCCCACGATTGAACCACGTTGCCGATGGAGAACCGTTCTTCGCCGTAGAACAGCGTGTAGGTAATCTGGCCCCTGCGCGGCAGCGCGTGGGCGGTCGAGGCGTCGACGCTCGTCTCCGCCGCGAGCGCGAGCCGCTGCGGCGGCTCCGGCGCTGCGGGTTCTTCGGAGGGGGCCTCCGCCATGTCCTCGTCGTCCAGGGCGTTCGGCAGAGCAAACGAGCCCGGGGCCGCGATCGCGGCTACTTCCGGAGCCGGAACCGGTGCGACGCGCCGGGGCGCCCGGATCCTCGGCTTGGGAGCCGCCGGCTTGAGCTCCGGCAGCGACGCGAGCCGCGCCTCGAGCGGCCGCGGCGCCCCCGGCGCTTGCGGCATCGGGGTCCACTCGCCCGAGATCAATACCGCGTGAAGCGCAGCCGAAAGCAGAGTCGCGATGACGAGGCGCGTGCGTGTCGTCACGGCTTGGTTTCCAGCTTCGTGATCACCTGCTCGAAGCGCGCGCCACCGTCTTCCAGGACCAGCAGCCGCACCGGCAGGTAGTGTTTCTGCGGCGCGAGCCAGATCTCGACGCCGCTCTCCTCGGGATGGTGCTGCCGCACGAGATGCACGGTGGTCATGGGCCCGAGCGCTGTTTCGATCTCGACTCCAGCGCGGACGGTGTAGCGGTGTTGCTCCAGCCTGCGGCCGTTGGTCCTCGAAAGCTGCAGGAGCTGCGGCCGGTCGGGCGCGAGATACATGAACTGATACATGATCGATAGCTGGTCCTGAGTCCCGGGCGGCAGCGGCAGCGTCTCGCTCCTGCCGCTGCGCCGCACCTTGAGCTGCGCTTCCTCCCAGTCGAATTCGGCGCGTATCCGCCGCGGATCATCCTCACCCCGTTTATGCTCGTAGTACTGCGGCGTCAGCCCGGCGCCGGTCAGCCATCCGCTGCTCGTCACCCGCAACGGGCGCGGCGCGAACAGCGCGAGCAGCCCGACGGCGTGGGTTTCGCTCACGATACGGTAGCTGCTCCCACTCGCCTCGAAAGTCTCGTGCATGACGGCGACGTGCCCGCCGTTCCGGAGGACGTTGTAGCTCGCAGAAACGGACAGGGGCACCGGCGGTGCGGCCGCCGCGCCGGGGAGCGCCAGGAGCAGCAAGGCCGCCGCCCTTCCGGTCCGGCATCTCATCGCGAAGGCCTCAAGGCGCTTCGAGCGGCGGCGCGGTCAGCGCGCCGTCTGCCGCGCGCGCCGCGTCCACCGCGACGGCACCGTCGCGGCCGACCCTCAGCCGTCCCTCGCAGAACCAGCGTATCGCCTGCGGATAGATGCGGTGCTCCTGCGCGAGCACGCGCGCAGCGAGTCGCTCCTCCGTGTCGCCCGCCTGCACCGGAACGGCGGCCTGCACGACGATCGGCCCGCTGTCGAGGGCGTGGGTGACGAAGTGCACCGTGCAGCCGTGAATGCGCACGCCGGCCTCGAGCGCCCGCCGGTGCGTGTCCAGTCCCGGAAAAGCGGGCAGCAGCGAGGGATGGATGTTCATGATCCGGCCTTCGTAGCGCTCGACGAAGGGCGGCGTCAGGATGCGCGTGAAACCCGCGAGCACGACCAGGTCCGGCCGGTGGCGGTCGATCTCGGCAGCGAGCGCCGCCTCGAACGCGGCGCGGTCGGGAAACGCGCGGTGGTCGACCACGGCGGTCGCGATGCCGCGCCGGGCGGCAACGCCGAGGCCGCGCGCCTGCGGAATATTGCTGACGACGGCAGCAACGCGCGCCGGCAGGCGCGCATCGAGCAGCGCCTCCATGTTGCTGCCGCGCCCGGAGATCAGGATGACCAGCGTCTTCTCAGCCACGGGAATGGTTAGACGATCTCGACTTGCGGCTCGTTCCGGGTCCGCCTGACGATGCGGCCGATGCGCCACGCGGTCTCGCCCGCAGCCCTGAGGGTTCTCAGCGCCCTCGCGGCGTGCGCGGGCGCGACGACCACCGCCATGCCGATGCCGCAATTGAACACGCGGTAGAGCTCGGCATCGTCGATGCCGCCTTGGTCCTTCAGCCACTGGAACAGCGGCGGCAGCCGCCACGCCGCGCGCTCGATGCGCGCCGCCAGCCGCGCGGGCAGCATGCGCGGAACGTTCTCGACGATGCCGCCGCCGGTGATGTGGGCGAGGCCCTTGACGGCGACGCCCTTGATCAATTTCAGGACCGATTTCACGTAGATCCGGGTGGGTTCGAGCATCACTTCGCTCAACGCGCGACCATTGAATTGAGCCGACAGGTCCACGCCCTTGACCGCGACGATCCTGCGGATCAGCGAGTAGCCGTTGGAATGCGCGCCGCTCGAGGCAAGCCCGAGCACGACGTCTCCCTCGGCAATGCCGGAGCCGTCGATGATGCGGCGCTTCTCGACGATGCCCACCGCGAATCCCGCCAGGTCGTACTCGCCGGGGGTGTACATGCCGGGCATTTCCGCGGTCTCGCCGCCGATCAGCGCGCAGCCGGCCTGTTTGCAGCCCGCGGCGATGCCCTTGACGACCTCGGTCGCGGTCGCCACATCGAGCCGGCCGCACGCATAGTAGTCGAGGAAGAACAGCGGCTCCGCGCCGTGCGTGAGGATGTCGTTGACGCTCATCGCCACGAGATCGATGCCGATGGAGGCGTGGCGGTTCAGCTCGAATGCGAGCTTCAGCTTGGTGCCGACCCCGTCGGTACCCGCGACCAGCACCGGCTCGCGATAGCGGCTGCGGGCGATCTCGAACAGCGCGCCGAACCCGCCGATTCCGGCGAGCACGCCCTTGCGCAGGGTCTGCTTCGCGAACGGCTTGATGTTCTCGACCAGGCGGTCCCCGGCGTCGATGTCCACGCCGGCGTCGCGGTAGGTGAGGGGGGCGGCGGGCTTCTTCAAACCACGTTCTCGAGTAGGGAGCGTGTCGGGAATGGCCGGATTTTGGGCTAAGATAGGCGCCTCGAATTTTACATGAAACAGCTCGCGCTCGATTTCACCAGCCCGCAGCAGCCCACGCTCGACAATTTCGTCGCCGGGTTGAACGGCGAGCTGCTCGGCAATTTGAAGCGGCTCGCGGCGGAGAACGCGCGCGAGCGTTGCTTCTTCCTCTGGGGCCCGCTTGGATGCGGCCGCAGCCACCTGCTCCGGGGAACCGTCGCTGCGCTGCGCAGCGAAGGGGCAGCCGCCACGTACCTCGCCTGCGCCGCGGGCATCCGCATCGAAGCCGGGCTCGAGCACATGGACTGCGTCGCGCTCGATGACGTGGACCGGCTCGACGGCGAAGGACAGGTCGCGGCGTTCGATCTCTACAACGCGCTTCGCGAGAATGGCGGCGTGATGCTCGCGAGCGCCGGCGAGCCGCCGGCGCGGCTGAAGCTGCGCGAGGACCTGGCGACCCGCCTCGCGTGGGGCCTCGTCTACCAGGTCCGCGCGCTCACCGACGAGAACAAGGCGCAGGCGCTCGCGGACCGCGCCGCGAGCCGCGGCTTCCAGCTTGCGCCCGAGGTGTCCGCTTACCTGCTGACGCGGGCGCGGCGCGACCTGCCCACGCTGCTCGCCACGCTCGACGCGCTCGACCGCTACTCGCTCGAGACCCGCCGTCCGGTCACCGTTCCGCTGGCGCGCGAGCTGCTGCACGCCGCAACACGACAGGATCCAGGATCCAGGATTCAGGATGCGGCGGCGGGGGCGCGCGATTGAACCAGCGGCTGGTCCTGTTCGATCTGGACAATACGCTGCTCGCGGGTGACAGCGATTTCGAGTGGGCGCAGTTCCTGATCGAGCAGGGCGTGCTCGACCGGGAGGTGTACGAAGCGCGCAACCAGCACTTCTACGACCAGTACCGCGCCGGCACCCTCGATATCCGCGAGTTTCTCGATTTCCAGCTGAAGCCGCTGTCGCGCCACCCGCGGGAGCAGCTCGCGGCCTGGCATCGCGATTTCATGGAGGTCAAGATCCGCCCCCTGATCCGGGACAAGGCGCGCTCCCTCGTCGAGCGCCACCGCGGCGACCTGCGGGTCGTGATTACGGCGACCAACAGCTTTGTCACCGCGCCGATCGCGCGCGAGTTCGACATCGCGGAGCTGATCGCGACCGAGCCCGAGCAGCGCGACGGCGAGTTCACCGGCGCGGTTATCGGCATCCCGTGCTTTCGCGAAGGCAAGGTCGCGAACCTCGAATCCTGGCTCTCGCGGCGCGGCGGCTCGCTCGCCGCGTGCCCTGAATCCTGGTTCTACAGCGATTCGTTGAACGACCTGCCGTTGCTCGAGCGCGTGAGCCACCCCGTTGCCGTGGACCCGGACGCGACGCTGCGGGAGCATGCCGCGCGCCGCGGCTGGCCGATCATTACGCTCGAGTAAGGATCCCGTGATCAGGCGTTTCCTGGGCAAGGTCTTCTCCGGTCAGTTGTTCGGGCCAACGCAGCCGAAAATCATCGCGCACGGCGCGCATGGCGTCCGCCGCGATGCGATCAGCTCCTGCGCGCTGCGCACGACGCAGACGCTGCAGCGCCACGGCTTCGCGGCCTTTGTCGTCGGCGGCGCGGTGCGCGATCTGCTGCTCGGCCGCAGGCCCAAGGATTTCGACATTGCGACCAACGCCACGCCCGAGGAAGTGCGCGGGCTGTTCCGGCGCTCGCGGGTGATCGGGCGGCGCTTCCGCCTGGTGCACGTGATGTGCGGGCCGGAGATCGTTGAAGTCTCCACGTTCCGCGGCTCGAACCCGGTGGAGGAAGAGGGGGAGCGTGTCGCGGACGAGCACGGAAGGATTCTGCGCGACAACGTGTTCGGCACTCAGGAGCAGGACGCGACGCGCCGCGATTTCACCATCAACGCGCTGTTCTACGACCCGTCCTCCCAGGAGATCTGGGACTACCACGGCGGCGTGCCCGACCTCCTCAAGCGGCGGCTGCGCATGATCGGCGACCCGGAGAAGCGCTACCGGGAGGACCCCATCCGGATGCTGCGCGCGGTGCGGCTTGCGGCGAGCCGCGGGCTCGAGATCGACGCGGCCACGCGCCGGCCGATCCGCCGGCTCGCCGGGCTGCTCGCGCACGTGCCGCCCTCGCGCCTGCTCGACGAGATGCTGAAGCTGCTGCTCTCCGGCCACGCCGCAGAGGGCGTCGCACAGCTGCGCAGGGAGGGGCTGCACCACGGCGTGCTGCCGCTGCTCGACGCCGCCATGGGCAGGGCAGCGGGCGAGCGCTTCGTCATCGCGGCGCTCGAAAGCACGGACGAGCGCGTGCGGGCGGCGAAGCCGGTGTCGCCGGGTTTCCTGTTCGCGGCGCTGCTATGGCCCGAGGTCCTCGCCGAGTGGAAGGTGCTTGAGGAGAAGGGCGGGCCGCCGATCCCCGCGCTCTACCAGGCAATGGATCACGTCATGCGGGCCCAGGCCGGGAAGCTCGCGATACCGCACCGTCATGGCGCCGACATGCGGGAGATCTGGGCGATTCAGCCGCGCTTTCACCAGCGCGCCGGCAAGCGCCCGTACCGTCTGCTCGAGCACCCGCGCTTCCGGGCCGGCTACGATTTCCTGCGCCTGCGCTGCGAAAGCGGGGAGCTCGAACCCGCGCTCGGCGAATGGTGGGAGCGCTTCCAGCGCGCGGGCGAGTCCGAGCGTGCCCAGATGCTGACCGGCGATGCCGGGCCGCGCAAGCGGAGGCGGCGTCGCCGCCGCCCGCGCGGCGCGGGTGTTGCCACGGCGGGTGGTGCGGCGCCTGGCGCCGAGGGATGAAGGATGAGGGCCCTTCGACAAGCCCAGGACAGGCAGAAGGATGACCTCCGTTAACGGTCAGCCCCTTCGACGTCGCTCAGGACGGGCGTCAGTCGTCACTGCTTTTATCGCTCTTGGGAGCAACCTCGACGACCCCCCGGCCCAGATCCGCCGCGCGCTGCAGGCGCTCGCTGCTCTGCCCGGGACCCGGCTCGAGCGCCGTTCCTCGCTTTATCGTAACCCGCCCACGGGAGTCCTCGACCAGCCGGACTTCGTCAACGCAGTGGCAGAAATCGAAACGCGGCTCGCGGCGCGCGAGCTGCTCGAGCACCTCCTGGCGATCGAGCGGGTTCACGGCCGGGTGCGCGATGTGCCCAACGGGCCGCGCACGCTCGACCTCGACCTCCTGCTCTACGGCGGGCTGACCTTGCGCGAGCCCGGGCTGATCGTTCCCCACCCGCGCATGCTCGATCGCGCCTTCGTGCTGGTGCCGCTCGCGGAGATCGCGCCCGACGCGGTGGTGCCGGGACGCGGACGCATCGCCGATCTCGTGCGCAACGTGGACGCCTCAGGCATGATCAGGCTTCGCGAAACCGAAAATGGGTAAACCGCGGGGCAGGCGAGCCATGGAATGAGCGCGAGGCTGCCCGAGAAGTACCGCTACATCGTGGTCGAAGGCCCGGTCGGCGCGGGCAAGACGAGCCTCGCGCGCGTGATGGGCGAGCGCACGGGGGGCATGGCGCTGCTCGAGGACCCCGACGCCAATCCGTTCCTTCCCGGCTTCTACCAGGACCGCGCGCGCTACGCGCTGCCGGCGCAGCTCTATTTCCTGTTCCAGCGCTCCGCCCAGGTGCGCAAACTCTCGCAGCCGGATCTCTTCGCGGGGCTCACCGTGGCGGATTTCATGATCGACAAGGACGCTCTCTTCGCGCGGCTCACCCTGAGCGACGACGAGTTCGCGCTCTACCGGCAGGTCTGGGCGCAGTTAAAGCCCCAGGCGCCGGTTCCCGACCTGGTGATCTACCTGCAGGCCTCGCCCGCGACGCTGGTCGAGCGCGTGCGCCGCCGCGGCGTCGCCTACGAGCGCAACATTCCGGACGAGTACCTGGTCGAGCTCGCGGAATCCTACGCGCGGTTCTTCCATCAGTACGACGCCGCGCCGGTGCTGACCGTCAACTCCGAAAACCTGAATTTTGTTGATCAGCCCGGCGATTTTGATTTATTGTTGCAGCGCGTTATCGCGATGCGCGGCCCGCGCGAGTTCTTCA
>DASWHI010000238.1:0-5085 GCA_036398235.1 Burkholderiales bacterium
AAGCCCTTGAGGATGTTCAGCGCCATCGGCAGCACCGGGCCCTGCGACCACGGCCCGCAGGCGTGCAGCTCGATGCCGTCGAAGCGCGAGCGCACGGTGGGCTCGAACTTCACGCGGAACCCCGCGAAGTCCTCGTAGCGCATCGGGCCGCCCTCTTTCTCGATGAACTTCGTCACCACGCGCGCGATGTCGCCCTTGTAGAAGGCGTCGCGCGCGGCCCCGAGCCCGGCCTTCCGGCCCCGCCGGCGCGCGGCCTTCTTCTCCTCGTCCGCCATGTACTGCAGCGTCCGGCCGAGGTCGGGCTGCACGAACACCTCACCGACTTCCGGCGGGCGTCCCTTCGGCAGGAACACCTTGCGGCTCGCCGGCCAGCCCCGGTAGGTTTCCTGGTTCTCCTTGATGAAGTCCGACATCATCGGGTGCATCGGGAAGCCGTCGCGCGCGAAGCGGATGGCGCTGGATGCGACCTCGCCGAAGCTCATCGTCCCGAAATGCTCGAGCGCGGTGAGCCACGCGTCCGGCGCTGCGGGCACCACGCATCGCTCCACGCCCTTCGGTATCTTGCCGCCGTGCCTCCTGATGAAATAATCCGGCGTGATCGCCCCGGGCCAGACGCCGAGGCCGTCGATGCAGTGCACCTGCCGGGTCTTCGCGGTGTAGATGATCTGCGGCGCGACGCCGCCGAAATTGACCTTGTCGGTCTGCAGCACGCCGATCGCGATGCCGGCCGCGACCCCGGCGTCGACGGCATTGCCGCCCGCCTCCAGGATCTGGAACCCGGCGTGCGCGGCGAGGTAGTGCCCGGCCGAGATGATGTGCCGGGTGCCCATGACGGACATGCGGGTGGTGACCATACGAAGACTTGCCGCGGGATGCCGGTCAGGCATTGTATCCGCAATCGGCACGGCTCGTGAGAATCCGGCTGCTATAATCCGCCGACCCGTCAAGGTTGCGGCGGCCGCGGGCGACGCGACAGGATCGCCAGCAGGACCCGCCCCGGAATTCTCGAGGAGCTTTCATGTTTCCACCCATGCGGTTGCTCTGTGGCATCGTGGCAGCCTGTTCCGCGCTGAACTGCGGCGCCCTGCTCGCCCAGGCCTTCCCGACCAAGCCGATCCGGGTGATCAATCCGGCCGCCCCGGGCGGCAACAGCGAAGTGTTCTTCCGCCTCCTGGGGCCGAAGATGACCGCGACGATTGGCCAGAATTTCATCATGGACTACCGTCCGGGCGCCGGCGGGACGGTGGGCGGTGACGTGATCGCGAAGAGTCCGCCCGACGGCTACACCACCGGACTCGTCGCCGCGAGCTTCGTCATCAATCCCTCGACCTACAGGAAAATTCCGTACGACACGGTGCGGGACTTCACGGCGCTCGGCATCATCGTCGATGTGCCCTCCGGGCTCGTGGTGCATCCGTCGATGCCGGTGAAGAGCGTGAAGGACCTGATCGCGCTGGCGAAGGCGCGTCCGAACCAGATCTTCTTTGGGAGCTCCGGGCGCGGCGGGATCGGGCATCTGGCGGGCGAGATGCTCAACTCGGCCGCAAATATCAAGCTGGTGCACGTCGCGTATAAGGGCGCCGGGCCGGCTCTCGTGGACACTCTCGCCGGCCATGTGCAGATGCTGTTCGCGAGCATGCCGCTGCTGTTCGGGCACGTGAAAGCCGGGAAGCTGCGCATGATCGCGCAGACGGGCGAAACGCGCTCGATTTCGGCCACGGACATCCCCACCATGCGGGAAGCGGGCGTCCCGGGTTACGTCGTGAGGAGCATGTTTGGCTTCGTCGGTCCGGCGGGCATTCCGCGGCCGATCGCCGAAAAGCTCAACCATGCGCTGGTGACCGCGATCAAGGATCCGCAGAACAGCAAGTTCCTGATCGGGCGCGGCGCGGACCCGGTCGGCAGCACGCTCGATGAGCATGCCGCCCTCATCAAGTCCGAGATCGCCAAGTGGCGCAAGGTCGCCAAGGAAGCGGGAATCGAGCCGCTATGACACAGGGGCCGCTGACCGACCTCGTTACCCGGCGCCGTCACACAGATGAAATCGTTTGACTGGGAGTTTCCGTATCCGTCCCAGCGCATGCCGGTGCTGGCGAAGAACGTCGTGGCGACGTCGCAGCCGCTCGCGGCGCAGGCGGGACTCAGCATGATGCAGAAGAGCGGCAACGCGGTGGACGCCGCGCTCGCCGCCGCGATCACGCTGACAGTGGTGGAGCCGACCAGCAACGGCATCGGGTCCGATGCGTTCTGTATTCTTTGGGACGGCAAGAAGCTCCACGGCCTGAACGCATCGGGCCGCTCGCCCGCGGCGTGGAATCTCGATCGCTTCAAGGGACATTCGGCAATGCCCACCCGCGGCTGGGACGCGATCACCGTTCCGGGCGCGGTCTCCGCATGGGTCGCGCTTTCGGAGCGCTTTGGGAAGCTCCCGTTCGCTGACCTGTTCGAGCCCGCGATCCGTTACGCCGCGGATGGCTACATGGTTTCCCCCACCATCTCGCGCCTGTGGTCGAGCCAGGTCCCGCTGCTCAAGGACGTCCCGGGCTTCGCCGAGCACTTCATGCCGCGCGGACGCGCCCCGGAAGCGGGCGAGAAATTCGTTGCGCCCGCCCACGCCAGAACGCTCCGTCGCATTGCAGAAACCCGGGGCGAGGCCTTTTATAAGGGGGAACTCGCGCAAAGCATTGCGGCTCACGCCCGCAAGCACGGTGGCGCGATGACCGTCGATGACCTTGCCGCGCACGCCGCGGACTGGGTCGAGCCCCTCGCCCACGACTATCGCGGCTACACGCTGCACGAGATCCCGCCCAATACCCAGGGGATTGCCGCGCAGATTGCGCTGGGAATTCTCGAAGGATTCGATCTCGGCGCGATCCCCGTGGATTCCGCCGACAGCCTGCACCTGCAGATCGAAGCGATGAAGCTCGCGTTCGCCGATGCCTACGAGTACGTATCCGATCCCGCCACGATGCGCGTGAAGAACGCAGGGCTGCTCGACAAGGAATACCTGAGGAGCCGCTCGCGCCTCATTGACATAAAGAAGGCAGCGGCGCCGCGGCATGGCGTGCCCGGCCGGGGCGGCACGGTCTATCTCACGGCGGCCGACGCCTCCGGCATGATGGTGTCCTACATCCAGTCGAACTACCAGGGGTTCGGTTCGGGCGTCGTGGTGGACGGCATCAGCCTGCAGAACCGCGGCTACGGCTTCGTGCTGCGGCCGGGCCACGCCAACATCGTCGCCCCCCGCAAGCGCCCGTTCCATACCATCATCCCGGCCTTTGTCACCCGCGACGACAGACCCGTGATGAGCTTCGGCGTGATGGGCGGCTCGATGCAGGCGCAGGGACACCTCCAGGTGATGGTGCGGTTCGCCGACTACCGGCAGAACCCCCAGGCGGCGTCCGATGCGCCGCGCTGGCGCGTGACCGAAAATCTCGACGTCAACATCGAGCACGGCGTGCCCGCGGCAGTCATCGATGACCTGAAGTCCCGCGGCCACAACGTCGTGCAAGCCGACCGCTGGAGCACCGATTTCGGCCGCGCGCAATTGATCTATCGAATGGACGACGGCTACCTGGCGGCGTCCGAGCGCCGCACCGACGGCCAGGCCGTGGGGTTTTGAAATATGTCAGAGCACAAGGCGAGCGTTAAGTGGTCCCGCGGCGGCAAGGACTTCACCTATAAGACCTACAGCCGCGACCACGTCTGGATCGCGAACGGGAATGAGATTCCGGCCTCCGCCACGGCCACCTACCTGGGGAATTCCAACCGCGTCGACCCCGAAGCGGCGCTGGTGGCGGCGCTCTCGAGCTGCCACATGCTGACCTTCCTCGCGCTGGCCGCGAACAAGGGCTTCGTCGTGGAGAGCTACGAGGACGCCGCGGTGGGCCACCTCGAAAAAAACGCCCAGGGCAAGCTGGCGATCACGCGCGTCGACCTGCACCCGAAGATCGTGTACGGCGGGGGAAAGCAGCCGACGCCCGCGGACCTCGACTGGCTGCACGACAAGGCGCACAAGGAGTGCTTCATCGCGAATTCGGTGACGACGGACGTGCGTGTCGTCGCGGATTAGCTGATCCAGTCACGCCCCCGCCTCCTAGTATCCAATCAGCTCGGTCTTCGTCAGCGTAACCTGCGGCCCGACACGGGGAGAATTTGCCAGGTGCCATGCCGTGTACTGCTCGGCGTAAGTGGTCGAGGAAGACACGCCGTCCACCGGAACGACCACCTTGAAACCTCGCAGCGCAGAACCGGCACCGGTATTGAGAACTGCGCCCTCCGCGGCGGTTCCAACGACGATCACGGTCTTGACGCCCTTCTCCTTCAGGATCTTCTCCAGGTCGGTGTTTAGAAATTTGTTCGGGCCTGACGAAACGAATGGCTCACCGGCCCGCAAAGCGACATCCGGAAAGATGTCCGCCACGGTCTGACCGGCGAGGCTGTAGACCACATGAACCCCCTTCTCCCTGGCCTGGTTCAGAAGACTTTGCATCTTGGGAAGGGAGGCCACGCAACGAGGCCTCGGGCCGCAGATCTGCTTGACAAAATCGAGCATGAGAAGCGCTGTCTCCTTGGGATTGATCGTGACCGGCTTCAGTTCGGGCGGCGGCGGCGCTTTGACACTAGCCCACTCGTCCACGATGGTCTGGGCCGATGCTCCGGTCGAAAGGTTCGCCCCCACAACCAAGCCGGTCGCGATTACTACGTGCCTGAGAATATGCTTCATCTATGATTCTCCTCCAAGGAAAAAGACGAGGAATTGAAAAAACGCCAAGAGGCTAGACCAAAGCCCGCCGCTTGGCAAGAAACAACCACGAGTACATCATTATTGCGTCGTCGCGCTGCCTGAACGTGTCTGACTGACAGAACGACGGGAAGAGACTCCACGGGGTAACTCGCGAACCCGATCACCAATCACGGACTTCCAGGACCAGAGGATCGTGGCTACCAGGAAATCAGCACCCGACGCCGGCCGGCTGGACCGCATCGTCGCGGAGGCCCGGCGCGCGCGCGAGAGCCGCGAGAAGGGCTACCGGGAACAGGCGCTCAAGCTCTACCCTTGGGTCTGCGGCCGGTGCGCGCGCC
>DASWHI010000239.1:0-2303 GCA_036398235.1 Burkholderiales bacterium
TCGTAGACGATCTCCTCGTCCTGCTTCATCCCCGTTGGCCGCCGTCCCTCCGCGATGGCGTCCGCAATTGCGGGATCGAGCCCCGCCTTCATCGCGTGCTCGCGGTGCGCCTGCCACTCGTACTGCTGCGTCCAGAAGCGCGCCGCGATGAGCGTGGCAAGCTCCGTCACGCGGCGGTCGAGCGGGCAGTTGAAGCGCAGGTACTCCCCGACCTTCTGCACCGGGGCGAGCAGCCCAGGGCTCCGCAGCAGCGCGATGAACGGCCCGCGCAGCTCGCCGCGCGGTCCCGCCGCCAGCTCGGCCGCAGCCTTTTTCTGCGCCTCGGTCATCTTCTCCGGCGGAATGCGCGGCATCCGCTCGGGCGGAACGGGCAGGCTCATCAACATCTCCTTTTAGAATTCAACCTTCTCGATGCCCTTGAGCGCGAGGCGCTGGCGCGCCTCCGCGGGGGTGGCGATCTCGAGCGAAAGCTCCTCGAGGATGCGCCGGATCTTGGCGACCTGCTCGGCGTTGCTGGTCGCGAGCTTCCCCTTGCCGACGTAGATGCTGTCCTCGAGCCCCACCCGCACGTTGCCGCCGCAGATTCCCGCCATGGTGGTCAGCGCCATCTGGTGACGCCCGGCGGCGAGCACCGACCACTCGTATCCGTCGCCGAAGAGCTTGTCCGCGACCGAGCGCATGTGCATCAGGTTGTCGGGATCGGGCCCGATGCCGCCGAGGATGCCGAAGATGGTCTGCACGAAGAGCGGCGGCTTGACGAGCTTCCTCTCCAGCAGGTGCGCGAGGTTGTAGAGGTGCCCGACGTCGTAGCACTCGAACTCGAACCGGGTGCCGCAGCCCTCGCCCAGGTGCTTGAGGATGTACTCCATGTCCTTGAACGTGTTGCGGAAGATGAAATCGCGGCTCGCCTCGAGGTACTGCGGCTCCCAGTCGTACTTGAACTGCTGGTACTTGTCGAGATTGGGGTAGAGCCCGAAGTTCATCGAGCCCATGTTGAACGAGCACATCTCGGGCTTGCACCGGAGCGGCGCCGCGAGCCGCTCCTGCACCGTCATGTTGTGGCCGCCGCCGGTGGTAATGTTGATCACCGCGTCGGTCGCATCCTTGATCGCCGGCAGGAATTCCATGAACACCTTCGGGTCCGGCGTCGGCCGCCCGTCCTTCGGGTCGCGCGCGTGCAGGTGGATGATCGCCGCCCCCGCCTTTGCCGCGGCGATCGACTCGTCCGCGACCTGCTTCGGCGTGATCGGCAGATACGGCGTCATCGTCGGCGTATGGATCGAGCCGGTGACGGCGCAGGTGATGATGACTTTTTTCGAAGGGGTTGCCATGGCTACTTGATGGCCATGGGATTGATGGGTGACCCCACCGCGCCGGTGATGGGAAGCGGGGGACCGCAGAACAGGAACTCGTAGACCCGGTCCCGCGCGCAGTCGTCGGCGAGGTCCTTGAGATAGAAGATCTCGCCCATGGTGATGCCGACCATGGGGATGATGATCCAGTGCCACGGCTGGAACGCCTCCGTGCTCTCGTTCGGGCGCACTTCGCAGCCCCAGGTGTCGAAGCAGATCGCGGCGATCTCCTTCCGGTGGATCCACTCGCAGGTCTCGAAGCGCAGCCCCGGCGCGTCGCCCGCCGCGTACGACCCCCAGTCGCCCTGCGCGAGGCAGTGCTCCATCTGGCCGGTACGCACGATCACGAAATCGCCGCGCCGCACCTCCACGCCCTGCGCCTTCGCGCAGGCATCGAGCTCGGCGTTGCCCACGCCAAAGCCGTCCTCGAGGTAGTCGCCGCCGAGAGCGCGCGGCACATCAAGTAATACGCCGCGCCCGATCATGCGGTCGCGCGTCTTGTGGATGCCGTTCTTCTTCGCGCCGGTGGAATCCACCAGCCGCGCGTCGTAGCCGTTCCACATCTTGTCGCCGTAGAAAATGTGGCCGAGGCCGTCCCACTGTGTGCCGCACTGCAGCGGCAAGCTCACCGCATCGTCCGCATAGCGGAGACCACCCTCGTCCTGGCGTCCCGCAATGGCGTCAGTTCCGGTTGCGAGCATCGTGTGAACGGGGTTGTAGCGGTTGCCCCAGAGTCCCCGTTGCGGGCCATTGCGATCGAAATTGAGCGCGAGAGAGAAGGTTCGGCCCTTGCGCACTAGCGTCGCGGCCAGCGCGATCATCTGCGGCGTGACGAAGTTGAGCGTCCCAATCTCGTCGTCGCCGCCCCAGCGGCCCCAGTTCTTGCACTTCTCCGCCGTCGCGCGCAGATGCGCGAGGTCGAACTTAACTGCATCGTAACGTCGCGGCACG
>DASWHI010000240.1:0-4295 GCA_036398235.1 Burkholderiales bacterium
GTGCGTGCCGGAATCTTACTCTTAGCCCGTTTATTTCTGCCAGCCTAGAACGGCACGGAGCCGTTCACGGTCACGCGATGCATCAGGCGACGCTGGCCGTCGCCGTAGTCGCGCACGGCCAGATGCTGGCAGGCGCAGTTAACCCACATGAGCACGTCCCCCCTCTGCCACCGGTGCCGGTACTGAAATTTCGGATTGATCAGGTGCCGGTGCAGCATGGAAATGAGCGCCAGCGCGTCGGCTTCCGCCATGCCGTCGATGCCGGTGCACTCGCCCTCGGTGACGTAGATGCACTTGCGGCCCGTCACCGGGTGCGTGCGGAAAACCGGATGCGCGACAGGCGGTGTTTTCATCAGGCACGCACAACAAACGACAACCAAAAGATTGGAAACCGGGGCGACCAGGACGTCCAGGTGCTTGAATTTTCTCTTGGTGAAGTCCGACGGATGGACCGGCCCGGATCGGCGGCTACCGCCGGCGGCCGCGCTCGGGGCGGGGCCGCGCCTCGTTCACCTTCAGCGGACGCCCGGCAAACTCCTTGCCGTTGAGCCCGGCGATCGCGTCACGGGACTGCTGCTTGCCGGGCATCTCCACGAAACCGAAGCCCTTGCCTTTGCCGGTGAACAGTTCCCGCACGACTTGAACCGACCCGACCTGGCCGAACGGCTTGAACAGTTCCGCGATTTCCGCCTCGGTCACGTCGGGGCCGAGGTTGCCCACGAAGATATTCATGTCAGACGGCCTTCAGGTTGATCGCGGAAGACTTGCCGTCGTTGCCCTTCTGCACGTCGAACGATACCTTCTGGTTCTCGCTCAACGCGCCGAGACCCGCGGCCTGGACCGCGGAGATGTGCACGAACACGTCCTTCGAGCCGTCGTCGGGGCGGATGAAGCCGAAGCCCCTGCTGCTGTTGAAAAACTTTACGGTGCCGATGGTAGACATGATGTACTCCGGAGGTGGCGTGGCCGCGCGCGAAATTCGCGCGGCGTCAAAGAACCCATGGGAGAGGACTGAGACTACCAGCCGGGAACGAGCTGCCTGCAAACCCAAAGCGTTTTCGACCCCCGCATTATGCCCCTTGTGTGACGGCAAAGATAGAGCACAAAGTGGACGCATGCATGTGTTCGAGAAGAGGCGTCCATTTCTTTTTCACCGGGAAAAGCTAAACTGGCGACGTCCACTCACTCAATTCAGGAACAAGCCATGGCAGAAGCCAGAGTCGTCTTTCTCCACGGGCTGCACCCGCGCATCGTGGAGGCCATCATCTCGTTCAACCCCGCCGGCTTCACGACGACCGTGGTCGACGGCAAGTTCCCGGAAGCGCAGCAGGTCGAAGCGGTCAAGGAAGCCGATTTCATCATGGCATTCCGCGCGACGCTCACCGAGCGGATATTGCGGTCGGCCCGCAAAGCGCGCCTGGTGCAGATACTCTCCGCGGGCTACGACCGCATCGACCTCAAGCTCCTGCGCGAGCTGAAGATCCCGTGCGCGAACAACGGCGGGGCGAACTCCTGGGCGGTGGCCGATCACGCCGTGCTGGCGATGCTCTCCCTCTACCGGCGGCTCAACGCGGCGGACCGGGCGGTGCGCGAGGGGCGCTGGAGCGCCGCCATCGACGGCATGAACACCTTCGAGATGGCGAACAAGGTGGTGGGCATCCTCGGGTTCGGCAATATCGGCCAGAAGGTCGCCCGGCGGGTCCAGGCCTTCGACGCGACCGTCCAGTACTACGACAAGTTTCCGCTCCCGGCCGAACGCGAGCGCGAGCTGAAGGCGAAACGGGTTTCGCTGGATGAGCTGTTTCGCACCTCGGACATCATCTCGTGCCACGCGCCGCTCACCAACGAAACGCGCCACGTCGTCAACCGCGAGCGGCTCGCCATGATGAAATCGACGGCGGTGATCATCAACACGAGCCGCGGGCCGGTGGTGGACGAGGCCGCGCTCACCGAAGCGCTGCAGCAAAAGCGCATCGCGGGCGCCGGCCTGGATGTGTTCGAGAAGGAGCCGGTCGATCCCGGCAATCCGCTCCTCAAGCTGGAGAACGTGGTGGTGTCGCCTCACTGCGCGGGCACCACCTGGGACACCTGGTTCCGCCGCGCCGATTTCGCCTACAAGAACATGAAGCGCGTGTGGGAAGGCCAGCCGCCTCAGGCCGTTGCAACGGACTACGACGCCGAGAATCCGTAGAGCTTCGCCGCGTTCTCGCACACGATCTTGCGGCGGATGCCGGCCGGCAGGCCGCCCAGCTCCCGCTGGATGTACTCCTGCGAGTCCGGCCAGATCCCGTCGGGGTGCGGAAAGTCCGACCCCCACATGATGTTCTCCGCGCCCACCTCATCGATCAGCTTGATCCCGATCGGGTCCGTCTGGTAGGTCGCCCGGCATTGGCGCTTCCAGTATTCGCTCGGCGGCATCGTGAGCGAGAGGTCCTTGAACTGGTCCTCCCATTCCGCGTCCATCCGCCACAGCACGTACGGGATCCAGCCGATACCCGCCTCGCCCAGCACCAGCCGGAGGCGCGGGCAGCGCTCGAGGACGCCGCTGTAGATCATCGAGGTGAGGATGTTGGACATGTTGAGCTGGAACGCCGTGATGTTCGTGGCGAAAGCGGCGCGCGCCACCGGCAGTTCCACCTCCGGCATGCCGGGGAGGCTCGCGCGCGTCGGATCGCCGCCGATCATCATGATTTTGCGGATGTGCTCGGGCGTGTACCCGGACACCGTGTGAAAGTGCAGCGGCAGCCCGGTGGCGTTCACGACCTCCCACAGCGGATTCCAGTACGGATCCCACAGCGGCTTGAGATCCGGCGAGTTGGCGATGTCGAGCCCGCGGAGTGCGCCGCGCCGGGCGACGCGCTCGACCTCGGCAATGGCCGCTTCGATCGGATGGTTCGGAATCGAAGCGAGGCCGGCGAAGCGCTCGGGATGCGTCGAGCAGAATCCGGCGAGCCACTCGTTGTAGATGCGCAGGACCTCGACGGCGGCCTCGGCATCGTTCAAGCGGCTGGTGGCGCCGAGCACGCCGTAGAGGACCTCGGCCTGCACGCCGTCACGGTCCTGATCCTTAATACGGAGGTCGGGATCGGTCAGGCGGCGGATGCCGCGCTTGCCGTCATCGTACAACCCGGTCGCCGCCATGCGATCGGAGCGATGGATCTTGCCGGGGATGTACTTCCGTCCCGCCGAGCCCATGCCGTTAACCAGACCGAGATTGGCGCCGCTCCTGGTCATCCACTGCCGGCCGTTGGGCCCGTCGCCCACGTACGGCATGCGGCTGCGCATCGCGGCCGAGGCGTTCTCGGTGAAGAGCCCCGGCGGCAGCCAGCAGAGATCCACGTGACAATCCGCCGAGATCACTTCGTAGCGCATTGATGTCTTTCCTGACCTCGTGGATTAAGAAATCACTGGCCGCGAATGCCCGCCTGCTTGATCACGCGGCGCCACTGGGCACTCTCGGCGCGGATGTGGGAGGCGAAATCCGCAGGTCTGGTACCGACGCCCTCCGAGCCGTCGGCAACGAGGCGTTTCTGCAATTCCGGCGCTCGCACCGCTTTGATTGTTTCGGCGGCGACCCGGTCAAGGGCGGCCTTGGGAGTGCCCTTGGGTGCAATGAGGCCATACCAGTTGACCACTACGACGCCCGGAACGCCCGCTTCGGCGAGAGTAGGCGTGTCGGGCAAGGCCGGCGCGCGTTTCCCCGGCGTCACCGCCAGCGCGCGCAGGCGCCCGCTCCTGACGTGGGCCTGGGACGAGATGATGGTCGCAAACGACAGGTCGATGCGCCCGCCGACGAGATCCGCGTAGGCGGCGCCCATGCCCTTGTACGGGACGTGAACCATCTGCGTGCCGGTGGCGATCTGGAACAGCTCCGTCGTCATGTGTATCGGGCTGCCGATGCCGGACGAACTGTAGTTCAGCTTGCCCGGGTTCGCGCGCGCGTGCTTCACGAGCTCGAGCACCGATTTCGCGGGCAGCGAAGGATGCACGACCAGCGCGTAGCCCTGCGCGGTGACCTGCGACACCGGGGCGAAATCCCGCACGATGTCGAAGCGGGACTTGTAGAGCAGAGGGTAGATCACGGTGGTCGCGCTCAACATCATCAGCGTATGGCCGTCCGGCGCTGCGTCGGCCACGATTTCGAGGGCGACCTGGCTGCCCGCACCCGGGCGATTGTCCACGACCACGGTCTGCTTGAAGGAATCGGTCAGGCTTTGCGCGAGGGCGCGCGTGACGGTATCCATGCCGCCACCCGGTGCAAGCGGCACCAGCACCCGCAGCGGCCGGCTCGGGTA
>DASWHI010000241.1:0-6078 GCA_036398235.1 Burkholderiales bacterium
CCACGCGTGAGCTGCAGCTCGCGCTCGTGCCGCACCATCGCATAGCCGGGAAGCTGCCCGCGGCCGCCATGCCGGTAGAGTTCGGGTGCGATCGCGCCCGGCCGGGCGTTGCTGTAGATGGTGAGCGCGTCGCCCGCAAGGGCCGGGGATGGTGTGGATGCCAGCGCCGCCCCGACGGCGAGCGCAGTGACCGATTTCACGAAGGTGCTCATTGGGTGTCTCCTTGAGTGATGGAACTGCACGCAATTAACGTGTGTATCCCCGGGGTGGGGTTAATGGGGTTGCCTTAGGATACGATTACCCCCTCACCCTAGCCCTCTCCCCCAAACCGGGGGAGAGGGGAATTTAAGGTGACTTCAGAAGTGCAAAGCATCGGCGTCTTTTGCGGTTCGAACACCGGCTCCGGCACGGCTTATGCCGAAGCCGCCCGCCGGCTTGCGCGCGCCATCGCCGGGCGGGGCCTCCGGCTGGTTTACGGCGGGGGCAGCATCGGGCTGATGGGCGTGCTGGGGGAGGCTGCGCTCGCCGCGGGCGGGCGTGTGACCGGGGTGACGCCCCGGCGCCTGCTGGAGAGGGAGGTCGTGCTGCGGGGGCTCAGCGAGCTGCGCGTGGTCGAAACGATGCTCGAGCGCAAGGCCCTGATGGCCGAATTGTCCGACGCCTTCATCGCGCTGCCCGGCGGGCTCGGAACGATGGACGAATTGTTCGAGATGCTGACCTGGACCCAGCTTGGGCTCCAGCGCAAGCCGTGTGCGCTGCTCGATGTCGATGATTATTACGCCAAGCTCGCAGCGTTTCTCGACCACGCGGTCGCGCAGCGTTTCGTCACGCCGCAGCATCGCGCCATGTTGATCGTCGAGCGTGACGCGGAGACCGTGCTCGACCGGCTCGCGTCAACGCCGCTGCCGGATGTCAGCAAGTGGATGGACCGCAAGCCGGCCTGATGGCGCATCCGCGGCCTTTACCTTAGAATTCGGCCACGCAAATGCAACGGGCCGGAGCGCGGTCCACGGAGTGGAAACGATGGCGTCGGTAGCGAAGGCCTACAACATCTTCGACCTGCGCAAGATGGCGCTGAAGCGCGTGCCGAAGGGGCTGTTCGAGTTTGTGGACCGCGGCACGGAAGACGAAGTAGCGCTCCGCAACAATCGCGCCGTCTTCGAGCGCATTCACCTGAAGCCGCGCACGCTGGTGGATGTCTCGAAGCGCAGCCAGGAGGTCACGCTGTTCGGCAAGAAGCACAAGATGCCCCTCGTGATCGCGCCGACGGGAACGGCGGGACTGATGTGGTACGAAGGCGAGATCGCCCTCGCGCGCGCGGCGGCGGACGCGGGCATTCCGTTCACGCTCGCCACGGGCTCGATGACCGCGATGGAGAAGGTCGCCGAGCAGGCGGGCGGCACGCTGTGGTTCCAGCTCTACATGTGGCCCGACCGCTCGCTTTCGCACAAGCTGGTCGAACGCGCCCGGGCCGCCGGCTACGAGGCGCTGGTCGTCACGGTTGACGGCGTCGTCCCGGGGAACCGCGAGTACAACCTCCACAGCGGCTTCACCATCCCGTTCACGTTCACGCGCGGAAACATCATCGACGTGCTCCTGCACCCGCGCTGGCTCATCGGCGTGCTCGGCCGCTACCTCCTCACCACGGGCATGCCACGCTACCAGAACTACCCGACGGACATCAAGTATCGGATCACCGCGGGGCCGATGGGGCGGGCGAGCATGCGCAACGACTCGCTCGACTGGGACGATCTGCGCGCTCTGCGCAAGCTGTGGCCGCACCGGCTGTTGGTTAAGGGGTTGCTCCATCCCCAGGACGCCGTGACCGCTGCGGACTGCGGCGCCGACGGCGTGATCGTATCCAACCACGGCGGCCGCAACCTCGACACGGTAATCTCCCCGATCGAGGCGCTGCCCGAGGTGGTGGATGCGGTGGGCAAGCGCGTGAGCGTGCTGGTGGACAGCGGTTTCCGGCGCGGCACCGATGTGGCCAAGGCGCTCGCCATGGGAGCGCAGGCGGTCATGATCGGCCGCTCCACGCTCTACGGCGTCGCGGCTGGCGGAGAAGCGGGCGCGCGGCGCGCCATCTCGCTCCTGCGGGGCGAGATCGACCGTGTGATCGCGCTCCTGGGCTGCAACACCATTGGGGATCTCTCGACGGAGCATCTGCACGCTCCGGATCTCCCGCTGCGCGCGGCCGAGCCGGCGCGGCCGGGATTGAAGCTCCTCGACACCGCGCGGGCCGCGGAGAGGTAGATCCTTGGCGTGGTTCCTGTTCCTGCTGGCCGTTGCCGGCGGTGTTGCCTTCGCCATCTCCCCGCGAGTCCACTGCCGCCCGCTTCCGCCGCTCCCGAATCATCCGCCCTCGCGAAAACGCCGCCGGCAGCTACGGCCGCGGCGCGAAGAGATACGGACCCTGATCGACCACGGCTCCCTCCAGTAGAACAGGCATGAGGCACGATCCTGCCATCGTCTTGCTGCTCGCCGCGTCGCTGGTGCCGGCCGTTGCGGCCGCCAAGACTCCGGAGCAGATCTTTCAGCAGGCGTCCCAGAGCGTGGTCGTGATTCACGCCTTTGACGCCGACGGCAATCCCATCAATCAAGGGGGCGGAGTGGTGACGGCGCGCGAGCTCGTCACGACCAACTGCCACGTCATCGAAGGCGCCGCCAGCCTCGAGGTCCATCTGCGGCAGCAGACCTATACCGGGACCGCCGTGGCGTCGAACGAGGAGCGCGATCTGTGCCAGATCAGGGTGCCGCAGCTTTCCGCGCCGCGGGTGACGCTCAATACCGGCAGGGTGCGGGTGGGCCAGAGGGTATACGCGATCGGCGCCCCGGAAGGGCTGGAGTTGACGCTGAGCGAGGGCTTGATCTCGAGCCTGCGGGATTTCGACGGCTCGCAGTACATTCAGACCTCCGCCTCCATCTCGCAGGGATCGAGCGGTGGCGGACTGTTCGACACCGAGGGGCGATTGATCGGCATCACGTCCTTCTTTGTCGGCGAGGGGCCAAATCTCAATTTCGCGCTGCCCGCGGCATGGATCGTGGAGCTGGAGCGCGGTGGGCGCGCCAGGGCCGGGGAGGAGGAGACGGCCGAGGCCCGGTGGCTGCGCCGGGTCAGCGCGGCGCGGGCGAAAAAAGACTGGACGTCGGTCGTAAGCCTGTCGCAGCAGTGGGTGCGCGTCATGCCGCGCAACGCGCGTGCGTGGCAGGAGCTGGGCGACGCCTACGCGGCGACCAACCGCCCGCGGCGCGCGATTCCCGCCTACCAGCAGGCGGTGCGCTACAACGGCGAGTCGTTCGAGGCCTGGCACAACCTCGGCTGGACCTATCTTGCGCTGAACCAGTACGACCGGGCGATCGAGGCGATCCACGAGGCCTTGCGCATCTCGCCGGGGCACCCGCGCGCGACCTACAACCTGGGGGCGGCATACCACGGCCAGGGATTGCGCGACAAAGTGCAGGAAGTCCACGTCCAGCTGCGCAAGCTCGACCCCGCGCTCGCCGGTCTGTTCGCAAAGCGCTACGTGAAGCCGTGAGCGCGCCCAATTGAATTCCCCTCCTGCCAGAGGAGGGGTCGTCGCAGAGCGGCGGGGGTGGTGGGAGCGCTTGCCATTTCCCCGGATTGCGGGTATCGTTCGCCCCGCAGTCGTTTCAAGCGGCGTATTGCTGACCCGTACCTCCGCCCGTCCGGGCGGGGTCTCAGTTCTCAACCACTCGCTTTGAATCGCTTGCAGGGCACGGGCGCGAGCCCGTGATTGTTCATTTTCGTATAGGAGTATGCATGGCAACTGGTACAGTAAAGTGGTTCAATGATGCGAAGGGTTTCGGGTTCATCACGCCGGATGACGGCGGCGAGGAGGTGTTTGCGCATTTCTCCGAGATCCAGGGCAACGGGCACAAGTCGCTCAAGGAAAAGGAGCGCGTGAGCTTCGAAGTCACGCGCGGCCCCAAGGGCATGAAGGCCACGGGCATCAAGCCGATGTAACGACGGCTGCGACCGCCGGGGCGCGAGCCCCGGCCCGCAAAGAAAAACGGCCACCGGAAGGTGGCCGTTTTTATTGGTGGAGGCGGCGAGAATCGAACTCGCGTCCGCAAGTCCTACACAGCCGGGTACTACATGCTTAGCCAGGTCGTTTGGATCTCGCCTCGCGCCCGCCGGCCGGCAGGCTGACGCTCAGCCAGTCGCTTCGACGGATCCGTGCGGCCAAGCGACCAAACCGCGCGGAGAGGCTGATGTCAATGGCGCTGCACCGCTGAGCAAGCTTGACTTGCGTCTCGCTACCCCTCGGCCTAGCCCATCAGCAAGCTAGTGCAGCGTCTAGCCGGTATTAGGCGGCTAGAGCGTAACGCTCGTCGTTGGCGTCTAGTGGTTTCCAGCGGTTTTACAAGGTGACTGGACCTTGGCATGCCCCGTTCTGCTTCGATACCAGCGTCGAAACCAGGTCGCCCCCACGAATCCGTATTCGGGGTGTCGCCATTATGTCAGATATGGGCATCGAGCCCGAGTTCAAGAAAAATGGGGTCAGAGTCGATTTTCTGGCCTAGCGTCTGACCAGCAGATGCAGAAAATCGACTCTGACCCCATTTTTCTCCTACAGCAACCGCAGGAGGTCCCACGGCGCGTCGATCATGTGATCGGCGTTCCAGTTTTCCGGGTCCTGGCCGTTGAGGTAGCCCCACTTCGCGATTGCCGTTTTCATGCCGGCCGCCTGCCCCGCCTCCACGTCGCGCCGGTCGTCCCCGAGATAGATGCAGGATTGCGGTGCGAGCCCGATGGCGCGGCTGGCGGCAAGGAGCGGCTCGGGGTGGGGCTTGATCTTTCCGGTCGTGTCGCCCCCGATCACGCATGCCGAACGGCCGCGCACCTTGAGCAGATCGAGCAGCGGAAGCGTGAAGCGCTCCGCCTTGTTGGTCACGACGCCCCAGGGCAATGCGCGCGCTTCGAGCCGGTCGAGGAGCTCGGGGATGCCCGTGAACAGGCGGGTTTCCCGGCACAGGTTCTCCGCATAGACGGCGAGGAACTCATCGCGCAGCGCATCGTAGCCGGGGTCGCCGGGATGGATGCTGAAACCCGCGCCGATCAGCCCGCGCGCTCCTTGCGAGGCAACAGGACGCGTGGCGGCGAGCGGCAGCGGCGGCAGTCCGCGCAAGCCGCGCACGCGGTTCAACGCGTAGGTCAGGTCGGGCGCCGTGTCGGCAAGGGTGCCGTCGAGGTCGAAGAGGACCGCCTTGATCATGGATCACGCCTTTGTGGCGTGCATGATGTAATTCACGTCCGTGTCGTTGCCTAACGAGTAGGCCCGCGAGAAGGGGTTGTAGGTCATCCCCGTGACACGCGTGACCGCCAGGCCCGCGCGGCGGCACATGCCGGCGAGCTCGGAGGGCTTGATGAAGCTCGCGTAGTCGTGTGTGCCGCGCGGCAAGAGCTTCAGCACGTACTCGGCGCCGACCACCGCGAGCAGGTACGATTTCAGGTTGCGGTTGATGGTGGAGAAGAACACGTGGCCCGCGGAACCGACGAGCTCGGAGCATGCCTGGACGGTCAGCGCCGGATCGGGCACATGCTCGAGCAGTTCCATGCAGGTGACGACGTCGAAGCTGCCGGTCGCCTCGCGCGCGAGCGCTTCCGGAGCGATCAGCCGGTATTCCACCTCGAGCCCCGACTCCAGCAGGTGCAGCTGCGCGACCTTGAGCGGCTTGTCGGCAAGGTCGATGCCGGTAACGCGCGCGCCGCGCGCCGCCATTGCTTCGGACAGTATGCCGCCCCCGCAGCCGACGTCGAGCACACGCCGGCCGCGCAGCCCGGCGATGCCGTCGATATAGTCGAGGCGCAGGGGATTGATGTCGTGCAGCGGCTTGAACTCGGCGCCGGGATCCCACCAGCGGTGCGCGAGCTGGCTGAATTTCTCGAGCTCGAACGGATCGACGTTGATCATAACGACAGGGTTCAGGATCCAGGAATCAGGATTCAGAGCAATCAAGCCCCAAGCCCGGAAAAATGGGGTCAGAGTCAATTTTCTGCTTTGGTTGACCAAATGCCAAGCCAGAAAATTGACTCTGACCCCATTTTTCCTG
>DASWHI010000242.1:0-6475 GCA_036398235.1 Burkholderiales bacterium
GGAGCCGCTGCTGCGCTTCGCCGATCTCGAATCCGACCGCGACCTGCTCGATGCGGCGCGCGAGGCCGCCGCCACGCTGCTGCGTGATCAGCCGGACGCGGCGCGCGCCCACGTTTTGCGCTGGCTCGGCGCCCGCCACGAATACTTGAGGGCGTAATCGCCTATACTGATTCGATGGCCGAATCACCCGCCGGGATGGTCCGGACCCTGACGTTCAAGGAGCGGCTCGACGCCTACGAGCGGCTGATGCGCCTCGACCGGCCGATCGGCGCGGCGCTCCTGCTGTGGCCGGCGCTGTGGAGCCTCTGGCTCGCGCGGCGCGGCGTTCCCGAGCTCGATGTCCTGGTCATATTTCTCCTCGGCGTCGTCCTGTTGCGCTCGGCCGGTTGCGTGATCAACGACCTCGCCGACCGCAGGTTCGATCCGCACGTGGAGCGCACCCGCGACCGGCCGCTCGCCACCGGCATCGTGTCGCCGCGCGAGGCCATCGTGCTGGCGGTCGCGTTGCTGCTCGTCGCCTTTGTACTGGTGCTGCAGCTCAATCTCATGACCGTGATGCTGTCCTTCGCCGCGCTCGCGATCACGGTGATCTACCCCTTCCTCAAGCGCTTCTTCGTCTTCCCGC
Organism: Burkholderiales bacterium; assembly: GCA_036398235.1. Taxonomy (GTDB): domain Bacteria; phylum Pseudomonadota; class Gammaproteobacteria; order Burkholderiales; family SG8-41; genus SG8-41. The sequence goes on from DASWHI010000242.1 coordinate 626, forward strand.
AAGCCTGGCTCGGTGTCGCGTTCAGCTTCTCGATCCCGATGGCCTACGCGGCGCAGCTGGGCCTCATACCGCACGCAGGATGGGCGTTGATGGGCGCCACCTTCTTCTGGATCATCGCCTACGATACCGAGTACGCGATGGTGGACCGCGACGACGACCTCAAGCTCGGGCTGAAGTCCTCCGCAATCATGCTCGGGCGCTTCGATGTGGCGGGGGTCATGATCGCGCACGCCCTGTTTCTCGCCTGCCTGACGGCGATCGGCCGCTGGCAGCGGCTGGACGCTTTCTACTTCGCGGGGCTTGCCGTTGCGGCCGGGCTGGTCCTCTACCAGTACTGGCTGATCCGCGGCCGTGACCGCAGCCGTTGTTTCCGCGCCTTCCGCAACAACAACTGGGTGGGGCTCGCGGTGTTTGCGGGGCTCGCGCTGGATCTCCACTTCCGGTCCGGCATGCTGCGCTGAGGCTGTGCACCTGGCCCATGAAGTACCGCGATCTGCGCGATTTCCTGGCCGGCCTCGAGGCACGCGGCGAGCTGAAGCGCATCCTCGCAACGGTCGATCCGCGCCTCGAAATGACCGAGATCTGCGACCGTGTGCTGAAGGCGGGCGGTCCGGCGCTGCTGTTCGAGAAGCCGAAGGGACATTCGATGCCCGTGCTTGGCAACCTGTTCGGCACGGTCAAGCGCGTTGCGCTCGGCATGGGAGTGGAGGCCGCCGACCCGGCTGCGGGGCTGCGCGAGCTTGGCGGGCTGCTCGCCACGCTCCGGGAGCCGGAACCGCCTCGCGGATGGAAGGACGCGTGGGACAAGCTGCCGCTGCTGAAGACCGTGCTTTCGATGGAGCCGCGGGTGGTGACGCGCGCGCCCTGTCACGAAGTCGTGCTCGAGGGCTCCGACGTGGATCTCGGGCGGCTGCCGGTGCAGACCTGCTGGCCGGGAGACGCTGCGCCGCTCATCACCTGGGGACTGACGGTGACGCGCGGCCCCAGCCGGCGGCGCCAGAACCTCGGCATCTACCGCCAGCAGGTGCTCGCCCGCAACAAAGTCATCATGCGCTGGCTCCCGCAGCGCGGCGGCGCGCTGGACTACCGTGACCATTGCCTGGCGCGACCACGCGAGCCATTTCCGGTAGCGGTGGCGCTGGGGGCCGATCCCGCCACGCTGCTGGGGGCGGTGACGCCGGTGCCGGACACGCTCTCCGAGTACCAATTCGCGGGCCTGCTGCGGGGGGCAAAGACCGAGATCGTGAACTGCCTTGGCCACGATCTGCAGGTGCCGGCCGGCGCCGAGATCGTCCTCGAAGGCTCAATCCATCCCGGTGAGACCGCGCTCGAGGGGCCGTTCGGCGACCACACCGGCTATTACAACGAGCAGGAGCGCTTCCCGGTGTTCACGATCGAGCGGATCACGACCCGGCGCGATCCGATCTACCACTCGACCTACACCGGGAAGCCGCCCGACGAACCGGCGGTGCTGGGACTGGCGCTGAACGAGGTGTTCGTGCCGCTGCTCGCGCGCCAATTCCCGGAGATCACGGATTTCTACCTGCCGCCCGAGGGCTGTTCCTACCGCATCGCGTGCGTCAGCATGAAAAAACAGTACCCCGGCCATGCCCGGCGCGTGATGTTCGGCATCTGGAGCTACCTGCGGCAGTTCCTCTACACGAAGTTCATCATCGTCACCGACGACGACGTCAACGTCCGCGACTGGAAGGAAGTGGTGTGGGCGCTCGCGACGCGCGTCGACCCACAGCGCGACACCGTGATCACGGAGCACACGCCGATCGACTATCTCGATTTCGCGAGCCCGGTGCCGGGGCTCGGCTCCAAGATGGGAATAGACGCCACCCGCAAGCTGCCGGGAGAGTCCGATCGCCGCTGGGGCGAGACGATTGCGATGAGCGATGAAGTGAAACGGCGCGTTGACGCGCTGTGGCGTGAGCTGGGGCTTTAGACCGGAAACATGGCGGGCACCGGGCGCGCCGTCATTCGAAGCTGTAGTGGATGCTCATGTTGAACCTGCCGAGCCCCGGCGGGCGTGGCTGATCCGGAATCCGGCCTCCGAGGCGCAGTCTACTCTGACCTTCGCCGTCGAGCGGGGTCAGCCAGCGGACCGGCCCTGCCCGTCCCGAAAAGGCCCACCCGGGCCGGGACCCGCCAAGCGCCGGAGAGAGCCTGAGGGCGGACGCGGCAGCCGGACGCTGGGCAAAATCAAAGCGCGGGCCATCGAAGCGTGAATCGGGGGCGGGTGCACCCGGCTTGTAGTTCAAGCCCACCGGCCTGGCTTCGATCGGGACGCTTTCCACCGGATCGATGGACACGAACTCGGGTGCCGGGGGCTCGTTGGGATCGGTCGACTCGATTGCGGGAGCGGCTGCGCCGGGCGTTGCTTCTGCGGCGAAAGTGGCGGCAAGCGGCAGCACCGTTGCCACTATCGCCCCCAGGATCATCGCGCCGCGAACCAACATGGGCACCCTCCTGACGCAATCAATCCTACGCTTGACCTCCTCGAAATGAACGGAATCCCGTCACCTTTGGACTTTTCGTACGTGACGGAGTTTTCAGGCCGCGGCGCGAACAAATGCACGGGCCGCGCGGAAAGCGTTCGGCGGCGCCGCTCCTGCGCAGCGAACGCGGACATGATGGAGGGCTAAAAAGCGGGTTTGACTCCGCAGTTCATCCTCCGGGGCAGCACGCGCTCTCGCCGCGGTGATAGATCCACGTGAGCAGCGCGTCCTGCGCCGCTTGCGCGTTGCCCGCATTGGGGTGGTTGACGATGGACACGACGACCCAGCGCCGCCCCCGCGCGTCGAGCATGTAGCCCGCGATCGAGCGCACCCCGGTCAGCGAGCCGGTCTTGATGTGGGCCTGTCCGGCCACGTCGGCGTCCGCGAGGCGTTTCTTCATCGTTCCATCCATCGCCGCGAGCGGCAGCGAGGCGATGAATTCCGGCATCACCGGGCTTTGGAAGGAGGAGAGCAGCAGCTGACCGAGATGCCGCGCGCTGATGCGCTCGACGCGCGACAGCCCGGAGCCGTTCTCCAGAATCATTTCCGGAAACGACAGTCCTTTTCCGGCCAGCCAATCGCGGATCACACGGCCGGCCTTCTCGGCCGTCGCCGGTTCGCCCGCCGTCTCCGCGCCGAGCGTCAGGTAGAGCTGTCGCGCCATGACGTTGTTCGAGAATTTGTTCATGTCGCGCACGACCTGGGCGAGGGCCGGCGACTCCACGGAGGCGATTGGGCGTGCATCCGCGCTCACCGTGCCGTCGCGCACCGTCCCGGCGAATTTCCCGCCCAGCTCGTGCCACAACACGCGAAACAGGCCGAGCACGTAATGCGCGTGCGGCAACACGCTGTAACTGCGTGTCTGCTCGCCGCAGCTCGCGGCGTAGCGGCCGCGAAACGCGAGGCGCGTCGCGGCCGAGCCGCCCTGCGCGTCGACCTTCAACCGGTTGACCCAGTCCCCGCACGGGCCGTCCACCAGCTTCAGCCGGTTGACGATCTGCACTTGCGGCAGCGCGGGCTCGGCCAGGATCCGCACCACGCCTGCTTCGTCGTCCGGAACGAAGGAAAGCCGCACCGCCTTGAAATTCACCAGCAGCGCATCCGGCCCGGTGTTGTACGGGCGCGTCGGCTTCTCATCGAAACGCGCCGGGTCATGGTCGCTGGCTGCGAAATAGGTGCGGTCGAGGACCAGGTCGCCGCGGATCTCGCGCAGGCCCCGGCTGCGCAGGCTGCGCAGCAGCAACCAGAAATTCTCCAGCGTGAGCTTGGGATCGCCACGGCCCTTCAACACGAGGTCGCCCTCGAGGACGCCCCCGCGCAATGTGCCGGCCGCGTAGGCCTCGGTTACCCACTGGAACGCCGGGCCGAGCAGCTCGAGCGCCGCATAGGACGTGACGAGCTTGATGGACGAGGCCGGATTCATGGGACGCGTCGCGCCCGCGGCAAGGAGTGGGCGCTCGGCGCCGATCTCGTGAACGTAGAACGCCGCCGCGTGCTCCGGAATGTCGGCTTGCGCAAGCGCACGGGCCACGGACACGGGAAGGAAATCGGTCTGGGCGTGGGCGCGCGGCAGCGCGGCCGCGAGCAGCACCGCGGCGACCGCCATCAGCACGCCGTGGAGCAGGCGCATCGCCCTCTGCGCATCGGCGATACCGGTCGCAGTAACCATGCTTAGATTATGCGCTAGTCCGAAGGCAGCGCGTCGATGAGCAGCGTGGTGCGCGCGGCAAGCAGCTCGATCTCCTCCTCTGCAATCACGTATGGCGGCATGAAATAGACGGTGTTGCCGAGGGGGCGCAGCAGGAGTTCCCGCTCGAGCGCGGCGGCGAAGAACCGGCGCGCAAAGGAGGCATCGGCGGTCGCAACCTCGAAGGCCCAGATCATCCCGGTATTGCGGAAGGCCCTCACGCGCGGGTGCTGCGCGATCGGGCGCGCGGCCGCGGTGATGCGCGCGCTCCGCGCGCGGTTTGCCTCGATCACGCGTCCCTCTTCGAGCAGATCGAGCGTCGCCAGAGCTGCGCGGCAGGCGAGCGGGTTGCCGGTGTAGGAGTGCGAGTGGAGGAAACCCCGCGCGACGTCGTCATCGTAGAACGCCTGGTAGATCTCGTCCCGCGTCAGCACGACGGAGAGCGGCAGGTAGCCGCCGGTGATGCCTTTCGACAGGCACAGGAAATCCGGCGTGATGCCGGCCTGATCGCAGGCGAAGAAGCTGCCGGTGCGCCCGAACCCGGTCATGATCTCGTCAGCGATGAGGTGCACGCCGTAGCGGTCGCAGATGGCGCGCGCGCGCCGCAAGTAGTCGGCGTCGTGCATCGCCATGCCGCCCGCGCCCTGCACCAGGGGTTCCACGATGAAAGCGGCGGTTTCTCCGTGATGGCGCTCGAGGTGGCGCTCCAGCGCGGCGGCGCAGCGCACGGCGTAGTCGCGGGCGGACTCCCCTTTCTCCGCGAGCCGCCAATCCGGGCTTGCGACCTGGCTGCTCGCCATGACGAGCGGCGCGTAGACGTCCTTGAACAGGCGCACGTCGGTCACCGCCAGCGCGCCGAGCGTCTCGCCGTGATAGCTGCCGGCGAGGCTGACGAAGCGGGTTTTCGCCGGGCTGCCGCGGTTACGCCAGTAATGAAAGCTCATCTTGAGGGCGATTTCGACAGCGGAGGCGCCGTCGCTCGCGTAAAAGCAGTGCCCGAGCGCGCCACCGGTGGCGCGCGCGAGGCGCTCGGAGAGCTCCACCACCGGCTCGTGGCTGAATCCCGCGAGGAGCACATGCTCCAGCTTGCCGAGCTGGTCGGCGAGCGCGGCGTTGATGCGCGGATGGCAATGACCGAACAGGTTCACCCACCACGAGCTGATGGCGTCGAGGTAGCGCCGGCCATCGACGTCGTACAGCCAGCAGCCCGCGCCGCGCGCCACCGGGACGAGCGGCAGCCACTCGTGCTGCTTCATCTGGGTGCAGGGATGCCAGACGGCGGCGAGGCTGCGCTTTAGCAGCAGACTACTGCGAGTGCCAATTTGCATTTTAGCCGGGGAGGATTTAAATAATGGGGACGCGTGCACGAAAACCGTTTTCCCTCAGATCTGCCACATCGGTCACGTACGACCGGATACTGGCCCGAACCGGGCCCGCGCAAACCTTTCCGCCGGGTCAACCGCAGCGTCAGTTGTGCCGTTAAGATCTGAAGATTGGCATTAATCTTGCGTGCTTCTACCTGGGGCGCAGTGAGTTTAGCACCCGAAACGAGCGGTCTTGACCATGGAAATACTTGAGCGCATAGAGGAGCAGATTACCGCGAGCGGCCTGCCGCTCGTCGGTATCACGCTCGCGGCCGTGCCCTGCCCGGACACGCCG
>DASWHI010000243.1:0-4992 GCA_036398235.1 Burkholderiales bacterium
GAGGCGGAGATCCGCGGCCACCGGCGCACCTACATCGGCTCGATGCCCGGCAAGATCCTGCAGAACATGACCCGGGTCGGCGTGAGGAACCCGCTCTTCCTGCTCGACGAGGTGGACAAGATGGGCATGGACTTCCGGGGCGATCCGGCGAGCGCGCTGCTGGAGGTGCTCGACCCCGAGCAGAACCACACCTTCGTGGACCATTACGTCGAGGTCGAGTACGACCTTTCGGACGTGATGTTCGTGTGCACGGCCAACACCCTCAACATCCCGCCGGCGCTGCTCGACCGCATGGAGACGATCCGGCTCTCGGGCTACACCGAGGACGAGAAGGTCAACATCGCGCTGAAGCACCTGTTGCCCAAGCTCATGAAGAACCACGGGTTGAAGTCCGAGGAGCTCGCCATATCCGAGAGCGCGGTGCGCGACATCGTCCGCTACTACACGCGGGAAGCCGGGGTGCGGGCGCTCGAGCGGGAGCTTTCCAAGATCTGCCGCAAGGTGGTGAAGATGCTGGTGGGCGACGGCGTGGAGCGCAAGGTGGCGGTTTCAGCCCGCAACCTCGACAAGTACCTGAGCGTGCGGCGCTATAGCTACGGCATGGCCGAGAAGAGAAATCAGGTCGGGCAGGTGTCGGGTCTCGCCTGGACCGAGGTGGGGGGAGAACTCCTCACCATCGAGGCGGCGATCATGCCCGGCAAGGGCAAGATGACCACCACCGGCAAGCTCGGCGAGGTGATGCAGGAATCGGTGCAGGCGGCGCTGTCGGTCGTGCGCAGCCGCTCCCGGCGCCTCGGCATCCCGTCGGACTTCTACCAGAAGAACGACATCCACATCCACCTGCCGGAAGGCGCGACGCCCAAGGACGGGCCGAGCGCAGGCATCGGCATCTGCACCGCGATGGTGTCGGCGTTGACCGGCATCCCGGTGCGCTCCGACGTGGCGATGACCGGGGAGATCACGCTGCGGGGCGAGGTGCTGCAGATCGGCGGCCTGAAAGAGAAGCTCCTCGCGGCCCACCGCGGCGGGATCAAGACCGTGCTGATCCCCGAGGAAAATGTGAAGGACCTCGCGGAGATCCCGGACAACGTCAAGAACCGGCTCGACATTCACCCGGTGAAGTGGATTGACAATGTGTTCGAGATGGCGCTCGAGCGCAAGCCCGAGCCGCTGTCGGAGGACGACGCCGCACCGGCGCTGCCGCCGGTCACGGAGGCGCCGGCGCCGGCGGCCGTCAAGCATTAGAGGCTCGGCCAGTGGCCAGTAAGTGATTTATGTCACGAAAAAGGGCGGCGGTGCCGCCCTTTTTTTTGTGCGGCCGGCAGCCGGCGCGCATCTGCATCTCATTCCCGCTCTCCACTTTTTTCGGCAGCGTGCGGCAGCGAGCCGATCTTCGCGAGCCATTCGCTCAACTGCTCAATCACTTAATCCGCACATCTCCATTGACTTCTTGAATTTGCATTTACTCACGCGTTGATTTTGCGTGGCGTTTCGCGGCCGCGTGCGCGCCGGCGCGAAAAAATTTTTTCAATTGCTTGACACCGGCGATGCGCGCTTGCTATAAAGAAGCCGGCGCGTTTTCATCGGCATTCGCCGACAAACCAACTGACAAGACAGCTTCGCAGCCGCCTTTGAGGAATGAAGGTGCGGCCGCGCGGAAAACCGTTTCTCACCAATCAGTAAAGGGGACAACAGTGAATAAATCTGAGCTGGTTGAAGTCGTGTCGAAGTCCGCGGGGATATCCAAGTCCGCTTCGGAGAAGGCGGTGGATGGCGCGATCGATGCGATCACGGGTGCGTTGAAGAGGGGGCAGTCGGTCACGCTCGTCGGTTTCGGCACCTTCCGCGTGGGCCGGCGCGAGGCGCGCGCGGGCCGCAATCCGCGCACCGGGGAAGAGATTCGCATCAAGGCGGCGAAGGTTCCCAAGTTCAGCGCTGGTAAGGCATTGAAAGATGCGCTAAACTGACCCCCCGCGCGAGAATCCAGCTACGCCAGATTGGGGCAGGCGCGCATGGCGCGCCTGCCCCGATTTGCTTTGGAAGTAAGGGTGCTTAGCTCAGCTGGTAGAGCGTCGCCCTTACAAGGCGAAGGTCGGGAGTTCGAGACTCTCAGCACCCACCAGATGCTTTAGGAGCGGTAGTTCAGTTGGTTAGAATGCCGGCCTGTCACGCCGGAGGTCGCGGGTTCGAGTCCCGTCCGCTCCGCCACCCCTATCGACAACATGTTTGACTTCGTCGCGAAAAACAAGAGGTTCATCCAGATCATTCTGGTCCTGATCTTCCTGCCGTTCGCGTTCTTCGGCATCGACAGTTACTTTCGCGGCACCGGCGTCGGGCAGGCGGTGGCGCGGGTGGGCGATTACAGCATCTCGCAGGAGGAATTCAACCGGGCCCTGCGCGAGCGGCAGGACTCGCTGCGGCAGCTGGCGCAGGGCCGCGCCGATCCGGCGCTCCTGGACAACCCCGAGCTGCGTTACGGGACCCTCGACAGCCTGATCCAGCGGCGCCTGCTGCTCGAGAACGCGCTGCGGGCGGGCGTCACGGTCAACGACGAGCGGCTGCAGGAGATCATCGCCAGGCAGCAGCCGTTCCAGGACGAGACCGGCAAGTTCTCAGTGACCCGCTACGAGCAGTATCTCAGGTCCGAGAGCATGACGCCGGTGATGTTCGAGGCGCGGCTGCGCCAAGACATGATTCTGCAGCAGTTCGCGGATGGCTATGCCGACAGCACGTTCGTGCCGCGTTCGGTCATCGAGCGCCTGGCCCGGATCTACGGGCAGCGGCGCGAGCTGAGCCAGTATGTCTTTTCTCCCGAGAAATACCTGGGGCAGATCAAGCTCGACCCCGATGCCGCCAAGAAGTATTACGAGGCGAATCCCTCCGAGTTCCGGATACCGGAGGCGGTGCGGCTCGAGTATCTGACGCTGTCCGTGGAGTCGCTCCAGCAGCAGGCGCGGGTCGACCCGGCCGAGTTCAGGAAATACTACGATTCGAACCGCCGCCAGTTCGAAGTCAGGGAATCGCGCCAGGCGGCCCATATCTTCGTGAGCGCCGACGCGGCCGCGGGCGCAGAAGCGCGGCAGAAGGCGCGGGCGCGGGCGGAGGAGCTCCACAAACAGCTGCAGAAAGCTCCGCGCAGTTTTGCCGAGCTGGCGAAAACGCGCTCGGAAGACCCCGGCTCCGCCGCGAATGGCGGTGACCTCGGCTATATTGATCCCGGCTCGATGAAGGACGTGCCTGAATTCGAGGCGGCGCTCTACAAGCTCAAGCCGGGCGAGATTTCCGCTCCGGTCGAGACCCGGCTGGGCTTCCACATCATACGGCTGACGGCGGTCCGGCCGGGCCAGTCGAAGAGCCTCGAGGAGGTGCGGCCCCAAATCGAGCAGGAGCTCAGAAAGCAGCTTGCGGCGGGGCGATTCGCCGAGCTCGCGGACAACTTCAACAACCTGGCCTACGAGCAGTCGGAAAACCTCAAGCCCGCAGCGGAGCTTATCGGGACGGCGCCGCAGGTGAGCGGCTGGGTCACGCGCGCCCGCGCCGCGGAGCCGCTGCTCGATAACCCCCGCTTGCTCGCCGCGGTCTTCACGGATGAAGTGCTCAGAGGCAAGCGCAATACCGAGGCGATCGAGGTGGCGCCGGGCACGCTGGTCGCGGCGCGCGTCGCCGAGCACAGGCCGGAGAGCGCCCGGCCCTTCGACGAAGTGCGCGCGGCCCTGGAGAAGAGAATTGCGCTGCGCGAGGCCGGCCGGCTCGCGGTCGAGGAGGGCCGGCGCCTGCTCGCCGAGCTCAACCAGGGAAAGAGCGTGCAAATCGCGTGGAGCGCGCCGCAGCTCGCGACCCGCCCGGAATTCAGGAACATTCCCGAGCCGGTGGTGCGGCAGGCGTTCCGCATGGATGTGTCGAAGCTGCCCGCCCATGCTTCCGTGGAGAACCTGCAGGTCGGCTACACGCTGGTGCGCGTCACCCGCGTCCAGGAGGCGGAAAATCTCCCGCCCGAAAAGACCGCCGAACTGGCAAATGCCCTGCGCCGCGTCCTCGCGCAGGAGGCGATGTCAGCCCTCCTCGCGGAACTCAGGCAGAAGGCCGGCGTGACGCTCAACCGGGATATCCTGGACAAGAAGGACGAAAGCGCCCCGGTTCCAGCGGCTCCCGGTTCTCAGCCTGACGGGCCTGCGCCCCGGCGTCGCACCGGGTTCTAGACTTACGCTTCTCCGCGCATGCCGCCCACGACAGTGTTGAATCCGCAGTCGACGTAGGTGATCTCCCCGGTGATGCCGGCGGCGAGATCGCTCAGGAGGAAGGCCGCGGCATTGCCCACGTCGTCCGTCGTCACGTTGCGCCTGAGCGGCGCGTTGTCTTCCACGAACTTGAGTATCTTGCCGAAGCCGCTGATGCCGGCGGCCGCCAGCGTCTTGATCGGACCCGCCGAGATCCCGTTGACCCGGATGCCCTTCGGCCCGAGGTCCTGCGCGAGGTAGCGCACGGCGGCCTCCAGGCTCGCCTTCGCCAGCCCCATCACGTTGTAGTTCGGCACGGATCGCGCCGCGCCGAGATAGGTGAGCGTGAGCAGGGCGCTCCGGCGTCCCTCCATCAGCGGCAGGGCGCCCTTCGCCAGCGCGGCGAAGCTGTAGGCGCTCACGTCGTGGGCGATGCGGAAGGCATCGCGCGTGAGGCCGTCGAGGAAATCGCCCTTCAGCGACTCGCGCGGGGCGTAAGCGATCGAGTGCACGATTCCGTCCACGCCGTCCCAGCGCTTCCCGAGATCGGAAAAGAGCGCGGCAATTTCCTCGTCCTTGGCGACGTCGCAGGGCAGCACCGGCGCGCGCCCGAACGGCTGCGCGAGCTCCTCGACGCGCGCGCGCAGATCTTCATTCTGGTAGGTGAAAGCGAGGCTCGCCCCTTCGCGCGCCAGCGCTTTCGCGATGCCGTAGGCGATGGACCGGTTGGAAAGCAGCCCGGTGACGAGAATTTTTCTATCCTGCAGGAAGCCCA
>DASWHI010000244.1:0-6361 GCA_036398235.1 Burkholderiales bacterium
CGGCGCCGCTCGCCAGCGGGCAGAAGTTGCGGGTGATCGGGATCGACGGTCTCACCCTGCAGGTCGAGCCCGCGGGCAGTGACCGCTAGCCCGCCACGAGCAACGAGAAACGGATTTTGGAGGGAGGCAACACATGATCGAACAAATCGGCGCGGGCGGCATCATCCTACTCGTCGTCATCCTGGTCGTGGCGTCGCTGCGGATACTCCGCGAGTACGAAAGAGGGGTCGTGTTCCTGCTCGGCCGCTTCTGGAAGATCAAAGGGCCGGGGCTGATCGTCATCGTCCCCGGCATCCAGCAAATGGTTCGCATCGATCTGCGCGTCGTGGTACTGGATGTGCCGAGCCAGGACGTGATCACACGTGACAACGTCTCGGTCAAGGTGAGCGCGGTCGTGTATTTCCGCGTGATCGATCCGCAGAAAGCGGTGATCCAGGTGGCGAATTTTCTGGAAGCCACGAACCAGTTCGCGCAGACCACGTTGCGCGCGGTGCTCGGCAAGCACGAGCTCGACGAGCTGCTCGCCGAGCGCGACAAGCTCAATCTCGACATCCAGAAGATCCTCGACGCGCAGACCGACGCCTGGGGCATCAAGGTGTCCAACGTCGAGATCAAGCACGTCGACATTGATGTCTCGATGGTGCGGGCGATCGCGCAGCAGGCCGAAGCCGAGCGCACACGGCGCGCCAAGATCATCCACGCCGAGGGCGAGCTGCAGGCCGCCGAGAAGCTCCTGCAGGCGGCGCAGATGCTGGCGCGGCAGCCGCAGGCGATGCAGCTACGCTATCTGCAGACGCTCGGCAGCATCGCCGGCGATAAAAGCTCGACCATCGTCTTCCCGGTGCCGATGGATCTGCTCTCATCCTTTCTGGATCTGATCGGCAAGCGCCAGACTGGCGCATGACGTCGTCCCGAGTCCGCCGGTGCATGAGCAGCGGCCGCCGGGCCGCGGCGCGCCACCCGTGACGTGACATGAGCCTTGCGCTGGCGATGATCGTGGGCGGCCTGCTCGCGCTCTTCGTCGGCGCCCTTGCGCTGATCAAGGGCGCGGCGGCGCTGGCCCGGCGGTGGGGCATGACCCCGCTCGCGGTGGGTCTCACGGTCGTCGCCGGCGGCACCAGCTCGCCGGAGCTGTTCGTCGTCACCGGAGCGGCGCTCGCCGGGCGCGACGGCATATCGCTCGGCAACGTGCTAGGCGCAAACAGCCTCAACATCGGCCTCATACTCGGACTGACGGCGCTGGTGCGGCCGCTCCAGGCGCAATTGCAGTTGATCCGGTTCGATGTCCCGATCATGATCCTCGCGACGCTGGTGGTGGCCGGCTTCATCGCGGATGGAGATCTGGGCCGCGTGAAGGGGGCGGTCCTGATCGCGGCCCTCGCCGGCTACCTCGCCTTTACGGTCGTCATGGCGCGCCGCGAGCGCAGCGAACGCGTGCGGGAGGAATTCGCAGCTCAAGCGCCGGGTCCGCTGACGAGCCTCGCCGGGGAGCTCGGGTTGATCGCGCTCGGGCTGGCGGCACTCGCGCTCGGCGCGCGGGGCCTGATATCAGGCGCGGTGACGGTTGCCGGGGCAATGGGCGTGAGCGACAGCGTGATCGGCATCACCGTGGTCGCCGCGGGGACCACGATGCCGGAGCTGATCACGTGCGTGGTCGCGGCGCTCAGGCGCGAAGCCGACATCGCCATCGGCAACATCGTGGGCTCCAACGTCTTCAATCTGCTCGGCGTGCTCGGCTTCGCGGGCGTGCTCGCCCCGATCAGCGCCGTGGGCGTGCAGCCGGCGGAGGTTTGGGGTGCCGTGCTGCTCGCCGCGCTGAGCCTGCCCGTCATGTGGCGGGGACTGATCGTCAATCGCGCGGAAGGCGCGCTGCTGGTTGCAGCTTATCTCGCGTACGTGGCGGTCGTCTGGCGCGGTTGATGCGCAACGGCCCGCAAAACGCACGCCGCGTCATGCTTGTTTCGGCTTGCCTCGGTCAGTAGAATCCGGAGAGCCGCGGGTCGGCCGCAACGAGAAGAATCGACCCGCCCGGCAAGTGCATGTCTGGCCACGGTCGAATGCGATGAAAACTACGGCGTACGCAGTAAGCTCGGCGGTCGTCCTGTTTGTCTTCTGGCTGCTGCTGTCCGGTTTTTTCACCGTGTTTCTGGTGACGATGGGCGCACTCTCGGCCGTCGCGATCGTACTGCTCGGCCGCCGCATGGAGGTGATCGACCACGAAGGCCATCCCATCCAAATGGGCTGGCGCGTGCTCCTCTATTGGCCGTGGCTCGCGAAGGAAATCGTGAAAAGCGCGTGGGGCGTGTCGCGCATCATCGTCGATCCCCGGCTGCCGATCAGCCCGCGCCTTGTGCGCGCGAAGACCTCGCAGAAGACCGCCGTCGGCGTGGTGACCTACGCCAACTCCATCACGCTCACGCCGGGGACGATCTCCATTGACGTGCGGGCGGGGGAGATCCTGGTGCACGCGCTGACGCGCGCGAGCGCCGACGGCTTGCTGGAGGGCGAGATGGATCGGCGCGTTACGCGCGTCGAGGGGCAGTCCTGATGTTCGAGACCGCCGCCGCGGCGCTGCTCGTCACGCTCGCGCTGGCGCTCGTGCGCGCCGCCCTCGGGCCGACCGTGTTCGACCGCGCGCAGGCGGTCAATACGGTGGGCACCATCGCGGTCCTGCTGCTCGCTGTCATCGGGTTTCTCGGCGGGCGGCCGGAGTTCCTCGACCTCGCGATCGTCTACGGCTTTCTGAACGTGGTCGGCACGATCGCGGTGCTCAAGTACTTCCGCTTCGGGAGCCTCGGCGACCCCGGGGAGGAGGACCCGCGGTGAGCCTCGCGGTGGATCTTGCGAGCTGGCTGCTGCTCGGGGCGGGCGGCGCCTTTTGCGTGATCGGGGGCATCGGGCTGATCCGCATGCCCGACTTCTACACCCGCGTGCACGCGGCGAGCGTGACCGAAACGCTGGGCGCGGGGCTGATACTTGGCGGGCTCATGCTGCAGGCGGGCCTGACCCTCGTGTGCGTCAAGCTCGTCATGATCGGCCTCCTGATCTTCTTTACCAGCCCGACCGCCACCCATGCGCTGACGCGCGCGGCGTTGACGCGGGGGCTCGAGCCTGTTCTCGCCGGGGAAGGGGGGCCGCCATCGAAGCGCTCCTGATCGCTACGCTGCTCACGATGATGGCGGCGGTTGCCCTCGCGATCGCGGTGCAGCGCGATCTCTTCGCGGTAGTGATCCTGGCCGGCGCCTACAGCTTCCTGATGGCGACGGTGCTGGTCGCGCTCGATGCCCCGGATGTCGCCATGACCGAAGCGTCCGTGGGGGCCGGCATCTCGACCGTACTGCTGCTCGGCGCGCTGCACCTGGCAAAGAGCGTGGAAATGAAGCCGCTGCGCCGTCCGTTGCTTCCGCTTACGGTCGCGGTAGCGACGGGGCTGGTACTCGCGTACGGGACGCTCGGGTTGCCCGCCTACTATGACCCCGAGGCGCCGATCCACACTCACGTCGTGCCACGCTACCTCGAGCAGGGGCTCAAGGAGACGGGCGTGCCCAATATCGTGACCGCGGTACTGGCGAGCTACCGCGGCTTTGACACGCTGGGTGAGACCACCGTCGTGTTCACCGCGGGCGTGGGCGTGGTGGCGCTGCTGCGGCGGCTGCGCCGGCGCGGCGGGAAGGAGCGGCGGTGAGGGATTACCTGGTCCTACGCGTGGTGGCGAAGATCCTGATCGCCTTCATGGTGCTGTTTGCGCTCTACGTTCAGTTCCACGGGGACGTCGGGCCGGGCGGCGGCTTCCAGGCGGGCGTGATCTCGGCTGCGGCCATTATTTTCTACGGGATCATCTACGGCCTGCCCGCGGCGCGCGCGGTCGCGCCCGAGTGGCTGGTGGAAACGATGCTCGCCGTGGGCGTACTGCTCTACGCGCTGGTCGGCGTCGCCGGTATCGCGCTCGGCGGCAATTTCCTCGACTACTTCGTGCTTGGAGCCGATCCGGTCGCGGGCCAGCATCGCGGCATCTTCTGGGTCGAGCTCGGCGTGCTGATCACGGTGGCCGGGGTCATGCTCAAGATTTTTTATCTGTTCGCCGGACGCGCGGGCGAGGAGGAGCCCCCCTCGTGACCTTTGCCAGCCACTACGGGTACTGGGCGACGATATTCCTCGCGATTACCGGCCTCTACATCGTGATCGCGCGCGGGAACCTGATAAAGAAGCTCGTGGGACTTTCCATATTCCAGACGTCGGTCTACCTGCTCTATATCGCGCCGGGCAAGCTGATCGGGGGTACTGCGCCGATCATCGCGGCCGGCTTCCAGGTCTATTCCAACCCGCTCCCCCACGTGCTGATCCTCACCGCCATTGTGGTCGGAATCGCAACGCTGGCGCTCGGGCTTGCGCTGGTGGTGCGCATCCGGGAAGCGTACGGCAGCATCGAGGAAGACGAGATTCTCGCCGCGGAGCGGGACGCCTGATCCGGACCGCCGCCCCCGCGTGATCTCCAGCCACCTGCCGATCCTGCTGGTCGTCGTTCCGCTGATCGCCGCGCCGGTGATGGTGATCCTGCGCAGCGGCACCGCCGCCTGGATCCTTGCCATCGCTGTATCGTGGACGGCACTGGCGATTGCCGGCGTGCTGTTCGCGCAGGTCGCCGGGGGCGGCACCATCTCCTATTTCCTCGGCAGCTGGCCCGCGCCGTGGGGCATCGAGTACCGTGTCGATCGCGTCAATGCCTATCTCGCGCTGCTGGTGGGGGTGATCGCCGCGGCCGTGTCAATCTACAGCCCGCGCAGCATTTTGTCCGAAGTCGAACCCGGCCGGCGCTACCTGTTCTACACGATGTACGCCTTGTGCCTCTCGGGATTGCTCGGCATCGCCGTGACTGGCGACGCTTTCAACCTGTTCGTGTTCCTCGAGATCTCCTCGCTTTCCTCCTACGTGCTGATCGCGCTCGGTCGCGACCGCCGCGCGCTCGTGGCCGCCTATCAGTACCTGGTCATGGGCACGATCGGCGCCACGTTCTACGTCATCGGGGTGGGCATGCTCTACCTCGCCACGGGCACGCTCAATCTGTCCGACATGGCGGAACGCCTGCCGCGGGTCACCGAGCCGCGCGCCGTGCTCGCTGCGCTCGCATTCATCACCGTCGGCGTCTCGCTCAAGCTCGCGCTCTTTCCGCTGCACCTGTGGCTTCCCAACGCCTACGCCTATGCGCCCTCGGCGGTGACGGCGTTTCTTGCCGCCACCGCAACCAAAGTATCCGTCTACGTGCTGCTGCGCTATTACTATTCGGTCTTCGGCGGCGGTGCGGTGTTCCTCGCGCTACCCATGGCGGAGATCCTGCTCGTGTTCTCACTCGCCGCGATGTTCATCGCGTCGACGGTCGCAATCTTCCAGGACGACGTCAAGCGCATGTTCGCGTATTCGAGCGTCGCGCAGATCGGCTACATCACGCTCGGCGTCGCGCTCGCGTCCGCGACCGGATTGACCGCCGGCCTCGTCCATGTTTTCAACCACGCGCTCACCAAGGGGGCGCTGTTCCTGCTGCTCGGCGGCATCGCGCTGCGTGCCGGGGCGATGCGCCTCGGGTCGCTCGGCGGCATCGGGCGCGTGATGCCGCTCACCTGCTTTGGCATCGTCGTGGGCGGACTGAGCCTGATCGGCATTCCGGCAACCGTCGGCTTCGTGAGCAAGTGGTACCTGGTGCAGGCGGCGCTCGAGCGCGGCTCGCTCTCGATCGCGTTCGCAGTAGTGGCGAGCTCGCTACTCGCGTTGGTCTACGTCTGGCGCTTCGTCGAAGTGGCCTATTTCCGTGAGCCGGATGCGAAGGTGGCCGCGCTGCGCGAAGCGCCCGTGAGTATGCTGGTGCCGGCCTGGGCGCTCGTTGCCGCCTGCGTCTATTTCGGGATCGACACCGATCTCACGCTGGGCGGCGCGGCGGCCGCCGCGGAGCAACTGCTGCTGGGTGCGAAATGACGCCGGAAGGCTTGATCCTGGGCGCGATCGCGGTCCCGCTCGGCGGCGCTGCGCTGATCGCGGCGGCTCACCGCATGCCGGACCTGCGCGAGGGCGTCACCCTCGTGGCGGCGGCGGCGCTGTTCCTGCTGGTCGCCTCCCTCGCGCCCGAGGTGCTCGCCGGCGGGCGGCCGGGGGTGCACGTGGCGGAGGTGATGCCGGGCATCGCGCTCGCATTCCGCGTCGAGCCGCTCGGGATGCTGTTCGCCCTCGTCGCCTCCGGCCTGTGGATCGTCAACTCGCTGTACTCGATCGGCTACATGCGCGGCAACAACGAGCAGCACCAGACGCGCTATTACGTGTGCTTCGCAGCTGCGCTCGCGAGCACGATGGGCATTGCTTTCGCGGGCAACCT
>DASWHI010000245.1:0-13872 GCA_036398235.1 Burkholderiales bacterium
TGGGACGGCTGGTCAGTGCGGGTTTGTCCAACATATCGTTATCTCCATTCGGAACGGTTTCGGCAAAGCATGGAATATAACCGGAGATGGGCCCGAATGAAACCTCCCCCGCGGAACCGGTTATCCCTGCCTCAATTATGATTTTGCCGCTGGGAAGCCGGCGGCAAAATCATCGGCGGTCCTGCTCGAACAGCGAGCGCAGCTCGGCGCGGCCGGCCCGGGCGATCTCGATCAGCTTTGCCCGGTCCGCGTGGTGCGCGGCCGCCCGCCGCAGTAGGCGCTCGTCGTGCAGCGTGAAGATGCGCACCGTCTCCTCCGCCGTCGAATCCGGCAGGCCGAGCTCGGTCAGCACGCGGCCCGCCATCTCGGCACTCGAATGAAAAGTCTCCCTCCACACGCGTGGGATCCCGAGGTCGAGCAGACGGTATGCGTGCAGCCGGTTGTGAGCGCGCGCGAAGATCTTGAGGTGGGGAAAGGACTGCTTCGCGATCTCCGCGCATCTCATCGAGGCCTCGATATCGTCGATCGCGATCACCAGCACGGCGGCCCGGTCCGCGCGCGCCGCGCGCAGCAGGTCGAGACGGGACGCGTCGCCGAAATACACTTTTTCCCCGAATTGAGCGAAGAAATCGAGCTGCTCCGAGTCGACGTCGAGGGCAGTGAAGGGGATGCCGCGCGTAGCGAGGATGCGCCCGACGATCTGGCCGAACCGGCCGAAGCCGGCGATGATCACCGGGTTGTCCTCGGCCGGGGGCGCAGCGCCCACCGGGACCGCTGTCTCCCCCCGCTGCGGCAGGCAGTGGAGCAGGTTGACCAGGAAGGGCGTGGTCAGCATGCTGATGGTGACGACGGCCACCAGCAGGTCGGCGAGGCCGGCGGGGAGCAGCTTTTCGCCGGCGGCAAGCGAAAACAGCACGAACGCGAACTCGCCGCCCTGGGACAGCACCATTGCCAGCGCGTAAGCGGAGCGCGTCTCCTCGCCAAAAGCGCGCGCAAGCGCGAACATGACGGCGGCCTTGATCGCGACCAGCGCGATCACCAGCCCGGCGATCTTGAGCGGTTCGTCCGCGATCAGCCCGAAGTTGACCGACATGCCCACCGCCATGAAGAAGAGGCCCAGCAGCAGCCCCTTGAACGGCTCGATGTCGGCCTCGATCTCGTGCCGGTACTCGGAGCCCGCGAGCAGCATGCCCGCGACGAACGCGCCGAGCGCCATCGAGATGCCGAGCTGGTGCATGAAGACGCCGACCGCGAGCACCACCAGCAGCGCGCCCGCCGTGAACACCTCCTGGCTGCCGGCGTCCGCCAGCACGCGAAAGTACGGTCGCAAAAGGTAGTGGCCGGCTGCCACGACCACGGCCAGCAACAACACCGTCACCACGGGCGAAAAGCCACCCGCGGCATGCACGGCTCCGGCGTGTCCCTCCGTGAGCACCGGCAGCACCGCGAGCAGCGGGATCACCGCGAGGTCCTGGAACAGCAGCACCGCAAACCCGGCGCGCCCCTGCGGGGTCGAGAGCTGCTTCTTCTCGATCAGGATCTGCAGGCCGATCGCGGTCGAAGACAAGGCAAGCCCGAACCCGATGATGGCGGCCGCAGCCGGCGCGACGCCGAACGCCCACGCGGCGAGCCCGAGGACCGCTCCCGCCGCCACTACCTGCGCGGCGCCGAGCCCGAACACTGCGCGGCGCTGCTCCCACAGGCGCGCGGGCAGCAACTCCAGCCCGATGAGAAAGAGCAGCATCACGATGCCGATCTCCGCGAAGGCGCGCACGCCTTCGGCATCGGCCGCGAGCGTCAAGCCCCACGGCCCGATCGCCGCACCCGCCACGATGTAGCCGAGCACAGAGCTCAATCCGAACCGCTTCAGCAGCGGCACGCCGATGACGGCCGCCGCCAGGAACACGGTTGCCTGCACGAGAAACTGTTCTTCGCTCATAAGCACCCTTGGAATGGTCAATCGTTTACTGTGCGCTCACGGATGCGTGTCGGTTTCGCCCCCGGCTTCGATCCAGGCTTCGAGCCCGCCGGTCAGCGGGTGCACCCTGCTGAACCCCCGGTCCATCAACTGGCGGGCGACACGCGCCGCGCTCGCTTCGTTCGGTCAACTGCAGTAGATGACGATCTGGCGGCCGGGCGCAACCCCGGCGAGAGCTGCCTCCGGCGTTTTCATATTGACCGCGATCGCCCCGGGAATCCGGCGGGGATCGAGCTTGCGCGCGGTTGCCGAGCGGACGTCGAGCACGAGGGGCTTGGGATCCGCCTGCATCAGGCCGCGCAGCTCATCGACGCTGATCCGCACCATCCGCAAGAAGCGGATCAGCAGGTAGCGCTCCAGTGTCTTGACACCGATGTAGAGCAACAGTGCCGCCGCAATGACCATCACCGCGCCGGTTCCCATGTCTGCGAGCCACCCGAGCGCGCGTTCGACTTCCGCGTGCAAGACCGCGCCGAGCGCGATCGGCAGTCCCGCCCACAGCAGTGCGGCGAGCGCGCTGTAGCCAAGGAATGCTGCAAGCCCGACACGCATCGTGCCCGCGAGGGGCGGTGCGACCGTGGAGAATCCCGGAACGTACTTCGCCAGCACCAGTGACGGCGCGCCCCAGCGCTCGAAGATGGTCTCCGTCTGCTTGACGCAGGAATCGGGCTCGATGGCGACGCGGCACAGGGTTCGCAGCACCCCGTAACCGTAGCGCCGCCCGGCGGCGTACCAGAGCACATCGCCGATGAGCGAGGCAACCACCGAAACCAGGAGGAGCGGAGCCAGCGCGATCTCCCCCTGGCTCACGAAGGCACCGGCGACGACGAGGATCGGGAGGGCGGGAATCGGAATCCCTCCCTGCGCCAGCAGCACGTTCGCGAACACGAGCGAAAGTCCGTGCTGAGCCAGAAGTCCGGTCAATTCTTGCATGGGTCAACCACCTTGCCGCAGATGGGTGATCGATGACAAGTGGCGACTCGCGGCCGATGGCCGGCCGTCGATTGCTCAGTCAAAGCGGTAGGCGTCCATGCTGATCACGCCGGAGGAGATGCTCGTGTGCAGCCGCTGCGGGGCGGAGTCGGCACTGCCCGCGCCGAGGGCGACGAACAGCGGAATCAGGTGCTCATCGGTGGGGTGGTTGCGCACGGCGTGCGGCGCTTTCTCCCGGTACGCGATGAGATCGTCGCGGCGGCCCGCCAGGACGGCGTCAGCCAGCCACTCGTTGAACTCGGCGACCCACGGCTGCGGCACGGGATTGCCCCGCTGGTAGGAAAGCTCGCGCAGGTTGTGGGTGGCGCCCCCTGAAGCGAAGATCAGAACGCCTTCGTCGCGCAACGGCTTGAGCGTTTCACCGAGACGCACGTGGTGCGCGGGACCGAGCCGCGACTGGATCGCGAATTGCGTGACCGGTATGTCCGCCTTCGGGTACATGTGGTAGAGCGGCGTCCACGCGCCGTGATCGAGACCGCGCGCGGGATCGATGTCGGCCCGCAGGCCCTTTTCCTCCAGCAGGCCCGCAACGCGCTCGGCGAGCTTCGGCGCGCCCGGCGCTGGATAGCGCAGCCGGTAGAGCTCCGGGGGAAACCCGTAGAAGTCGTAGATAGTTTCCGGCTGCTCGACCGCGCTCACGGCCGGGCGCGTCGTATCCCAGTGCGCCGAAACCGCGAGGATCGCCTGCGGCCGGCCGAGCGCGCTGCCGAGCCCGCGGAGGAAATCAACCGCCGCGCCGCGCTCGAGCGGCAGCGTCGGCGAGCCGTGGGAGACGAAGATGGCCGGCTGGCGCCCGTTTCTCATATCCGAAGATGTTACCTGATCACGCCGTGGCCGCCCGCAGTTGTCCCCGGGAGAACAGGGCTGAATAGGCGAACTTGCCGTCGCCGAGCAGCGCCTGCACGAGAGCGGCGACCGTGAGAAACGCGGGATATTCCCAGCCGCCATTGGGCGCGGTAAACAGCCAGCCGTTGCCGGCGTGCGCCCAGGTTGCGCCGATCAGCACGGGGATGAGCGCTGCCGCAACCCAGCGCGACCACGCGCCGGCGAGAATCAGCGTCCCGCCGATCAGCTCGGCGCCGAAGGTCAGGTAGGCGAGCGGACCGGGCAGGCCGATCGACTCGAAAAATTTCACGGTGCCGGGAAGCGTGAACACGTAATACTTCAGCAGCGCGTGGGCGATGAACATGGTCCCAAGCGCGACTCGCAGCACGAACGCTGCATAGGGGGCGGTGCGAACGTCAATCATGATCGAATCTCCTTTTAGTAATTGACGCCGCCAGTTTCTCTCTCCCGAAGGTCAGGATAAAGATGGTTATTGTTGATATATTGTCCTGAATTTAAGGATAATAGACCGTCATGGATCGATTCCAGGCGCTTCGCGTATTCACTCAAGTTGTTGAATCCATGAGCTTTGTAAAAGCGGCCGAGCGGCTCGATTTGTCCACCACAGCTGTGTCCCGGTACGTCGCCGAACTGGAGGACCACCTGCATACGCGGCTGCTCCAACGCACCACCCGGCGGATCAGCCTGACGGAGACCGGTCGCGCGTTCCATGAGCGCTGCGTGCAGATTCTTGCCGAACTCGACGAAGCGGAGCGTGAGGCGGCGCAGGAAGCGGCCGAGCCGCGCGGCACCCTCCGGCTCACCACCTCGATCAATTTCGGCACGCACCAGGTGACGCCCGCGATCGCGATGTTTCTCGCGCGTCATCCCCAGGTCAAATTCGACGTCTCGCTGTCCGACCGGATCGTCGACATCATCGAGGAGGGCTTCGATCTGGCGATCCGGATCGGCGGGACGGGCGCACAGAACCTCGTCGCGCGCAAGCTTGGCGAGACGCGTCTCCTGGCCTGTGCCGCGCCCGCCTACCTTGCCAGGCATGGCACGCCGGCCGCGCCGGAAGACCTCGTGCGGCACAATTGCCTGACCTACGAGTATGCATTGCGGGATGTGTGGACGTTTCGCGATGCGAAAGGACGCGACGGCACCGTGCGGGTCGCGGGCAGGCTGAACTCGAACAACGGCGACTTGAACGTCGCGGCTGCGGTGCAGGGCGTCGGTATCACCCTGGAGCCGGACTTCATTGTCGGGGCGGAGCTGAAGAACGGCACGCTGGTCCGGGTCCTCGAATCCTTCGAGGCTCCCGCCTTGCCAATCTACGCGGTCTATCCGAGCCGCCGCTTTCTGCCGGCGAAGGTGCGGGCGTTCGTGGACTTCCTGGCCGAGCGATTCACCGGCACGAAAGGTTGGACGTAAGCCCTGGTACCGGAGTTTGCGCCGATCAGGGGAGATCGAAGAGCAGCAGCTCAGCCTGTCTTGCCCCGCTGAACTCGAGCTCGTTTTCGCCGGCGATCTTGACTCCGTCGCCGCCTTTCAACTCAATGCCGTTCAACTTGACCGCGCCGCGCGCGACGTGCACGTAGGCGCGCCGCCCCGGCGCGAGCGCGTGCGCGACCGCATTCTTTCCGTCCAGCAACGCCGCGTACACGAGCGCGTCCTGGTGGATGGTGACCGAGCCTTCGCGTCCGTCGGGAGAGGCGATCAGGCGCAGCCGCCCGGTCTTCTCGGCCGGACTGAACTCCTTTTCCTCGTAGCCCGGTCGCACGCCGGTGAACTTGGGCTCGATCCAGATCTGCAGCAGATGCACGCGCTCCTCGCGCGAGGGATTGAACTCGCTGTGACGCACGCCGGTGCCCGCGCTCATGCGCTGCACGTTGCCGGGCCGGATGACCGAGCCATTGCCCATGCTGTCCTTGTGCTCGAGCGCGCCCTCCAGCACGTAGGTGATGATCTCCATGTCGCGGTGGCCGTGCATCCCGAAGCCCTGACCCGGCTCGACCTTGTCGTCGTTGATCACGCGCAGCGTGCCGTAGCCCATCTCCGCCGGGTCGTAGTAATCGGCGAATGAAAAGGTGTGCCAGCTGTCGAGCCATCCGTGATTGGCGTGGCCGCGCTCTTGCGCCTTCCGGACCGTCAACATTCATGTCTCCTTCAGCTATGGTAAATGACATTCCGATCGGCTAACGGGATTCCTCGGGCTGAATCTGCAGCGTCTGCCGCCGGCCGCGGCGCAGCACCACGACCGCGACGCGTTCGCCCAGCGTCTCCGCGGTCAGCATGCGGTGCAGATCGTCGAAGCCGGATACGGGCCGGCCTGCGAACTCGATGATGATGTCGCCCTCCTCGAAACCCGCGCCGCTCGCCGGCCCGCCGCGCTCGATCGAGGCGACCTGCACGGCCGACTCGCGCGCGAGCCCATGATGCCGCACCATCCGCCGCGGCAGCGCGATGTTCTGGCCCGCGAGCCCCAGGCGCGCGCGCCGCACGCGCCCATGCTTGAGCAATTGCGCGATCGTCACCTTGGCCGTGTCGATCGCCGTGGCGAAGCAGATGCCCTGCGCCGGCAGGATGATGGCGGTATTGACGCCGACCACCTCGCCGCGCGAGTCCACCAGCGGCCCGCCGGAATTGCCGGGGTTGAGCGCGGCATCGGTCTGGATGACGTCGTCCATCAGGCGCCCGTTCTGCGACCGCAGCGACCGGCCGAGCGCCGAGACCACGCCCGCGGTCACCGAGCACTGGAAGCCATAGGGATTGCCGATCGCCACCGCGAGCTGTCCCACGCGCAGACCGCGGGAATTCCCGAGCGTGACGGAGGGAAGCTTGTGACCGGCGACGCGGACCACCGCGAGATCGGTATCCGGATCGCCGCCGATGAGGCTCGCCCGGAACAGCTGTCCATCGTTGAGAGTCACGCCGATTTCGGCGGCGCCCGAAACGACGTGGCTGTTGGTTGCGATCAGGCCGTCCGGAGTAAACAGGAAACCGGAGCCACTACCGCCGATTTCCTGCGACGACTCACGGCCGCGGGTGTCCCGAGCGCGCACGCGGCGCTTGACGTCGAGTCGCACCACTGCGGGCCCGACCCTCTCGGCGACCCGTGTGATCGACTGCGAGTACGCATCGAGCAAGGCCGCGTCGCTCGAAGCCCCTGGTTGCGTCAGGGATTTGGAATCCCGCCCGGCTTCGTCCAGCATTCACGGAAAATGGGGACGATTCGGGGCGGATCAACCCGCCCCGAGGAAGGATGAAGGCGGAAGGATGACCTGGTTTTGACTCCCGTACCGCAGGGATCATCCCTCATCCTTCATCCTTTCTCCTTCAGGCTTTGTCGGCCGGAGTATGCAGGGGCGCGCCACCGGCCGTTTCTTCCAGCGTGCCGCGCCGGCGGCCCACGAGCAGCGTATAGGCGACCGGAATCACGTAGAGCGTCAGCAGCGTGCCGAACAGGAGCCCGCCGACAATCACCCAGCCGATCGGACGGCGCGCTTCCGCGCCGGGCCCGGTTGCGATCGCGAGCGGCACGGCGCCCAACACCATCGCGCCGGTGGTCATCAGGATCGGGCGCAGGCGCAGCGCGGCCGCTTCGGCCACCGCCTCGAACTTATCCTTGCCGCGGTCCATCAGCTGGTTGGCGAACTCGACGATGAGGATGCCGTGCTTGGTGATCAATCCCACCAGCATGATGAGACCGACCCTGCTGTAGACGTTGAGCGTGCCGCCGGTGCCCAGCGCCGCGTCGAGCAGCAGCAGACCCGCCAGCGCGCCGGTCATGGCGAGCGGCACGGTCAGCATGATCACGAACGGCGAGACGAAGCTCTCGAACTGCGCCGCCATCACCAGGTAGACGAAGGCGAGCGCGAGCACGAAGATGAGCAGCAGCTGCTCGCCCGACTCGCGGTATTCGCGCGATCCGCCGTCGAGCGCGGTCTGCGCGGTCGGGCCGAGCTCCTCGCGCGCGGCCCGCTCCAGGAAATCGAGCGCTTCGCCCAGGGTGTAGTCCGGCGCGAGGCTCGCGGTGAGGATCGCCGCGCGCTGCCGGTTGAAGTGATTGAGCTCCTTGGGCGCCACCGTTTCCTTGAGGCTCACCAGGTTGGAGAGCTGCGTCAGCTGGCCGTCCCGCGCGCGCACGTAGATCGAGGTGAGGTCGGTCGGCTGCACGCGGTCCCGGTCCTCGAGCCGCACGATCACGTCGTACTGCTTGCCCTCGCGCTTGAAGCGCGTCACCTGCCGCCCGCCGAGCAGCGTCTCGAGCGTGCGGCCGATCGCATCCACCTCCGCGCCCACCGCCGCGACCTTTTCGCGGTCCACGTCGACCGCGAGCTGCGGCTTGTTCAGCTTGAGGTCGCTGTCGAGGTTGACGAGCCCCGGATTCGTCCGGGCCCGCGCCAAGACCCGCTCCACCATCCGGTCGAGCTCCTCGTACGAGGTGCCCTGGATCACGAACTGCACCGGCTGGCTGCGAAAGCTCTGGCCGAGCGAGGGCGGATCGTTGGGAAAGGCGAGCACGCCGGGCATCATCGCGAACATCTTGGGCCCGAGCTCCCGGGAGATCGCGAACTGGCTGCGGCCGCGCTCCGCCCACGGCTTCAGCCGCACGAAGGACAGCGCGAAGTTGACCGGGTTGGGACGCTCCAGCCCCGGCGCCACGACCACGAAGTAGCTGGTGATCTCCGGCACCCCCTTGTAGATCTCCTCCCAGATGCGGGTGTAGCCGTCGGTGTATTCGAGCGTCGAGCCCTCCGGCGCGAGCATCACGCCGAGGATGAAGCCGCGGTCCTCGTACGGCGCCAGCTCCCATTTGAGCGCGATCCCGGCACCGACCATCGCCGCCAGCACGGCCAGGTAGCCGCCCGCCACCCAGCCGCGGTGGCGAAGCGCCCATGCGAGGGAGCGGCGGTAGCTTCTATTCAATAATGTGAACCCGCGCTCGGTCACGTTGTAGATCGCGCCATGCCGGGCGTGGTGCTTGAGGAGCTTCGAGCACATCATCGGCGTGAGCGTGAGCGAGACGAAGCCCGACACCAGCACCGCCATCGCCACGGTCAGCGCGAACTCGGTGAAGAGCTTGCCCGTGTTGCCGGTGGAGAACGCGAGCGGCACGAAGACCGCAGCGAGCGTGACGGTCATCGCCACGACGGCAAAGGCGATCTCGCGGCTGCCGCGCAGCGCCGCCGTGAGCGGCGACATCCCTTCCTCGATGTGGCGGTGGATGTTTTCCAGCACCACGATCGCGTCGTCCACCACCAGCCCGATCGCCAGCACGATGCCGAGCAGCGTCAGGATGTTGATGGTGAATCCGAAGATCCACAGGAAGAAGCACGCCCCGATGAGGGACACCGGGATGGTGACGAACGGGATCAGCGTGGAGCGGAACGAGCGCAGGAAGAGGAAGATCACCAGCGTCACCAGCACCATCGCGTCGAGAATGGCGCGATAGACGGCCTTGATCGAGGCGTCGATGAAGAGCGAGGAGTCGAACGCGATGAACGCCTTCATGCCCTCGGGGAGCGATGCCTGGATGCGGGGTACTTGCGCTTTCACGGCCTGCGCCACCGACAGCGTGTTGGCCGTGGACTGCTTGACGATCCCCAGCCCCATCGCCGGATTGCCGTTGACGCGCACGACGCTGCGCTCGTCCTGGGCGCCGAGCTCGGCGTGTCCGATGTCCTTCAGCCGCACCGGATAGCCGCTCGACTCGGTAATGATGAGATTGTTGAATTGCTCCGGAGTCCTCAGATCGGTTTCGGTCAGGACCGTGAACTCGCGGCTGCGGCTCTCGATGCGGCCCGAGGGCACCTCGATGTTCTGGCGCCGCAGGGCATTCTCGATGTCGAGCGGGGTCAGGCCGAATCCGGCGAGACGGTCGCGGTCCACCCAGATGCGCATCGCGTACTTGCGCGCGCCGCCGATGATGACGCTCGCCACCCCGGGCAGCGCCTTCAACGAATCCGCGACGTAGCGGTCGGCGTAGTCGGTGATGAAGAGCGCGTCGTGCCGGTCGCTGGTGAACGCGAGCCACAGGATCGCCTGCGCGTCGGACTCGATCTTGGAGACGACCGGCTCGTCCACCTCTTCCGGCAGGAGCCCCCGCACCCGCGCCACGCGGTCGCGCACGTCGTTCGCGGCGGCGTCCACGTCGCGCTCGGGCACGAACTCGATCGTGATCTGCGAGACCTCCTCGCGCGACACCGACTTGATGGCGCGTATGCCCTCGATGCCCGAGAGCGAGTCCTCCAATGGCTGCGTGACCTGCGACTCGATCACCTGCGCGCTGGCGCCGGTATAGACGGTGCGCACCGACGCGACCGGGGTGTCGATCTTCGGGTACTCGCGCACCGACAGGCGCAGGAAGGAGATGACGCCAAGAAGCACGATGACGAGGCTCATCACCGTCGCGAGGACGGGGCGGCGAATCGAGAGGTCAGGAAGAAACATGAATTAACCGCCAAGACGCCAAGAATCCAAATATGGAATGCGGTTCAATTTTGATACTCTTGGCGTCTCCGCGGTTCAATTTGATTTCTGATTTTCCTTGGCGGTTGCGGCGGTCGGCGGCGGCTTATCAGGCAGCACGATCACCGGCACGCCGTCCTGCAGCTTGATCTGGCCGTCGGTCACCACCTGCTCGCCGGGCTTGAGGCCCTTGACGATCTCGACCTGCCCGGGAGTGCGGGCACCGAGCGCGACTTCGGTAAGCGCCGCTCGCCCATCGACGACGCGGAACACGAAGTTCCGGCCGCCGCGCGGCACGATCGCCTGCTCGGGTATCAACACCGCCTTCTCGTTCGCGCCGAGCTCGAGCGTCACCCGCGCGAACATGCCCGGCCGCAGCCGCACGCCGCGGTTCTCCACTCGCCCGCGCAGGAGGACCGTTCGCGTTTTCTCGTCCACCGCGGTCTCGATCGCGTACACCCGCCCCGCGAACCGCTCGCCGGGAAACGCGTCTACCCGCACCGCGACCGGCTGGTCGCGGCGGATCTTGCCGAGATAGACCTCGGGGACGCGGAAATCGAGCTTCATCACGTCGATCTTGTCGAGCCGCACGATGTCCTCGCCCGCCTTGAGATAGGCGCCGGCGCTCACCTGGCGCAGGCCGACCATGCCGGCGAACGGCGCGCGGATGTCGGCTTTCGCGACCCGCGCCTCGTTTTCCTGGCGCTGCGCGGTGGCCTTCTTGTAGGCCTCGCGCGCGTCCTCGAGCGCCTGCTGGCTGATGAAGTTCTTCGTGAAGAGCTCGGCCGCGCGCTCGGCGCGCTGCTGCGTCAGCCGCTCGTCCGCGCGGCTTGCGTCGAGCTGCGCCCGGACTTCAGCCGCGTCAAGGTCGACCAGCCGTGCCCCCGCCGCGACCGCCTGTCCCTCGTTGAAATGGATCGCCGCAACCCGCCCCGCAACCTCGGGACGGATCATCACGGACTCGTTCGCCAGGAGCGTCCCGACGGCCGAGACATCGTGGGTGACGGTGCCGACCCTGACCGGAGCGGCCTTGACCGGCAGCCCTGTCGGCTTCGGCTTGGGCGGCTGCGCCTGCACGACCGCACCGAGCACCAGCAGGCCCGAGAGCGCAAAACCGCACGCGCGCTTGAGGTTCATGGAGGGTTTCAGCATGCCGGTTCAGCGCCCGGACGGGCTTGGTGAACGATCAATGATGAATAAGTTCGACCGCGGGGCCTTGCAGTCAGTTCATCGTTGCGCGTTCGTCACTGCTGTTGCTGCGCCTGCTGCTCCGCAATTTCCCTGTGGACCTGGGCCATGTCGAGCGCGCGCGCCTGGCGGATGACGCTCTCCAGGCCTTCCGCCGGCAGCGCACCGGCCTGGGCAAAGAGGACCACCTTCTCGCGCAGGAGCATCACGTACGGGATCGAGCGGATGCTGAATGCCGCCGCCAGCTCCTGCTCGTCATCGGAATTGACCTTGCCGAACACGATGTCCTGATGCTGCTCGGAAGCCGCCTCGAACACCGGCTCGAAGCTCCGGCACGGCCCGCACCACGCGGCCCAGAAGTCGACGATAACGATGTCGTTGCCGGTAACAACTTGCTCAAAATTGATCCTGTTCAGCTCGACCGTCGCCACAAAGCGCCCCGATAAAAAGAGTTGAGCATCTTAGCATGGCTCCTCATCCCTGAACCTACGCTTCAGTGCAGCTTCACGCGCGGTTCCGTGCGCCGCGTGATGAGCTTCGCCAGCGTGTCGAAGGCCATCTTGGCGAAGCCGTGCAGCGCGTAGACGTGCATGCGGTAGAGCGAGACGTACATGAAGCGGGCGAACAGCCCCTCGATGAAGATCGTGCCGCCGAGGAGCGCCCCCATCAGACTGCCGATGGTCGAATATTCCCCGAACGAGACCAGCGAGCCGAAGTCGCGGTAGCTCCAGGGCTTGAGCGGCTTGCGCGCGAGCCGGCGCGGCAGCATGCGCGCGAGATGCGAGGCCTGCTGGTGCGCCGCCTGCGCCGTTGGCGGCACGTCGCGGCCGCGCTCCGGCCACGGACAGCACGCGCAATCGCCAAGGGCGAAGATGTCGGGGTCGCGCGTGGTGTCGAGCGTCTGCTTCACGACGAGCTGGTTCAGCCGATTGGTCTCGAGGCCACCGATGTCCCTGAGGAACTCGGGCGCCTTGATGCCCGCCGCCCAGACCGTGAGCTCCGCAGGGATCCGCGCTCCGCCCGCGGTCACGACCCCGTCCCGCCGCACCTCCGTCACGCGCTCGCCGGTGAGCACGCGGACGTTGAGGCCGCTCAGCAGCTCCGCCGCCGCCTTCGACACCCGTTCCGGCACCGCCGGCAGGATGCGCGGCGCCGCTTCGATGATCGTCAGGCGGACGTCCTTCTCGGGGTTGATCTTGTCGAGCCCGTAGGCGACCAGCTCGCGCGTGGTCTTGTGCAGCTCCGCCGCGAGCTCGACTCCGGTCGCGCCGGCGCCGATGATGGCGACCTTGAGCTGCTCGGGCGCGAGCGGCTCGAGCTGCGAATTGGCCCGGATGCAGGCGTTCACGAGCTGCTGGTGGAACCGCTCCGCCTGCGCCGCGGTATCGAGGCTGATCGCGTGCTCGCGGGCGCCCGGCGTGCCGAAGTCGTTGGAGAGGCTGCCGACCGCCATCACCAGGGTGTCGTAGGAGATCTCGCGGCGGGGAATCAGCTCGCGCCCGTCCTCGTCGAACGTGGGCGCAACCCGCACCACCTTGCGCCCGCGGTCGAGCCCGTCCATCTCGCCCAACTGGAATCGAAAGTGGTGCCAGCGCGCCTGCGCGAGGTAGTCGAGCGCGTGGTAGTCGAGATCCATGCTGCCCGCCGCGAACTCGTGCAGCAGCGGCTTCCACAGGTGGGTACGCGAATGGTCGATGAGCGTGACGCTCGCGCGGTTCTTGCGCCCGAGCATATCCCCGAGACGCGTCGCGAGCTCGATGCCGCCCGCGCCCCCGCCGACAATCACAATTCGATGGAGATCGGCCATTCGCGCTCATTATAGGTGGTGCGTGGACGGAGACCCGTCCGGCATTCGTTCCGACCGGGTGCGGGAAAAGCATTAGAATTGCCGCCATGCGGAAGATGCGCGACCGGCTCGCGCTGCACACCTGGACGCTCAACACGACGCCGCTCGCGGGCGTTCTGCGCGCGGCGAAGCGTGGCGGCTGGAACGCGGTGGAGCTGCGGCGCATCGATTTCACGCGCTGCTTCGACGCCGGCATGAGCAACGCGCAGGTTCTCGACCTGGTGCGGGCGAGCGGCCTCAAGGTCGCGTGCGTCGGGACCGAGTACGGGCTGATCTTCGCCAGGGGCGACGAGAAGAAGCGGCTGTTGAAGGTCCTCGACGAGACCTGCGCCAACGCCGTCGCGCTCGGCTGCGATCTCGTGATGATCGCGCCGGGGCAGAATCCGCCGGGAACGCTGCGGGAGGGCGCCGCGAACTTCAGGGACGGCGGCGCGATCGCGAAAGCCCACGGAGTGCGCCTCGCGCTCGAGTTCAACTCGCAGCACCCGGTGATCAACCGGCTCGAGGCCGGACGCGAAATCGTCGCGGCTGCCGGCCACCCGAGCTGCGGCCTCCTGTTCGACGCCTA